>JBDHZN010000007.1:0-32884 GCA_039811845.1 Micropruina sp. | reverse complement strand
GGCCTGCTCAGCGGATTCCTGGTCTCCGGGCGGTGGCCGGCGAACACGGTGGAATGGGCCCGCTTCCTGTTGCTCGCCGTCCAGATGGCCGGCGTGCCGGGACTGCTGGAGACCAGCACCGTCTTCCGGATTCGCGAGGAACTGCCGGAGGCGCCGCTGCCCGGTGCGGTCGGACTGGTTCTCGCCGAGGGTCCGGTGCTCGGCGAACGCGCCGTGGCGCCCGGCCAGTTCGCCGAGCATCAGCCGCCGGGCCTGATCGTGCTGCATCCGCCGCACGAGATCCGGCCCTCGCTACCCGAGCAGGACGAGGTGGCCGCCGGCTGTGTGTTGTTGCCGGGAATTCCCCATCTGGGTCTGGAGCATCGCGCCGCCTGGGTGGAGGCCGACCGCCGCGGCAACATCGCCCGGATGGTCAGCCGGGCCGGCTTCGACCCGAGGGAGGACGCCGACACGGCAGTGCTGGCGATGTTCCTGGCTGCTTGATGGAACCCCGCGAACCTCGCCGGTGGCGTAACATCCCTCGCGTGCAGGAGGCGCCACGTTCCGGACCTGGCTCGCCCCGCTCGTTGCGGCAGGCGAACCGGAAGCGGGTGCTCGCCGCGCTCGCCGACGGCGAGGTGCTCTCCCAGGCCGACCTGGCCCGAGCGACCGGGCTGGCCGCGTCCACAATCTCTGCGCTGGTGCGCGAACTCGCCGACGCCGGTGACGTCCTCTTCGAACGCCGGGGGGCGGGCCGGAGCAGCCAGCTGATTCGGCTGTCCACACCGCCGGGGCTGGTCGTCGGCCTCGATCACGGACGCCGGCATCTGGCGGCGGCGGTCGCCGGCATGGACGGCGAGATCCTCACCGATGCACGGATGCGGATCTCCGACGAGTTGCCCGCCACGGAATCGATGGTCGAACTCAGTGCCCTGCTCGATCGGGTGCTCGCGGCCGCCGGCAGGTCGCGCGCCGAGGTGCATCGCGGGGCGCTCGCCCTGCCCGCTCCGGTGGACATCAGTTCGGGACGGCTGGGTTCGACGGAGATCCTGCCGCGCTGGGGCGGGATCGAGCCTGCCGCCCTGGCGCAGGATGTCCTGGGCTTTCCGGTCAGCGTGCACAACGACACCAATGTCGGTGCCGTCGGTGAGGCTCGCCTGGGCGCGGGACGCGGCGTGAGCCACTTCGCCTACATCTGGGTGTCGGAAGGCCTGGGCGCCGGACTCATCCTGAATGACACCTTGTACGCGGGGATCAGCGGCATCGCCGGCGAATTGGGACACACGCTGCAGCGTGCGGAGACCGGGGCGCTGTGTCGCTGCGGCAACCGGGGCTGCCTGGAGACTGTGGTGTCCACCCCGGCCGTGCTGGCCCTGTTGGAGCCGCAGCTGGGTCGCCTGGTGAGCTTCGACGAGGTGCTTGAGCGGATCGCGTCAGGTGACCCGCTGTGCCGGCGGGTACTGGCTCAGACCGGACGGCACATCGGCGTCGCGGTGACCAACCTGGTCAACCTGATCAATCCGCAACGGGTGATCGTCGGGGGCGAGTTGAGCAGCGCGGGCGAGGTGCTGCTGGAGCCGATCAGACAGATGGTCAGCCAGTACGCCATCCCGAGTGCCGCGGAACGGGTCGAGATCGTCCTTTCCGAGCTGGGCAAGCGTTCCGAAGTGTTAGGCGCGGCGAAGGTGGCGCTGACCGAACATCGAGTGCAACGCATGAACACCGAGTTTGTTGACGCGTAACTTTTAGTTCAACTCTTGACCACCTTGCGGGCTCAGGTGGAGACTCCAATCATCAAACGTCGCACGTGCCCCCTGCGTGGCCGAGCAGCGTTCAAGTTCCGAACACATGGAGGTGTTGAGAATGCTTCAACTTGATGCGCCCTCGAGGAGGGTGACGCGATGACGGAGCAAACAAGCCCTGCGACGACACCGAAGGGTTCCGGGGTAGTCCGGATCGCTTCGGTGGCTGCATTGGGCGGCTTACTTTTCGGTTACGACTCGGCGGTGATCAACGGTGCTGTCAGCGCCATCGAGAAGCACTTCGAGGTGGCGCCCGGGCCGCTCGGTTTCGCGGTGGCAGCGGCCCTGATCGGTGCGGCGGCCGGTGCATTCACCGGCGGTCGGATCGCTGATCGGATCGGCCGGCTACGAGTGATGCAGATCGCGGCCGTACTGTTCTTCATCTCGGCGATCGGCTGTGGCTTGTCGAACAGCCTGACCCTGTTTGTGATCTTCCGGATTATTGGCGGCATCGCGGTGGGTATCGCGTCGGTGATCGCACCGGCCTACATCGCGGAGATCTCACCGCCGCACATTCGTGGCCGGCTGGGTTCGCTGCAGCAGCTGGCGATCGTGTCGGGCATCTTCGTGTCGCTGCTGGTGGACTACGTGCTGGCCGAGGCCGCGGGCGGCTCCTCAGGCATGCTGTGGATGGGGCTCGAGGCGTGGCGGTGGATGTTCATCATGATGTTCATCCCGGCGATCGCCTACGGCGGGTTGTCGCTGACCATCCCCGAATCGCCCCGGTTCCTGGTGGCCCAGGGCAACCCCGAGGCAGCACAGAAGATCCTGGCCAAGGTGCTGGGCGTGGGTGCCAACGAGACGGTGGAGAAGATCCAGGCCTCGTTGAGCAGCTCGCACAAGCCGTCGATGGCCGACCTGAAATCACCCAAGGGTGGTTGGTATCCGATCGTCTGGGTCGGTATCGGCTTGGCGATCTTCCAGCAGTTCGTCGGCATCAACGTGATCTTCTACTACTCCAACGTGCTGTGGGAGGCGGTCGGGTTCACCGAATCGAGCTCGTTCGTGATCACCGTGCTCACCTCGGTGACCAACATCGTCACCACGCTGATCGCGATCGCCGCGGTCGACCGGGCCGGTCGACGTCCGCTGCTGATCATCGGCTCGATCGGCATGACGGTGGCGCTCGGCGTGATGGCGTTCATCTTCGGTACCGCGCCGGTGGTCAATGGCGTGCCGCAGCTGGGTGGCATGGGTCCGGTGGCGTTGGCGGCTGCGAACGTGTTCGTGATCGCGTTCGGTATGTCGTGGGGTCCGGTGATGTGGATCATGCTCGGCGAGATGTTCCCGAACATGTACCGCGGCGCGGCGTTGTCGGTGGCCGGTTTCGCGCAATGGGTGGCGAACTGGATCGTGACCGTGACCTTCCCGACCCTGAAGGACATCTCGCTCGGCATGGCCTACGGCCTGTATGCGGCCTTCGCTCTGCTGTCGCTGCTGTTCGTGCTCAGGTTCGTCAAAGAGACCAAGGGCGTCGCGCTCGAAGACATGGACGACGGCGGCTTCGTCCCCGGTGGCCACTGATGCCGTCGGACGGAGTAGGAGGAGAAGTGGGTACCGGATTCGGCATCGACATCGGCGGCACCGGCATCAAGGGTGCACCGGTCGACCTCGCACAGGGTGTGTTGGCGGGTGAGCGGGTACGGATTCCGACCCCGCAACCGGCAACCGTGCCGGCTGTGCTCGACACCGTTGTCGCGGTGGTCGAGCAGGCCGGCTGGGACGGCCCGCTGGGCTGCACCTTCCCGGGCATCGTGCGGCACGGCGTGGTCGGCTCGGCGGCCAACGTCGACCACAGCTGGATCGGCACCGATCTGGCTGCCGAACTCAGCGGCCGGCTCGGGCATGCGGTCACGGTGCTGAACGACGCCGACGCGGCCGGGATCGCCGAGATGCGGTTCGGGGCCGGACGCGGTGTCGCCGGTGTGGTCCTGATCGCCACGCTCGGCACCGGTATCGGCACCGCGCTGTTCGTCGACGGACGGCTGGTGCCCAACACCGAGTTCGGTCACCTCGAGATCGACGGCTACGACGCGGAGAAGCGGGCGGCGTCGTCGGTCAAGACCAACGAGGGGTTGTCGTACAAGGAATGGTCGAAGCGGCTGCAGCGGTACTTCAGCCACGTCGAGGCGCTGCTGTCACCCGACCTGATCATCGTCGGCGGCGGGATCAGTAAGAAGGCGGCGAAGTTCCTGCCGCGGCTGGATTTGCAGGCGCCGATCGTCCCGGCGCAACTGTTGAACCAGTCGGGCATCGTCGGCGCTGCGGTCAGCGCCATGGGGTAGCAGCACACCTGCCGTTGGTCGAGCTTGTCGAGACCAGGTCTCCCGGGCCGAAAGAGGGTTTCGACAAGCTCAACCAGCGGTGGTCGTGCGGAAGCGCCAGACCGTGGTGGCGGTGTGCACCTGCCCGGGGCGCAGGATCGAATCGGGGAACCCCGGGTGGTTCGGGGCGTCCGGGAAGTTCTGGGTCTCCAGCGCGACCCCGGCCCGCGGCCCGTAGTCCCCGGCCAGCCCGGGAACGCCGGCCATGCCGTCGGCGGTGAACACCTGGACGCCGGGCTGGTCGCTGAACACGTCGATGGCCAGATCGGACGCCGCCAGCGTGGCGTGCGGGCGCAGCGTGCCGGGCTCGCCGTCCACCACGAAACAGGTGTCCAGCGGTGCCACGTCGGCGATCCGTCGCGGCTCGCGCAGATCGGCGGCCAGCAGCCGTCCGGTCGGCACCAGGGTGTCGTCGACTTCCACGAGTTGCTGGGCGTGCACGGTCAGCAGCAGGTCGTCGGCCGAAGCGGAGGCTTCGCCGGCCGGGTTCAGGTAGGCATGGTTGGTCAGGTTGATCGGTGTCGGCGCGGTGGAGGTGGCGGCGTACTCCATGCGCAGTTCGTGGTCGCTCAGCGTGTAGCGGACCCGGACTGACACCTCGCCGGGGAAGCCCTGATCGCCGTTCGGGCTGGTCAGCGCGAACTCGACGGTTCCCGGGGCCACGTCGCTGACGCCCCACAGCCGGCGGGCGAAGCCGTCCGGGCCGCCGTGCAGGGTGTTGCCGTTCTCGTTGGTGACGAGTTGATACTCAGTGCCGTCCAGGGTGAATCGACCGCCGCCGATCCGGTTGGCGAACCGGCCAATGGTCAGCCCGAGGCCGAACATCGAATCGGCGTAGTCAGTGGCGTCCGGGTGGGCCAGCACGACATCGCGGCCGTTGACGATCACCCGGTGGACGGCGGCTCCGACGGTCAACAGGTCGACGGCGATGCCGCCGGATTCGAGCCGGACGCGCTCGACGGTGCTGCCGTGGACGCTGCCGGAGTCGTGACGGGTCGGCATTGCGGCGGTGGAACTCACGAGGTGCCTCTCAGGTCAGGAAGATGGTCGGCCAGGACGGATTGTGCCCGTGAATGAGCACCAGGAACACCACCAGATCGAACAACAGGTGCACGGTGATCACATAGGCGAGGTTCTTGGTGAGTTGGAAGATCGCCCCTTGGACCAGGGCGAACGGAATGGTCAGCAACGGTCCCCAAGCCTGATAGCCCAGCTCCCACAGGAACGACACGAACACCATCGCTTGCAGCAGATTGGCTTGCCACAACGGGAAATGTCGCCGGTAGAGGGCGAAGACGGTACAGATGAAGAACAGCTCGTCCCAAATGCCGACCGCGTTCACCCCGACGAACAACCGGGCGATCTCGGCCGGCGTGTGCACGGCCGGCCAGTTGCGGTAGACGCCGGTGCTCAGGAAGTACCAGGGCAGGATCAGATAGCCGGCGACGATCACCACGATCAGGTAGCTCCACTGCGCCCGGTTCCAGCGCCAGCCGCCCCATGGGAAGGCGACCGGGTCGCGGCGGAACACCCAGAGAACCAGCACGTAGGGCACCAGCAGCGCCCCGGACAGCACCAGCGTGAACCGGACCATTCCGGCATCCGACAGGTCGGCGGCCAGGTCGGACAGGCTGAGGATGGCGAGGCCGGACGCCACCGCGGTCAGGTCGGGCAGCAACCCGTCCGAACGGTGCGTGGCATCGCACCACCAGGCTCCGAGGAGGCCGAGCGCCAACGCGGCGGTGCCGAGCAGGGGATCGCGCACCACCAGCAGGATCACCGCCGCGACGCCCAGAGCTGCGGCAGGGATCACCGCCGCCGTGGACCCCGGTGCGGCGGGACCAGGGGTGGGCGGCATGCTGCGAGTCTTCCATGCGTCTGCCAGTCCAGTGCTCGCCGAACTACTTGCCGCTCGCCGAATTCAGCGAGCCCCAAATAGTTCGGCGAGCGGAGGCCTGCGCTCAGGAACGACGCTTGCCTTCGCGCAGCAGCCGCACCGATTCCTCAACGCGTCGTTGCCGCGTCTCGGCACGCTTGGCGTCGGAGACCCAGACGGCGAACTCCTTGCGGGCGGTGAAGGGCAGCTTCTCGAAGAACGCGGACGCCGTGGCATCCGTCGCCAGTGCGGCCGTGAGCTCGTCCGGGACGGTCACCTCGCGCGGGGCGTCATCCACGGTGATCGTGGCCTCGAGCAATTGGCCGATCTCGACACCGAGCGCGGCGCGGGTCGCCTTGCTCATACCGATCAGGTTCTCGCCGTCCATCACCGCCAATCGGATCGCGGCCTCCCGCTCGCCGACCCGGACGCGCACCGCGGCCCGCTTCCCGCCGCCCAGTTCGGTCACCTCGTCGTCGGTCAGCACCAGCGCACCGGCCGGCCCGCGGGGCTCCAGCGTCCGGACGATTTGCAGTGTTCCCATGCGCTCACCCTGCCATGCACCCACCGCTCGCCGAACTATTTCCCGCTCGCTGAATTTGGCGAGCGGGAAATAGTTCGGCGAGCGGCGGCAGCCGGGCGGGGGTAGCGGTTGCCGGGGCGGGTGCTGGGAGACTGGCCGCATGGCTCAGCCGGTGCAGCAGGTCGAGGTGGAGGGGCGCCTGATCAAGGTGACCAACCTCGACAAGGTGCTGTACCCGGAGACCGGCACCACCAAGGGTGAGGTGATCGCCTACTACCAGGCGGTCGCGCCGGTGCTCCTGCCGCATGCGAGGTGGCGTCCGGCGACCCGGAAACGATGGCCCAACGGGGTCGGCACGCCGCGGCACCCGCAGAAACCGTTCTTCCACAAGAACCTGGACGCCCAATCGACACCCGACTGGGTGCACACCTTCGTCATCGAGCACCACGAGGGGGACAACCTCTACCCGCTGATCGACGACGCGGCGACCCTGGTCTGGCTGGCTCAGCTGGCTGCCCTTGAACTCCATGTGCCGCAGTGGACGGTCCGTGACGACCGAGCCCAGCCACCCAACCGGCTGGTGATCGACCTCGACCCCGGTGAGGGTGCCGGCATCGAACACTGCGTCGAGGTCGCGCATCTGCTTCGCGAAGTGCTGGACGGGGTCGGCTTTCCGTCGGTGCCGGTGACCAGCGGGAGCAAGGGCATCCATCTGTACGCCGCCCTGGATGGATCGATGTCATCGCACGAGGCGTCCGATTGGGCCCGGGAGCTGGCCCGCTCGCTGGAGGCGATGCATCCGAACCTCGTAGTCAGCGACATGAAGAAGACGCTCCGCGCGGGCAAGGTGCTGCTGGACTGGAGTCAGAACAGCTCGGCGAAGACCACCATCGCGCCCTACTCGCTGCGTGGCCGGGCGCGCCCGACGGTGGCGACGCCACGAACCTGGGACGAGTTGGACGCCGGCCTGCGGCAGCTGGAGTTTCCCGAGGTGCTGGAGCGGATCCAGAGCGTCGGCGACCCGATGGCGGCGCTGGATGCCCCGACGGTCGAGCTTGCCGAGACCCCGAACCGCTCGACGGTCGAGCTTGTCGAGACCCCTTCCGACCAGGTTTCGACAAGTTCAACCAGCGAGGAGTCGTCACGTTCAACCGACGAAACCGCCGCCGACCGCTTGACCACCTACCGCTCGATGCGCGACGCCAACCGGACGCCCGAGCCGGTGCCGGAGGCGTCCCCGCAGCCCAGCGATCCTGGCAACTCTTTCGTCATTCAGGAGCATCACGCCCGCCGGCTGCACTACGACTTCCGGCTGGAGCACGACGGCGTGCTGGTGTCCTGGGCGGTTCCGAAAGGCCCGCCGACCGACCCGGCGGTCAATCATCTGGCGGTGCAGACCGAGGACCATCCGCTGGAATACGGCAGCTTCGAGGGCGACATCCCGCGCGGCGAGTACGGCGGCGGACATGTCCGGATCTGGGATGCCGGCACCTTCGAACTGGAGAAATGGCGCGACGGCAAGGAGGTCATCGCCACCCTCACCGGACGCCCCGACGGCGGCCTGGGCGGGGTGCCGCGACGGTTCGCGCTGCTGCACACCCGGATGGGCGGCGAGGAGAAGAACTGGCTGATTCATCTGATGGCGCCGGCGGGGGAGAGCGTGGTCGAGTCTGACGGAGGGGGATCGGGCGGGGTCTCGACAAGCTCGACCGGCGGTGGCGACGGGGTCTCGACAAGCTCGACCAGCGGAGGGGCTACCGGCGAGGCGACGGGGCTGCCGGCGATCGCGCCGATGCTCGCCATCCCGGGGACGCCGTCCGACGTCCGCGAGGACGGCTGGGTGTTCGAGGTCAAGTGGGACGGCTACCGCGCGGTGGCGGCGGCGGCGTCGGGCGGCCGGGTCAGCTTCACCAGCCGGCGCGGCCTCGATCTCACCGCCGAGTTCCCGGAACTCGCCGAACTGGGCAGACTGCTCGCCGGGCATGACGCGCTGGTCGACGGCGAGGTGGTGCTGCTCGACGAGGCCGGCCGATCCAGTTTCGAACGTTTGCAGAACCGCGCCGAACATCGCGGCGAGGCGCACTATCTGGCCTTCGACCTGTTGCATCTCGACGGGCAATCGCTGCTGCGCCGTCCCTACACCGAGCGCCGGCGGATGCTGGAGGACCTGCTCGACGGCGGCAGCACGCGCATCCAGCTCAGCACCCAGCTGGGTACCGACGCCGAGGAAGCTTTGGCGATCACCGCTGAACTCGGCCTCGAAGGCGTCGTCGCCAAGCGCGCCGACAGCGTCTACCAGCCCGGACGCCGCGCCCACACCTGGGTGAAGATCAAGCACATCCTCACCCAAGAAGTAGTCATCATCGGCTGGCTGCCCGGCGAGAACGCCCGCGCCCGGACCTTCGGCGCGCTGCTGATGGCGGTGCCGGGCCGCGACGGCCTGACCTACGTCGGCCGGGTTGGTTCGGGCTTCAGCGACAAGGACCTGCAGGACACCGCGGTGGTGCTCGCCGAGATCGAGACACCCGCCACTCCGGTCGACGACGTCCCGGCTCTCGAGCGCAAGACCGCGCACTGGGTGGAACCGGTGCTGGTCGGCGAGGTGAGCTACGGGGTCTGGACCCAGGCCGGACGCCTCCGCATGCCGGTGTGGCGCGGCTGGCGTCCGGACAAGACCCCGGACGACGTCACCCTGCCCGACGACGACTGACCGTCATCATTCGGCGTCGCCCCACGCCGGCCACGGCTCGCCGTCGGCCAGCGCGTTCAGCTCGTAGGAACCCTTGCCGTCGATGCTCTCGCGAATGATGTCGGCATGGCCGGCATGCCGGGCCACCTCGGTCGCGACATGCAACAGCACCCAGCGCACTTCCCAATGGGTCAGGTCCTCGGGGAACCAGGGCGCCTCGGGCACCGGCACCAGGCCGTCCAGCAGGCCGGGGTCCGCCTCGATCCGCTCCAGCAGGTCCTCGAGGCCGGCCACCCGGCGATCGAAGTCGGTCAGCAGCTGCTCGCCGGTGTGGCCGGCCACCGATTCCGTCTCGCCCTCGGTGGCGCCCTTGCTGTAGTCGACGGCACCGCTCGCCGCGGCCTCGATGCCGATGCCGTACTGCTCGGCGACCAGGCCGACGTGGTCGACCAGGGCGGCGAGCGTGAATTCGCTGACCGTCGAGCGCCGGTGCCACCGCTCGTCACTCAGGCCGTGGACGGCGCTGCGGACCTGCGCCAGCTGATTGCGGACGAAGCTGCCGACCACGCCGGCCTCGCCGTGTGCGTTCGGGGTGAGGAATGCCATCTGAGTGCTCCTTGTGAGGTGTTCCTTCGTTGACATCCCTAGTGTTTCCAGTGAATAGGACAGTATTTGTCCGCTTAGTCATGGGATTCTGGCTTCATGTCCACCGACACCACCGAACGTGCCCTGCGGGTCCTGGGCCTGCTGCAGGCCAGACCCGGCTGGACGGCGCCCGAACTCGCCCGTGACCTGGGAGTGACCACCCGCACCGTGCGTCGCGATGTCGACCGGCTGCGCCAGCTGGGCTACGCGATCGACGCCGACCGCGGTGCGGCGGGCGGCTATCGATTGGCCCGGGGCAGAGCGGTGCCACCGCTGCTGTTCACCGAGGACGAGGCGGTCGCGGTCGGTGTCGCATTGCAGCGGGCGGCGGCGTTGACCTCCGGACCGGACGCCGAGTCGGCGGTCGGCGCGCTGGTCAAACTGGATGCCGCCTTGCCCGGGCCGCTGCGGGAACGACTCCGCGACCTGCGCAGCTTCGTCAGCCACACCGGGCGAACCACGGCAACCGTGCCCGCCGAACTGCTGACCCGGATCGCCGCCGCCATCCGTGCTCGGACCCGGCTGCGCTTCAGCTACCCGCCCACCCGATCGGCCCAGCTGCTGGAACAACGTCGTGTCGAGCCTTACCGGCTGGTGGCCGCCGAACGGGGCTGGTACCTGTCGGCCTTCGACCTCGACCGGGACGACTGGCGGCTGTTCCGGCTCGACCGGATGAGCGACGTCGCCGTATCCACGCTCGGCTTCCGGCCGCGTCCGGAGCCGCCCGATCCGGTGGAGCGGCTGCGCCGGATTCCGGTCGACAGCTATCCGTTCGCCGTGCTGGTGCACATCGAGGCGCCGCTGGAGACGGTGAGTGAGTGGTTCGGTCCCTATCGCACGGTGTTGAGCGCGATCGACGAGCACACCACCGAACTGCGCACCGGTGCCGAACGGGCGGAATACGTGCCGGGCTGGTTGTCCGACCTGCCGGTGCCCTACCGGGTGATCGGCGACGACGCCGTCCGGGCCGCATTCGCCGAGGCATCCGAACGGATGCGAGCGGCGTTGGGGATGCGCTGATCAAGTCCTCCATCGTCGTCCCGGGCTCCGACCCGGGATCTCAGGTCGGGGGAGATCCCGGATCAAGTCCGGGATGACGACGAAGGCCCTTGATCAGCGCTTCCTCAAGCAAACGGGTTCTGGACGCGGACGCCGCGGATCACCTGAGCGTCGTTCAGATCCTCCGACAGCAGGACGCGGCAGCCGGCGATGGCGGCGGCTTCGATCACCATGGCATCCCAGATCGACAGCTGATACTCCACCGAGGTCTGTGCCGCTCGCACGACGAGTTCGGCATCGGCCGTAGCCACCGACAGCTTCGCGAGGGATTCCAGGCCCTTCTGAGCGGCCGCGGGAGGCATCGGCGGGGTGAGTTTCCGGGTCACGGCGGCGAACCACTCCAGGAGGACCTGTGTGCTGATCGTCGCGTCGGGGTGCTGGGCGAGGACCGCCAGTGCCCGCGCCTGCTTCTCACGGTCGGAGGTGTCGAACGCGTAGACCAGCACATTCGTGTCGAGGAATACCTCAGCCACGATGAAGCTCGTCCCGGGTCCAGTTGCGCCCGGTGCCGGCCGAACCGGCCTCGCTGGCGCGGGCCAGGGCGATGACATCGTCCATCGTCGAATCGGCCGATCCGGCGTAGCGACGGAGCACGTCGGCCAAGTAGGCGTTCACGGACTCGTTGCGTTCCAGGGCTCGCTGACGGGCACGCTTCAGGGTCGCGTCGTCCACGGTGATGGTCAGGTTCGCCATTGGATCAGTGTAACACTGAATCAGTGCTACACGAGGACAGTGCCGACCTGTTCGATCCGTCCCACCCTGACGGGTGACAAGGCACTTCGGTGCCTTGTCGGTGGGGGACGGCTGGCATGCTGGCAGGCATGCCGATGGTCACCTTGCTGTGCGGGCCCGCTGGAGCGGGCAAGACCACCTATGCACGAAAGCTGGAACGGCGTGGCGCCGTCCGACTGTCCATGGACGAGGCCGTGTGGCGCGACGGCTGGCGACAGGACGAGCCGCCGCAGGAACGCCTCGATGCGCTGTACGCCGGCCTGCGGGACGACCTGGTCCACGCCGTGGAGGCGGGCTCGGACGTCGTGGTCGACCTGTCCCTGGCCGATCGCTCCGTGCGCGACGAGTGGCGCGACCTGTGCGCGTCCGTCGGCGTCCGTTGCGAGCTGCTGGTCTTCACCGCGCCCTTCGAGGTGCTCTGGCAGCGGGTCAAACGGCGCAACGACGAGGAGCACGCCAACGCCGTCCGGCTGACCGAGTCGCGGCTGCGGCTCTACCTGGACGGCTTCGACTGGCCGGCGGCCGACGAGGACGCCCGGGTGATCAATACCGCTGAGTGAGCGTGGCTGTCAGCTGGGAGGGTTCTCGACAAGCTCGACCACCGCTGATTGAGCTTGTCGAAATCACCTTTCGGGTCTCGGCAAGCTCGACCAGCGGGATGGGCTCAGTCCTGTTGCGACCAGCCTCCGGGCGCGGACACGTTGAACATCCACTCGATGCCGTACTTGTCCTTGACCAGGCCGTAGATGTCGCCCCACACCTGCTTCTCCAGCGGCATGCCCACGCTGCCGTCGGTGGCCAGTGCTTCGAACCAGCCCTGCATCGTGGTGAGGTCGTCGCCGAAGAACGAGCAGTAGACGCGGGTGCCGCCCCAGGTCTGCTCGGCGCCGGGCATGGCGTCGGAGGCCGAGATGCTCAGCCCTTCGTTGACCTGCAGGTTGCCGTGCATCAGGCCGTCGT
This sequence comes from Micropruina sp., assembly GCA_039811845.1. GTDB lineage: Bacteria > Actinomycetota > Actinomycetes > Propionibacteriales > Propionibacteriaceae > Micropruina. The sequence goes on along the minus strand of JBDHZN010000007.1, from coordinate 20,295 downwards.
CGGGCATGTCCTTCATGCCGAAGTCGGCATAGCCGAACAACTGCAGTTCACCGCCGAAGATGCCGTGGTAATAGGTCATCGCTTCGCGGCCGTTGCCGGCGAAGTTCAGGTACGGGCTCAGTGTGATGGTCATGGTGTGCTCCTATCGGTTGGTTGATGTCACAGGACGATGTATTGCCGGCCGTCGATCAGCTCGCGAGCGGCATCCAGGTGGCCGGCGTGGGTGGCGGTCTCGACCAGGACGTGGACGATCACGCTGCGCAGGTCGGGGAAGGCGAGGCCGGCGGCGGGCCACCAGTCCTCGGGACTCTTGGGCGGCGCGCTCAGCGGCGTGGACTCGATCAGCGCATCAGAGGCGGCCACGGCGGCCCGGTAGTCGGCGATCACCCGCTCGGCGGTCTCGTCCGCACCGACCCGCCAATCGGCGTTGTCGCCCTCGGGCCAGAAGTCGAGCGGCGCTCCGCCCATCACCGCCTCGAACCAGTACCGCTCGTCGGACAGCGTCAGGTGCCGCACCAGCCCGAGAATGCTCCAGCCCGACGGCAGCGTCGCCATGCGCAGCTGCTCGTCGTTCAGACTGTCGAGTTGGTCCAGAACGTGCCGGCGCTGACCGCGCAGCCGGCCCAGCAATAGGTCGCGTTCCGCGACATCCGAAGTCATGGGCACAGCCTGCATGCCGCCACCGACACTTTGTCCGGCTCCCTCACAGCTGCGCTCCTAGGTCTAAAGTAAACGATGTAAACATCTGGTTCTTGAAACCGTAGGCGGTGCGAATGGCGGAGGCAACCCCCAAGGGGCGGTACCACCACGGCAATCTGCGGGCCGCGTTGGTGCAGGCGGGCTATCACCTGGCCGTCGAACAGGGCCCGGACGCCGTCACGTTGCGCGCGGTCACCCGGCGCGCAGGGGTCAGCCCGGCCGCCGCCTACCGTCACTTCGCCGGTCTGGAGGAACTCCGGGTGGCCATCGGCCTGTGGTCGATCCGCGGACTGGCTCGATCCATCGAGGAGCACCAGTCCCAGGTGGAGGTCGCCGACCCCGCGCCGCGGGCGCGCGCGATGCTCGAAGCGGTCGGTGACGGCTACCTGGCCTTCGCCCTCGATCAACCCCGGGTCTTCCGGATCGGCCTCTACGGCCTGCTCGGCATGGAACATGCCGAACTGGCCGAGGGCGCGGGTGACAGCGGCCGGACGCCGTTCCAACTGCTCACCGATGCGCTCGTCGGCCTCGCCGCGGTCGGGGTCCTGCCGGCGGAGCGCGTCGAACCGGCGGCGATCCAGTGCTGGTCGAGCGTGCACGGCTTCGCTTCGCTGGCCACCCAGGGTCCACTGCGGGGGGCGCCGCGCGAGGTTCGCGACGTGATGGCCCGACGACTCGTCCGCGACGTGGTGGACGGCGTCCTCGCCGTGGGCAGTCGCAGCGAAGGCGACGAAACCAGCTAATTTAGGTTAGGCAAACCTAATCTAAGGAACCGCAATGGCTGAGACCGCGACGCTGGGCAAGGGCGTCCAAGGAGTCATCATGCGGGCCTTCCGGTCCCGCGACTACACGATCGCGGTGACCGGCGCCCGCGACATCGGTCCGTACTATCGCCGGCTGTCGTTCGCCGCCCCTGAGTTGTTGGCGGCCCACCCGCCCTACCCGAGCATGTGGATCAGGCTCTGGTGCCCCGGCCCCGATCGGCTCTATCAACGAGCTTTCACCCTGGTCGACCCGGACGCCGCGGCCGGCACCTTTGACATCGACTTCGCGATGCACTCCACCGGCTACGCCATGGACCTAGCCCACACCGCGCAGCCCGGCGACATCGTCCAGGTGTCGGTGCTGACCCGTGACGACTACGTTCGGCCCGATCCGATGCCGCCCGGCTTCGTCATGGTGGCCGACCCGGCCTCGCTGCCCGCGGTGAACAGCATCCTGCCTACACTGCCCGACGACCTGCAGATCCAACTCTGGCTAGGGCGGCAGCATCCTGCCGACGACGAGTTGCCCCTGGCTTCCCACCCCGGCCTGCGGGCGACGTGGGTGCCGCACGAGGAGCTCACCAGGCGGCTCAGCACCGAACTCGCCGGCGTGCACGGCTGGTTCGGGTGGGTCTGCGTGGACACCGCCCAGACCCGGGCGATCAAGGAACTGCTGCGGACGGCCACCGGTGCCGGCAAGCGCGAAGGCCATGCGATGGGCTACTGGACTGTGGGCCGCACCACCGGCTAGGTGTTCTTCCTTCGGGAGGCGATGGGGGTGCCGTCTCGGTGGCAGACTCTGCGCGTGGTCGAATTCGACTTCTCCGGAACGGTGATCGAGTGGCGTGGGCCGGCGCCCTACTACTTCATCGCGCTGCCGGACTGGGTGGCCGAGCAGATCGGCGTGGTCGCGCGGGCGGTCAGCTACGGCTGGGGTGTGATCCCAGTCGAGGCGACGATCGGGCGAACCACTTGGACCACCTCATTGTTTCCCCGTGACGGTGGGTACCTGCTGCCGGTCAAAGCGGCCGTCCGCGACGCCGAGAAGATCGCGGTCGACCACGTTGCCGAGGTGACCCTGCGGATCCGCGGGATGTGAGCGGAGCGGCTCACAGTTCCTTGCGGACGATCACCCGTGGCCGGCCGTTGACCTTGTAGCCGGTATCACCGACGACCGCGAAACCGGCCTCGGTGAACCAGTTGAGTAGCCCGGCGGACGCCTGGGTGCGGTCGATCTTCGCCCCGTCCGCATCGACCGGGTAGCCGATGACGGCTGCTGCGTCGCGCGAAGCGGCGTAGTCGACGGCCCCGGTCAGCAGTGCGCGGGCGACGCCACGGCGTCCGTGGCCGGCGCGGACGCGAAAGCAGGTCAATGCCCACGGATCGTCCTCATCGCGGGGGAAGTGCTTGTCGCCCAGACCGTTCAATTCGCTGCGTGGTGCGATCGCGGCCCAGCCGACCACCTCGTCGCCGTCGTAAGCGAGGACGCCCGGCGCCCGCCCGCGGCGTCCGCACAGCTCGCGGAGTGCCTCGCCTCGGTGCGGTTGGCGCAGCGCGTCGTTCTCCGCCGGCGGCAGCCGGTAGCTGAGGCACCAGCAGCCCTGAGCGCCGGGCCGCTTCGGGGCCAGGATCGTTGCCGCGTCGTCGAACCCGGCGGCGGTTGCCGGGTGGATCTGCACGGTCATGCGGTCAACCTACGCTTCGTTCCGAGATCCCGAGGCCGGGACGACCCCCATGCCTGGTCGGTCCGAGGCCCGGGCGCCGAGACACCACTAAGTGCTGTTCGACGGAGAACCTCCGTCGGGCAGCACTAGCCTCGGACGATGGACTCGGAGGTGATCGCGGCGGCCATCGTCGAAGCGCGGCGTCGGGAGGCGATCTCCGATCGAGATCTCGGTGCGGAGGTGGTTCACTACGAGTCCGTCCTGGCGAAGGTATGTAATGCCTGGGCGCTGACGCCGACCGAATGGTTCGGCGGCGGAGTCAACCCGCCGCCACTGGCAGTGATCGCCCCTGACGGGACGCGGGCGGTGCTCAAGATTCAGCTGCCCGGCGTCCAGGACGTCGCCGCGGCCGTACTGCTCGCCGCCGGCGGGAACGGCTACGTGCGGGTACTCGACTGGGACGCCTCCTGCGGGGCGCTGCTCACCGAGCGACTGGGTGGAACGCTCTGGGGCGTCTGGTCAGACCTGGTCGGACAGGCGCGCACGATCGTGCCGCTGCTGCGCCGGGCATGGGCGGTGCCGGTGGCGGTCGGGCGTCCGTTCGAGTCCAAGGTGAGCGGGCTGCGCGGCATCCTGGCCGATCTCGGCCGACGCTACGGCGAGGCGGCGCCCACCGCCCTGGAGTTGGCTGCGGGCTACGCCGACCAGTTGGCGGCCGACGAACGTGCCGAGGTCGTCTGTCACGGTGATCCGCACGCCGGCAACGTGCTGCGGCGCGGCGACGGCTGGGCGCTGATCGACCCGGACGGCTTCGTCGGCGAGCGGGCCTACGACCTGGGCGTGGTGCTGCGCGACGCCTGCCTGGAGTTCGCCGACGCAGAGACCGGTCGTCCGGGTGCTGGCGTGGCGTTGCTGCGGGAGGGCTGCCAGGTGCTGGCCGAGTGGGGCGAGGCGGCGCCTGAGCGGGTCTGGCGCTGGGGCTTCGTCGAACGGGTCACCACCGGGCTCTATCTGCACTGGTTCGGCTACCCCGACGAGGGCGCCCGGTTCCTGACCACCGCGGAGACGATCGCCCGCGCCGAGGCCTGAACCGCCGGACGCCATTGTTGGCATACGCCCGCGGCCGCAACGAGGACTGAACTCCGAGCCGGAACGCAATGTCGCATTCTTGCTAGGTCTTGTCGGTGGCGGCGACCATGATGGAGCCATGATTCCGAGTCGTGAGGTGTGCTTGCGGGCCGTCGCCAGCCGTGACGCCCGCTTCGACGGCGAGTTCTTCACCGCCGTCTCCACCACCGGCATCTACTGCCGGCCGAGCTGCCCGGCGCTCACCCCGCGTCCGGAGAACACCGCCTTCTATCCGACCGCGGCGGCCGCTCAGGACGCCGGCTTCCGGGCCTGCCGCCGCTGCCGTCCCGACACCGTGCCCGGCTCCGCGGCGTGGGACGTCCGGGCCGACACGGTGGCGCGCGCGATGCGGCTGATCGGCGACGGACTGGTCGACCGCGAAGGGGTCGCCGGCCTGGCCCAGCGGCTGGGCTACTCGGTGCGGCAGCTGCAGCGGGCGCTGGCCGCCGAGCTCGGCGCGACCCCGTTGGCGCTGGCCCGTGCTCAGCGGGCGCACACCGCCCGGGTGCTGCTCGAGACCACGTCGATGCGGGTGGGCGAAATCGCCTTCGCCGCCGGCTTCGGGTCGGTCCGGTCGTTCAACGATGCCATCCGCGCCGCCTACGACCTGACCCCGGGCGGGCTGCGGGCCCGGTTGCGGCGCACCCCGACCCCTCGCGCCCAGCTGGGTGCGGTCGAGTTGCGGCTGCCGTTCCGGCGTCCGTTCGAGCCGGGCAACCTGTTCGGCCACCTGGTGGCCACCGCGGTGCCCGGCGTGGAGGAGTGGCGCGACGGCGCCTATCGGCGGACGCTCGCGTTGCCGCATGGTCCCGGCATCGTCGCGCTCGCACCCCGTCCGGACCACATCGCGGCCACGCTGTGGCTGACCGATCCGCGTGACCTCACCCCGGCGATCGGACGTTGCCGGCGAATGCTCGACCTGGACGCCGACCCGGTCGCGGTCAGCGAGGCACTCGAGGCCGACCCACTGCTCGCACCGCTGGTCGCCGCCGCACCCGGACGCCGCGTCCCGCGCAGCCCGGACGGCGCCGAACTCGCCCTGCGGATCGTGCTCGGGCAACAGGTGTCCACCGCCGCCGCCCGGACCCAGACCGGACGCCTGGTGCAGCGGCTCGGTGAACCGGTCAGCGATCCCACCGGCGGACTCACCCATCTCTTCCCCACCGCGGACGCCGTCGCCGCCCTGACGCCCGTCGACATCCCCGGCCCGGCCAGCAGGGCCACCACTCTGATCGGCCTGGCCCGCGAACTGGCTGACGGGCGGCTCGACCTGAGCGAGAGCGCCGACCGGGCCGAAGCGCGGGAACTCCTCGCCGCACTGCGCGGCATCGGGCCGTGGAGCGTCGAACTGATCGCGATGCGCGCCCTCGGCGATCCGGACGCGTTCCCCGGCGGCGACCTCGGCATCATCCGGGCCGCCCGTGAACTCGGCCTGACCACCGGCGCCGAACTGAGCGCCGCGGCCGCGGGCTGGCGTCCGTGGCGCAGTTACGCCACCCAGTACCTGTGGTCCCTGCTGGACCACCCGATCAACCGAATCCCGGAGGCATCATGAACATCACCACGCTCGACACCCCGGTCGGCCCGCTCTGGATCGCGGTCGACGACGCCGGTGCGGTCACCGCCGTGAAGTTCGGTGAGCCGGACGTTCCCGCCGCGCCGTCCGAGGAATCGGAAGCGGCCGCCGCTCAGCTGCGCGAGTACTTCGCCGGCGAGCTCGACGACTTCGATCTGGTGCTGGCGGCGTCCGGTACGCCGTTCCAGCACAAGGTGTGGGCGGCGCTGCGCGAGATTCCCTACGGCGAGACCTGGAGTTACGGCGCGCTGGCGGCGCACATCGGGCAGCCGACCGCCTCGCGGGCGGTCGGCCTGGCGAACGGCCGCAACCCGATCGCGATCGTGGTGCCGTGCCACCGGGTGGTCGGCGCCTCCGGCATGCTGACCGGCTATGCCGGCGGCATCGAACGCAAGCGCTGGCTACTTGAACATGAGCGCAACGCCCAGCCGACGCTGCTAGACGGCGCTGGCCAGCAGGGCGGCGCACTCCCGCTGTAGCCGCTCGGGTGCGTCGATGTCGCCGCGGAGGAAGCTGATCAGTGCGTGCTGGAAGAGGCCGTCGACCAGGGCGTAGGCGAAGGCCGGTTCGAACCGGGGCGGGCTGCCGTGCAACTCGCCGTACCTCGACACGATCGACCAGACCATCTCGCGTAGCAGGTCGTCGATGCGCGCGATTGTGCTGCCGAAGCCGCGACCGAACAGCGCCTGGGTGCGCAGGTCGTACCAGAGGCGATGCAGCGCCGCTTCCTCGCGCAGGGTGGTGGCCATCGTGTCGCCTACCCGGGTGGCAAGTTCGGTGCAATCCACGGCGGTCTCGACGATCCCGTCGTAGCGGCGCGCGCAGGTCGACTTGAACGCCCAGACCGCCTCGGCGATGAGGTCGTCCTTGTCGTCGAAGTAGTAGTGCAGTGAGCCGTGCGACAGCGCGGAGTTGTGGGCGATCTCGCGGAGCCCGGTATCGGCGAAGCCATGTTCGGCGAGTGCCGTCAACGCCGACTGGGCGAGCATCATTCGCCGGGCGGTGAATTTGTCCTCGTGGGATCGAGCGGACCGCTCCGTAGTCGTAGTCATGAGCGCCTTCCTATAACGCCGGTAACTTTACTCCCGCTCAGCAACTTGTGGTGAATGAACTGGACAGTCGTCCAAGAAAGATTTGACGACTGTCCAGGAATCTGGTCAACTAGTACTAGCAACTTTTCGGCCCCCCATCCGATGAGTTTGCGTCCGGCACCAAGGAATCCCCCCGATAGCTGAGGGCCGGACCTAGTGGTTTCGATCAGGTTCGCCTGGTCAACCGCAACCGCAGTGCCCTGCGGGATGAAGGGCGGACGTTCTAGGCGTCCGCCCTTCATTCACGTCCGGGGGAGGATTCGCGGCTGGTGCAGGGCTCCGCCCAGGCGGAATCCCGCCTGCGGACGGCCCGGGCCCGGCGGTGGACCGCCAGGGCAGGCGCCTTGGCTGGGAGCCGCAAATTTAGTCCCGCTCGGAATTGCCGGACGCGGGTGCCCGAATGCCGATCGACGCCGGCGTCACGGTTGTTGCGGCATGCGCAATGGTGAATTGGCGTCGTCCTTAACTGACAAGTCAGTCGATTGTCGGGGGTTGTCATGAATGACATCGACCGACGTGATCAACCGTTGCAAGGCGTCACGAGCAGCGATGTCTGACCAGACAGATGAATTCGACGGTAGCGCGCGGGTGAAAGGGGAGGAATGTTGAAATCGGCCTGGCTGCGTCGTCGACCGGATCATGGCCGCAGTGCCCGGCCGGGCAACCTTCGCCCCACTGCGTTCTCCTCAGTCGCCATACGACCCGGTATGACTCCCTCGTCGGCCCTGCCGGGCATCCACCCTGACACCGCCTTCCCCCGGAGAACTTCCGTCGAACAGCACTAGCCTGAACGAATGTTGACCGCCCTCCACGCGATGATCTACTCCGATGATCCGGCAGCGACCCGGGCCTTCTTCGCCGACGTGCTGCGCTGGCCGTTCATCTCCGAGGGAGCCGAGGGCGACTCTGGTGTCGGCGGTGCGGGCACCGGGGGCACCGATCCGGCCGAATGGCTGATCTTCCGCAGTGGACCCAGCGAGGTCGGGGTGCATCCCACCAGCGGCGTCCACCGAGGCAAGGCCTGGACGGCGCCGCGGCAACACAGCATGGCCCTGATGTGCGACGACCTGGACGCCACGATGGCGGAACTACGCGCGCGTGGCGCCCGATTCAGCGGGGACGCCGCCGATCTCGGCTTCGGTCGCGGCGTCCAGCTCCAGGTGCCGGGCGCCGACGACCTGCTGTTGTACGAAGCGCGCCATGCGGTGGCGTACTCGCTGCCGCCGGCCGACCCGACCGACGGCGCGGGTCACTGAGGGCGTCGTCGGTTCTTGACGGCGATCGCCGAGCTGAGCACGGTCGCGAAGCCGCACCACGCCGCGTAGGCACCCAGCGCGGCCGCCTTGCCAGGCCCGTACGGGGCGGCCCGCCGGGCCAGATCGGCACTGCTGAGGGCGAGCAGCGCGGCGACCAGGGTGGCCGGAACGGGGGCATGACCGCGGAAGAACACGCCGCTCCAGGACGCGTTCAGCGACAGATTGGCCGCCAACGCCCGCTCGAACCGGTCGGCGTCGTCGTTCCGGCCGGCCTCCCGGGCGTCGGCGATGGTGGCCGCTGCCGCCGTGGTGATCAGCGCATACAGCGACGTCCACACCGGTGCGAACAGGAATGCGGGCGGCTGGAAGGACGGTTTGCGCAGGCGCCGGTACCAACCGCTGTGCGGGTCGGTGAGCAGCCCGCCGGACAGTGCCGTGGCGCCGACGGCGGCAGCCACCAGTCCCAGGCTCCGGATCCACAGTTGGGGATCGACGTCGCGCAACGCGTGGGTGATCGCGGTGTCGAAGTCGGCCGGGCCGCCCGGGGGCACGCCCATCAGTTGTTCGGCGTCGAACTCGTCGCGGACGGCGTCGTGCATCAGCGAGCCGACCAGTGGCCGGGCGATGCCCGAGGCGATCGGGGTGACCAGGCCGACCCACAAGCTGGCCAGTTTCGGGGTGAGCACCGGCACGGTGACGATCAGCCGGGGATTCAGTCCGGCCAGGCCGGCGTAGCGCTGCATCATCTCGCGGTAGCTCAGCACGTCCGGCCCGCCCAGGTCGAAGCTGCGGTTGATCTCGTCCGGCAACTCGGCGGCCCGGACCAGGTAGTAAAGCACGTCGTCGACGGCGATCGGCTGAATGAGTCGGTCCAGCCACTTCGGGGCGATCATCGCCGGCAGCCGTTCGGTGAGGTGCCGCAGCATGTCGAAGGACGCCGAGCCTGCGCCCAGCACGGTACCGGCCTGCAACACCGCCGTCGGCACACCGGAACCGAGCAGGATCTCGCCGACCTCGACCCGTGAGCCGAGATGCGGGGACAGTTCCCCGCTCGGATGCAGCCCCGACAGGTAGACGATCCGGCGCACACCGGCCCCCTGGGCCGCCGCCGCGAACCGGGTGGCGAGCTGCCGGTCCCGGGCGACGAAGTCGCCCCGTCCGTCCATCGAATGCAGCAGGTAGTAGGCGACCCCGACGTTCTCCAGGGCCGCGGCGAGGGCCTGGTCGTCGGTGGCGTCACCACGGCTCACCTCCACCCGGTCGCGCCAGGTCGCAGGCAGCCGGTCGGGATTCCTGCTCAGCACCCGGACGTCCTGGCCGGCATCGAGCAGGCGCGGAACGAGGTGCGAACCGATGTAGCCGGTTGCGCCGGTGACCAGGGTCTTCACGTCAGCTCCCCACGTCCAGGGCCCAGGGAAGGGCGAACAGCATGCCGAGCGACCAGGTTAAGTGGGTGGCGATCGGGCCCGATACACCCCCTGTGGCGCGACGTTGCAGGCCGGTCACCACGCCCAGCACGACCGCTGCGAACACCAGCAGCGGCACCCCCGACGGCATCGTCGCCACCGCATAGACCGCGGTGCTGACGACAACCCGCCACCTGGTCAGCGCCGCGAACACCGCGCCGCGGAAGAAGAGCTCCTCGGCAACGCCGTTCAGCGCGGTGATGGCCGCCACGATCGGCAATGCGCCATAGCCGGCATGGGCCAGCAGTACATCCACCGGTCCGCGCAGCCAGGCGAGCCGTCCGACCAGCAGGGCGCCGGCCAGGAAGACCGCCAACAGCAGGCCACCCAGGATCACCCCCTGCAACAGCGCTCTGCTGGTGCCGCCGGTCCGGGTCCGGCCATGGCCCAGCCGCAACGGGCCGGACGCGAACGCGCCGACCAGCCAGACCACGGCGACACCGATCGTCGCCGGATAGAACAGTGGATCGCCGGGCCGGATGGACAGCGACCAGCCGAGGGTGACGGCACCGGCGATCAGCGTGAGGCCGGTGACGATCCATCGGCGGCGGGACGCGGTACTGGGCTCGTCCGCCGGATCGAGCAGGCTGGCCCGGACGAAGGCACGCAGCTCACCGAAGACGGGCATGCCGGTCTAGTGGCGGGGTTGGGCCCGGAGTTCGGCCAGCCGGACCAGCAGGGCGGCCAACCCGTCGATGTCGGGAACCCGGACGGCGGCGTGGGTGTCCCGGTCGCCGACCAGGACACCGAGGTCGCCGTGGCTAAGGCTGGCCAACGCGTCCTCGTCGGTGACGTCGTCACCGGCGAACAGCACGGCGGTGGCGTCGGTGCGTTCCCGCAACAGCCGGACGGCGGCGTCCTTGCCCTCCTCGCGGAAGGCGTACTCGATGACGTCGCGACCGGTCCGCCGCCGCCAATCGGACGCCTCGCCGGCCATCAGCTCGTCGACCGCGTGCTGCGCCGAGCCGGTTGCCTCGGCGTCCGCCAGTCGGGTGTGCAGCGCGAAACCGAAGGTCTTCGGCTCGATCCAGGCGCCCGGCAGCGATTCGACCAGGGCCTCGGCCCGCTGCCGCAGCGCATCGCGCCGGTCGAGCTTCGTGCTGTCCTCGTCACGCGGCGGCTCACCCTCGCCGGGTATCCAGTACTCCGCGCCGTGCGACCCGGCCAGCCACCAGGGCGAATCGTCGGTGTGCTCGGTGATCACCCGCAGGTCGTGCAACGTCCGCCCCGAGACCAGCGCGACGACGGTGTCCGGCAGCCCGGCCAGGTCGGTCACCGCCTGCCGTGCCGCCGGCAGCAGCCGGACCCGCATCGGCTCATCGTCGAAGGGGGCCAGAGTGCCGTCGACGTCCAGGGCCACCAGCAGCCGCGATGTCGCGGCGAGCCGTTCCAAACCCTGATCGGGCTCGGTGGCCGCGTGCGCGGGGGATCGGGTGGCGCTCGTGCCGTCGTCGTTCCCTTTGCGGGCAGTGGCCAGCGCGTCCAGGAACTCGCGCGACCAGTCCTCGACATCGTGTTCCAGTACCCGCCGGCGCAGCGAGCGCATGCGGCGCCGCTGCTCGGCGACGGGCATCTCAACCGCCCGCATGATGGCGTCCTTGAGCCCCTCGATGTCGTGCGGATTCACCGTGACCGCCCGGTTCAGTTCGTCGTGGGCTCCTGCGAACTCGCTCAGCACCAGCACCCCCTGGTTGTCGGTCCGGCTCGCCACGTATTCCTTGGCGACCAGGTTCATGCCGTCGCGTAGCGCCGTCACGAGCATCACATCGGCGGCCAGGTACAGCGCCACCATCTCCTCGCGCGGGAAGGAGTGATGCAGATAGCGGACCGCGGTGTGGCCGACCGTGTCGAAATCGCCGTCCAGCCGTCCGACAGTCTGCTCGATCTCGTCGCGCAGATGCGCGTAGGTCTCGACTCGTTCACGTGAGGGGCTGGCGACCTGGACCAGGGTCGCGTCCTCGACGCTCAGGCGTCCCTCGGCGAGCAGTTCCCCGAACGCCTTCAGGCGGTGCCCGATCCCCTTGGTGTAGTCGAGGCGATCGACGCCGAGCAGGACCTGGGTAGGATCGCCCAGCCCTTCGCGGATTTCCCGCGCCCGTGCCCGAATGTCTTCGCGGCCGGCCAGTTCGACGTAGGACGCCGCGTCGATTGAGATCGGGAAGGCCTTCGCCAGCGCGCGCCGCGTGGTGCCGTCGGGCTGCGGCACCCGGATGCCGGACGCCCTCGTCTCGTAACGCAGCAGGCGTCGGACAGCGCGGGCGAAGTTGCTCGCGTCGGCGACCCGCTGGAAGCCGATCACGTCGGCGCCGAGCAGCCCTTCGACCACCTGCTGGCGCCACGGCAACTGTGAATACAGGCCGTAGGAGGGAAACGGAATGTGGTGGAAGTAGCCGATGGTCAGATCGGGGCGCGCCTTGCGCAACATGGCCGGCACCAGCTGCAACTGGTAGTCCTGCACCCAGACCGTGCCATGAGCGGCGGCGGCCTCGGCGGTCGCCTGGGCGAAGCGCCGGTTCACCCGAAGGTAGGCCTCCCACAAGGGCCGCGAGTACCGCGGTACCGCGATCACATCGTGATACAGCGGCCAGATCGTGTCGTTCGAGAAGCCCTCGTAGTACAGCTCGACGTCCTCGGCGCTCAGTGTCACCGGAATCAGCCGGGTGCCGTCGAAGTCGAACGGCTCGACCTCCGCATCGGGCTTCCCGGGCCAGCCGACCCAGGCGCCGCCGGCGGACCGCATCACCGGCTCCAGCGCGGCGACCAGACCGCCCGGTGAGCGCCGCCAGCCGCCGTCGGAATCCGAGTCCACCGGAAGCCGGTTGGCGACGACGACAAAATCCGCTGCGGTCATGCTCTTCTCCTCGGCCGGGAGTCCCCAGGCTAACCTGCTGGCTTCGGCGGCAGCCCACCCGAAGGGGTTCGGGCGCCGATGCCCTGGCGCACGATTCCGGCACGGAAGGCGGCCTGCGCCGGGCGCGGGTAGGTTGCCGGGTATGCGATATCGAGCCGTGGGTGACAGTGGATTGATGGTGTCCGTGGTGGGTGTCGGGTGCAACGCCTTCGGCGCCCGGATCGACTACGACCAAACGAAAGCCGTTGTCGATGCGGCATTGGACGCCGGCATCAGCCTCTTCGACACCGCCGACTCCTACGCCGACGGGGTCAGCGAGGAATACCTCGGCCGGGCGTTGGGCGCGCGTCGTGAGGACGTCATCGTCGCCACGAAGTTTGGCATGGGCGACCATGACGCGGAGCACTTCGGCGCCCATGGCGGACGCCGCTACATCCGGCGCGCGGTCGAGGCCAGCCTGCGCCGGCTCGGCACCGACTACATCGACCTCTACCAGCTGCACCGACCCGATCCGATCACGCCGATCGAGGAGACCCTGGACGCGATGAGCGATCTGGTCACGCAGGGCAAGGTGCGCTACATCGGCTCGTCGAACCTGACCGCCTGGCAGGTCGTCGACGCCGACTGGACCGCCCGCAGCACCGGTCGGCAGCGGTTCATCTCAGCACAGAACGAGTATTCGCTGTACAACCGGCTCGCCGAGGACGAGCTGGTGCCGGCCTGTGAACGCTTCGGGATCGGGCTGTTCCCCTACTTCCCGTTGGCCTATGGCCTGCTGACCGGAAAATACCGCCGCGACGTCGCCGCACCCGAGGGCAGCCGGCTGGGCAATGCCAGCCAGGCCGGACGTCTCGCCGGCGCCAACTGGGACCGGATCGAGGCCCTGCAGGCGTTCGCCGACGCCCGCGACCTGCCGCTGTTGACCGTCGCCATCGGTGGATTGGCCGCCCAGCCGGCCGTCGCCGGCGTGATCAGCGGGGCCACCCGTCCGGAACAGATCACCTCGAACGTGGCCGCCGGTGAATGGGAGCCGTCCGCGGCAGATCTGGCCGAACTCGACGAGCTGCGGCACAGCACCGCCTTCTCGTACACGACCTTCGCATGAGCGACGCAGGGCACTCGGACGGCAAGCCGTCCGATCCGGCGCTGCTGACGCTGCACGGCGTCCGGGTGCTGGGCGGACCGTCGACCGAACGGATCGCCAAGCGCTTCACCCTGCCTGTCGACGACGTCCGGGAGCATCTGCTGGACGCCCAGGCCTACGGCTGGGTGAGCCGCTACGACTTCTTCGGCGAGACCTGGTCGCTGACCGAGCTGGGTAAGGCTGAGAACGAGCGGCAGTTGGCGGCCGAACTCGATGCGGTCGGTGCCCGAGCGGCGGTGACCGAGGCGCATCAGCGGTTCCGGCCGTTGAACCGCCGGCACGGCGTGGCCTGCACCGACTGGCAGTTGCGGCCCACCCGCTGGGACCGGCATGCCGCCAACGATCACGACGACTCCGTCTGGGACGCCAAGGTGCTGGTCACGTTGGAGACGGTCGACCAGGAACTGGCCGCACTCAACACCGCGCTGGCTGGCGTGCTGAGCCGGTTCGCCGGCTACGCCCACCGACATCACCATGCGCTGACCCGGGTCCGGCACGGCCGCCACGAATGGCTGGACGCCCCCGATCGCGACTCCTGCCAGCTGGTCTGGATCCAGTTCCACGAGGACCTGCTGGCGACATTGGGCATTCCCCGCGGCAGCGACGTCTGAGCTTCTTCTGCCGGCCACCGTCGGTCGAGCTTGTCGAGACCCGGTTCTGTGGTCGGGTCTTGGTGGTTGCGTTTGGTTCCGCGGAGTGGGCTGCACCCCGTCCCGCCCGTGCGCAGCTCGCCTGCTTCTGCTGTTGTCTTTCAGCCCTTGGGCGGGGGCTCGCGCGCTTTATACGAGGTCGGTCTACGACCGACGTTGAGGAGCGGAGCGACGAAACGCCCGACCTACCCGGACGGGGTGCAGCCCACTCCGCTTTCCGGTTGCGTCTTTGCCGGCCTCGCCACCGGTGATCGAGACGGGGTGCAGCCCACTCCGCTTTCCGGTTGCGTCTTTGCCGGCCTCGCCACCGGTGATCGAGCTTGTCGAGATCCTTCCGAGGGTCTCGACAAGCTCGACCAACGGTCAGCCAGCTCTGCGATCAACAGCTCGACCAGTGTCGTCCCAGGCTCGACCCAGCGTCCTTCCAAGCTGGATCCACGTCATCCCGGGCTTGCCCCGGGATCTCGGCGCGCGCAGGGATGACGTGAAGTTTCGAGCTGATTGACCCGCTAGGGTGGTCGGTGACACGGGGTGCCGGTACCGAAGCCGGCTGAGATCACACCCGCAGAACCTGCTCTCGTTAGCACGAGCGAAGGGATTCGTCATGAGACAGCCTTCTTCCCTCAGTTCCGCGACCGCGCTTGCCGACGCCTGCGCCGAACTGCTGGACTCCGTCCGCAGCGAGGCGCCGCTGGTGCAGTGCCTCACCAACCATGTGGTCAGCGGTTTCACCGCCAATGTGTTGCTGGCGCTGGGTGCCGCGCCGGCCATGGTCGACATCCCGGACGAGGCCGGGCCGTTCGCGTCCGTGGCGTCCGGGGTGCTGATCAACCTGGGCACGTTGGGAGGACGGCAGCCCGAGGCGATGCGCGAAGCGGCCGCCGCCGCGCACGCGGCAGGTACGCCCTGGGTGCTCGACCCGGTCGCCATCGGGGCGCTGCCGGTCCGCACCGGGCTCGCCCACGAACTGCTGGCCCACCGGCCGGCCGTCATCCGCGGCAACGCCTCCGAGATCGCGGCGCTGAGCGGCTCGGACGCCACCGGACGAGGCGTGGATGCCACCCTCTCCGTCGACGCGGCGTCCGGCTCGGCCGCTGGACTCGCCGCCCGGCTGGACGCCGTGCTTGCGGTGTCCGGGCCCGTGGATCTGATCACCGACGGGAAGGCCACCGTGCGGGTGGCGAACGGTCACGAACTGCTCACCCGGGTAACCGGCGCCGGCTGCGCGCTGGGCGCGGTGATGGCCGCCTTCGCCGCGGTCAGTGATGATCGGCTGCTGACTACGGCCGCCGCCAGCTGCGCCTACGCGGTCGCCGCCGAAGACGCGGCCACGACCGCGTCCGGACCAGGGTCGTTCGCCGTCGCCTTGCTGGACGCCCTCGCCGGGCTCACCCCTGACACCTTGGCCGAGCGGGCACGGTTGGAGGTGGCCCGATGAGTCTGGACGTTTCCACCCTTGCGGTCTGCCTGGTCACCGACGCCGGCCAGTGCGCGGCCGCCGGCCGCAGCGTCGCCGGCACGGTTGCGAACGCGGTCGCCAACGGCGTCCGGTCGGTGCAGGTGCGGGCCAAGGACGCCTCCGGCGCCGCCTTCCTCGACGAGGTCACCGCGGTCGCCGAAGCGATCGCCGCCGTGCCGGGCGCGGACGATTGCGTGTTGATCGTCAACGACCGGGTGGACGTGGCGCTCGCCGCCCGCGCCCGCGGCGTCCGGATCGCCGGCGTGCATCTCGGCCAGAGCGACCTGCCCGCAGCCGCGGCACGCGCCCTCCTGTGGCCCGGCGCGATCATCGGGGTCAGCGCGGCCACGCCCGAACAGATCCGGGCCGCCGAACCGTACGCCGACTATCTCGGCATCGGACCGCTGCGCGACACCGCCACCAAACCGGACGCCGACCCGGCACTCGGTGCGGCCCGGGTCGCGGAACTCGCCGCGCTGACCGGGTTGCCCTCGGTCACCATCGGCGGCGTACTGCCCGACGACCTGCCGGTGCTGCGCGACTCCGGACTGGCCGGTGTCGCCGTCGTCTCCGGGATCTGCACCGCGCCCGACCCGGGTGCAGCCGCCCGCGGCTACCTCGACCGCTGGGCGAGCGAGGTGGCGGCATGATCCGGCCCGTACCCAACGTGCTGTCCATCGCCGGCACCGACCCGACCGGCGGCGCCGGCATCCAGGCCGACCTGAAGGCGATCGCCGCCTGCGGCGGCTACGGCATGTCGGTGGTGACCGCCCTGGTCGCCCAGAACACCAGCGGTGTCCGCGACGTGCACTACCCAGGCACCGAGTTCCTGCGCGCCCAACTCGACGCGGTCTCCGACGATGTTGCCATCGACGCGGTCAAGCTCGGCATGCTGGGCACCGTCGAGGTGATCGACACGGTGCGCGCCTGGCTGGAGCGCGTCCGCCCTGCGGTGGTGGTGCTCGACCCGGTGATGGTCGCCACCAGCGGCGACCGGCTGCTGGACGCCGCCGCCGAGAAGGCGCTGCGCGAACTGGCACAGCTGGCCGACGTGCTGACCCCGAATGTTCCCGAGCTCGCCGTGCTGGCCGATGCTGAGCCGGCCGTCGACTGGCCGGGGACACTCGCGCAGGCCCGGCAGGTCGCCGCGTCGACCGGTGCGCTGGTGGTCGCCAAGGGCGGTCACCTGACCGACGACACGGTCAGCGATGCGCTGGTCGGGCCGGACGGCGTGCTCAGCCAGGCCGACCATCCGCGCCTCGCCACCCGCAACACCCACGGCACCGGCTGCTCGCTGTCCTCGGCGCTGGCCACCCGGTTCGCGGTGGTTGCCGACTGGCCACGGGCGCTCGCCGAGAGCACCGACTGGCTGGCTGCGGCGATCGCTCGTGCCGACGACCTCGACGTCGGACGCGGCAATGGGCCGGTGCACCATCTGGGACCGCTCTGGGAGGCCGCCGGCGGCCCGGTTCCGGGTCCGATCACCGCCTGGTGGTGGCAACAGACATCCGGAATCCGCGCCGAGATCGATGAACTGCCGTTCGTCCGAGCGCTCGGCGACGGCAGTCTCGGCGCGGACGCGTTCACCTGGTATCTCGCCCAGGACGCCCGCTACCTCGGACGCTACGCGACGTCACTCGCCGCCGCCGCGGAGTTGGCCACCGACGAGAACGAGCGGGCCTTCTGGCTCGAATGCTCAACCTCGGCCATCGCCACCGAGCTGCAACTACACGAGTCGTGGGTGGCTCCCGAGATCGTCGAACGGACCGAACCGTCGGCGGTGACCACCACCTACCTCGACCACTTCGCCACCGCCAAATCGACCGGTGACTACGCCGTTCTCACCGCTGCACTGTTGCCCTGCTTCTGGATCTACGCCGACGTCGGCGACACCCTGGCCACCCGCAACCGGCCCGGCCACCCGTACGCCGACTGGCTCGACACCTACGCCGACGAGGCCTTCGCGGCGGCCACCCGGCGGGCGATCGCGATCACCGAGGCCGCCGTGCAACGCGCCGACGCCGACAGCCGCCGGGCCGCTGCCCGCGCGTTCCGGGCGTCCTGCGTCCATGAGCGGGAGTTCTTCGCCGCCCCGCTCCACGAGGAGCCCTCGCCGTCATCCCGGACTTGATCCTTCGTCATCCCGGACTTGATCCTTCGTCATCCCGGACTTGATCCGGGATCTCACGCCCGGAGATCCCGGCGTTCGCCGGGATGACGAGGGGCGCAGCTGAATAGTGACCCGCCGTCCCACAGTTGGGACAACCGCGCCCGGGGCTGCGGAAATAAGGTTAGGCTCCCCTTACTAAATGCCGGCAGTCGGTTAGGCCGTGACACCAGGGGGTCCCGTGGAACCCGTCCACACGACAGTCCAAGACCTGCGCGTCGACACGATGCGCGTTCGTTCCGTGTCGCTGGCACGCCGCCTGCTCTCCGGGGCCGGGCGCGCCGCGCTGGTGGCCTACGACTTGGAACCGTTGGTCGAGGCGCGTGCGCTCTGCCACGGCATGAGCGCCACCGGCGACCTTGTGGTGGCCTGCCTCGCCGACGATGCGGTGCCGACGACGACCTGGGCCGACGGCGCGCTGCGCGTCCGGCTCGACATCGTCAAGGAGGCACCCGAGTCGGCGGTCCGGATCACCGCCTGCGCGGTGCATCTTCTGGGCACGCTGGAGTGGCTGTCCGCCGACGACCTCCAGGACTACCTGGCCGACGCCGAGCTTGATCCACGGGTCACCGAACTCGCCACCATGGTGGGTGGCCGGCTGGGCATCGTCCGTAGTGATCGAGTGTTGTTGCACGACAGTGCCGGGGTGTCCCCGCTGCCGTTCGGTGAAGTGGCCGGTCTGCATCCGGCGGGCGGCACCCAGTGGGGTTGCCGGAGCTTTCCCGATGTCGAGCAGGAGTGGGACGCCCGCGACCTGGTCGGACGGCTATCGAAGAGCCAGTTGACCGGTCTGCTGACGGCCGCCGCGGCGGGTTGGGAGGCCGGGGTCAAGCTGTCCAGCAGGGCAGAGGTCACCTGTTCGCACACCGAGGGGCGGGTGTTCTGCGTGGACATCGACCGCACCGGTCTCACCCTGATGGCGGTCACCCTGGGTCGCGCCAGCGTTCACTTCCTGGCCTTCGACGAGCCTGCGGACGCACTCGACGAACTGGCCGATCGACTCGGCCAGCTCGTCGCAGCGGGTTCAGTTCAGCCGACGGAGTAGCTCAGGCAGTCGGCGGAGTCGCCGACCACGATCTCACCGGCGGTGCACAGCAGGTCGGAGTTGTGCACGCATTCGAGGCGCTTGCAGGCGCCCACCTGGCCGTTCGCCGAGGCGAGGCCGGCGCGCGCGTCCAGGTCGGTGAAGGTCGTGCAGGTGGCGGTGTCGGTGCCGCCGACGTTGATGGCGCCGGCGGTGCAGCCGCCGTTGTTGAAAGCGCAGGCGCTGGTGGCGCAGGACTTGACGAGTGAGAGCGAGATGGTGCTCATGATCGGAGCCTCCCTGGGTGTGTTGGACTCGGTTTATTGATGTTCACGATAGTCCGGAGAATCTGGGTCAACAAGCATTCTTAGCCTTTCCTAACTACTCCGCTATTTACGATAAACAGGTTTTTCAAAATAGCTTGTGCTTAGCGAGCAAGGCGCTGTGACTAGGGGTGTTGGTGGACGTGTTGGTACCTTCATGGCAGTTCGTAAGTCCGCGCGATAAACGCATGACACGTTTTTCGTAAATAAAGTCTCACAGATTCATGCATCGTGCTGGGGCGACCGGGTGATCCCAGTCAGCTCAGCCCGACGGTCATCCCGGTGGAAGCCGGGATCTCCTCCTGGCTGGAGCCGTGCGACGCGGCGCGAGTGTGGCTCGACGGCTCCCGCTCGATATCCTGACCACGGTGTGCCGGGAAGTCTGGTCGGCGGCGCTTCCACCCGGGAGCGGACTCGAGAACTGGGAGATCGAATGACTTCACAGACCCGGCCCGCGTCACTGATGCAGTGGCTCACCGGCGAGGTGCCGGGCGGCATTCTGCTGCTGATAGCGGCGGTGCTCGCCCTTGTCTGGGCCAATTCACCCTGGTCGGACGCGTATCACGCGCTCGCCGGGGCCGTGGTGGGGCCGGCGGCACTGCATCTCGACCTGAGTGTCGCCGCCTGGGCGTCCGACGGGCTGCTGGCCATCTTCTTCTTCGTGGTCGGCGTGGAACTCAAACATGAGCTGGTGGCGGGCAGTCTTCGTCAGCCGCGTGAAGCGGCGGTGCCGGTGCTGGCGGCGGTGGGCGGCATGGTGGTGCCGGCGGCGATCTTCGCGCTGCTGGTGGTGACGTCCGGTGAACCCACGGCGCTGCACGGCTGGGCGATCCCGACCGCGACCGACATCGCGTTCGCACTGGCGGTGCTCGCCGTATTCGGACGGGGGCTGCCGCGGGCACTGCGGGTCTTCCTGCTCACCCTCGCTGTGGTGGACGACCTGCTGGCCATCGTGGTGATCGCGATCGCCTACACCGAACACATCTCCGGAGCGATGCTGGCCGGCGCGTTGGCCGCCGTCGCGCTGTTCGCG
>JBDHZN010000006.1:0-34905 GCA_039811845.1 Micropruina sp. | reverse complement strand
TCGTCCACCACGGTCAGGGCAAGTGGTACCCGGGTGAAGATCTGCCGCGCTGGAACATCGCGATCACCTGGCGCACCGACGGCATCCCGATCTGGGAGGACCGCTCGCTGCTGGCCAACCCGTGGGACGAGCCGTGCGTCGAACCCGGTTCGGTCGAAGCGCAGACCGGCGTGCGGGATCTGGCCGCCTACATCGCCGGCGGGCTGGGCATTCCCAGCGGCCACGTCGTACCGGCCTACGAGGACGCCCTCTCCGATCTGCTGGTCGAGGCGCAGCGCCCACTCGGCGACGAGCGGCCGGCGACCGACCTGGAACCCGACGATCCGGCGCTGGCCGACGCCGAGGCGCGCGCCGCGAAGGTCGCCGAGCTGGACGCGAACCCGGGTCGCCCGCGGGGCTGGGTGGTGCCGGTGTTCCGGCTGACCGACGAGGGCCGCTGGGGAACCGCGCAGTGGCGTCCCCGCCGGCGGCACCTGTTCCTCACCCCCGGCACCTCGCCGATGGGCCTGCGGCTGCCGCTGTCGTCGCTGAGCTGGCATGAACCGCCGGACGAACCCGAACGCTCCGCCCTGGAAATGACCGGCCTGCTACCGCTGATCGTGGAGGGCGAGCCGCCGGAGGCGCTCATCCAGGACATCGCCGACTCGCCGCGCACCGCCCTGTGCGTCGAAGAGCGGGACGGCCGGCTCTACGTCTTCCTGCCGCCGTTGACCAAGCTCGAGGACGCGCTGGAACTGCTCAGCGTGGTCGAGACCGCGGCATCCGCGGTGGAACTGCCGGTGGTGCTGGAGGGCTACCCGCTGCCGTTCGACCTGCGCACCAAGACGTTGTCGGTCACCCCCGACCCGGGCGTGATCGAGGTGAACACCCAGCCGACCAGCAGCTGGGCCGAGCAGCGCGACCTCACCTTGTCGCTGTACGAGGATGCTCGGCAGACCCGACTGGCCACCGAGAAATTCGACCTGGACGGCACCCACACCGGCACCGGCGGCGGCAACCACTTCACCCTGGGCGGGGCGACCCCAGCCGATTCGCCGCTGTTGCGCCGGCCCGATCTGCTGCGTTCGCTGATCACCTACTGGCAGCATCATCCGGCCTTGTCCTACGTGTTCTCCGGGCGGTTCATCGGCCCCACCTCGCAGGCGCCGCGGTTCGACGAAGGCCGGTTCGAGACCCTCTACGAGATGGAGATCGCGTTCGCCGAACTCGACCGGGTGACCACGGACGCGGAGAAGTTCGCGCCGCCGTGGGGTGGCCCGGCGCTGCCATGGAACACCGACCGGCTGCTGCGGCACCTGCTCACCGACCTGACCGGCAACACCCACCGCTCCGAGTTCTGCATCGACAAGCTGTACTCACCCGATTCGCAGCGCGGACGGCTCGGACTGCTGGAACTGCGTGGTTTCGAGATGCCGCCGCACGCCCGGATGGCGCTGGTCCAGGCGCTGCTGGTGCGCTGCCTGGTGGCGATGTTCTGGGCCCGTCCGTACCGGGGCCGGCTGATCCGCTGGGGCACCCGGCTGCACGACCGCTTCCTGCTGCCGGCGTTCGCGGCCTCCGATCTGCGCGAGGTGGTGGCGGACGTCAACGAGTGGCTGGCGCAGGCCGCGCCCGGCGTCCGGTTCGATCCGGCCTGGCTGGACCCGTTTCTGGAGTTCCGCTTCCCGCGGCTCGGCGAGACCCGGATCTCCGGCGTCCACCTGGAACTGCGGCAGGCGATCGAGCCGTGGCACGTGCTCGGCGAGGAGGCCACCGGCACCGGGACCGCCCGCTACGTCGACTCCTCGGTCGAGCGGGTGCAGCTGGCCGCGTCCGGGTTCATCGAGGGACGGCACGTGGTCACCTGCAACGGCGTCCCGGTGCCGCTCACGCCGATCGCCAACGGCGGCTGGGGCACCGCGCTGGGCGGCGACGACGAGCCGTCCACCGTCGGCATGTTCGCCGGTGGCGTCCGGTACCGGGCGTGGGCGCCGTGGTCGGCGCTGCACCCGACGATGGGGGTGCATTCGCCGCTGGTCTTCGACCTGGTCGACACCTGGAACAACCGTTCGCTGGGCGGTTTCACCTACCACGTGGTGCATCCGGGTGGCCGCAACTACGACACCTACCCGGTCAACGCCGTCGAGGCCGAATCGCGGCGAGCCGCCCGGTTCCAGCCCCACGGCCACACCGCCGGGTCGGTCGACACCTCCGCCTGGCCGGCGGCCGAGGCGCTGTCGGGCCCGATGGGCACCGAATACCCCTGCACGCTCGACCTGCGCCGCTACTCCCCCGGCCATCGGGACTGAGTCTCAGCCCGGTCCACGCCCCTCGTCATCCCGGCGAACGCCGGGATCTCCGCACCGGCCTGGCGACTCACGCCGGAGATCCCGGGTCAGGCCCGGGATGACGAAACGCGGAGGCGCCGGTAGCCACGGACTGGCGCGACCGTGCCGGCCTTGGCCGTCCCCCTAAGGTGAACCCCATGTCCGCAGCCGTTTCGGTCGAATCGGGCGTGCTCGACGACTACCGGGCGCGCCTGCGTCCTGGCGTGATCGACGAACTGGTCACCTCGACCGGCCTGCGCGCCGACCAGGCCGCGCTCGGCGCCGCCGTCGACGCGATGGGCATGGCCGGGCTGCAAGCGGCCCGCGCCGAGGCACGCACCTTCGCCGCCGACGAGGGCGTCACCTACGGAACCGGCTTGACCGGCAGCCGGAACTGGGCGATCGACCCGATCCCGGTGCTGCTCGGTGCCACCGAGTGGGCCGACCTGGAGGCGGGCCTGCGGCAGCGGGCCCGGCTGCTCGACCTGGTCCTGGGCGATCTGTACGACGAGCAGCAGTTGCTGCGGCGCCGGGTGGTCCCGCCCGAGGTGATCCTCGCCCACGACGGCTACATCCGGCAGACCGAGGGCATCAGCGCACCCGGACGCCGCCAGCTGGTGATCGCGGCCACCGACCTGGGCCGCGACCCCGAGGGCCGCTGGACGGTGATCTCGAACCGCACCCAGGCGCCGTCCGGCCCCGGCTACGCGATGGCGACCCGGCGGATCATCTCCCGGGTGATGGCCGGCGTGCACCGGTCGATGCCGCTGGCCCGGCTGCGCGGCTTCTTCCAGACCTTCACCGCCGCCCTGCAGGACGCCTCGCCGTCCGCCACCGAACCGCCCCGGGTGGTGCTGCTCACCCCCGGGCCGAACAGCGAGACCGCGTTCGAGCAGGCCTACCTGGCGACCCTGCTCGGCTTCCCGCTGGTCGAGGCCGACGATCTGGTGATGCACCAGGGCAAGGTGTGGCTGCGAGCCGGTGACCGGCTGGAACAGGTCGACGTGGTGCTGCGCCGGGTGGACGCCGCCTTCGCCGACCCGCTGGAACTGCGCGGTGACTCCCAACTCGGCGTCCCCGGGCTGATCGAAGCCACCCGGAACCGGACGGTCGCCGTGGTGAACCCGATCGGCGCCGGCGTCCTGGAGAACCCGGGGCTGGCGGCACACCTGAACGCCGCCGCGCAGGCCCTGCTCGGCGAGGAACTGCGGCTGCCGATGCCGGCCACCTGGTGGTGCGGGCGCGACGCCGACCGGTCCCACGTGCTGGCCAACCTGGAGAACCTGGTGATCAAGCCGATCTCGCGGGCGTCGGGTGCGTTGCGCTACGGCTGGCAGCTGACCGCGCAGGAACGCGACGAACTGGCGTCCCGGATCGCCGCCGAACCCTGGGCCTGGTGCGGCCAGGAACGGATACACCTCTCCACCGCTCCGGTGGTGACCCGCGCCGGGCTCGAGCCGCGCCGGTTCGTGCTGCGCGCCTTCGGCGTCGCCCATGACGACGACTACCGCTTCCTGCCCGGCGGCCTGGGCCGGGTGGCGGCCCGGGTCGGCGAACACACCGTCTCCAACTACAGCGGCGCGCTGGCCAAGGACGTCTGGGTGATCTCCAGTGAGGCCGACCAGCTGACCCCGACCTCCCGTGATCGGGTGGCGGCGCCGGTGCTGCTGGCCCGGTCCGCCGGATTGTCGCCGCGGGTGGTCGACAACCTGTACTGGCTGGGTCGCTACGCCGAACGCGCCGAGGGCACCGCCCGGCTGCTCACGGTGGTCGACGACTTCGCCGAGGACAACTCGCACCGCACCTGGACGCCGGGCGCCCGCGCCACCGAGGCGCTGCTGCAGACCCTGGCCCGGGTGAGCGGCACCGCCTCGCTGCGCCACGACGGCTCGTCGCTGAGCTACCTGCGTCAGGTGGTGCTGGACGGCTCGCGCACCGGCACCGTCCGGCACTGCGCGATCCAGGTGATCAACGCCGCCCAGCACGTCCGGGATCTGCTCAGCGTCGACACCTGGTCGGTGTTCGGACGCCTGCAGCAGACCCTCGACGACACCCCGGACGACGACGACCAGTTGCAGCCGCTGCTGGCCGACGTGCTGGAGTCGTTGCTGGCATTCGCCGGCATCGTCGCCCAGAGCATGGTGCGCGACGAATCGTGGGCATTCCTGGACGCCGGCTGCCGGATGGAGCGAGCTCAGCTGACCTTGTCGGTGCTGACCAGCGCTTTCGCCGAGACCAGGGATCGGCAGGTCGAGGATCTGGTGGTCGAGGGCGTGCTGCGGGCCGGTGAGTCGATCATCACCCACCGCCGCCGGGCAGCCGCCGGCACCGGTCCGACGCTGGCCCTGGAGTCGGCGATCGAGCTGCTGCTGCTCGACCGGGCGAACCCGCGCTCGGTGCTCTACCAGGCCGAATCGCTGGCGGCCGATCTGGCCCTGCTCGGTGACGAGGCGTCCGCGGCCAAGGCGCTCGCACTGGTCAAGGCACTGGACGCCGTCCAGCCCGAGGAACTGCTGGAGACGGCCGCGCTGACCGCCCGGTTGCGTGAACTCGAGCAGGATTTCCGGCGGCTGTCCGACGACCTGACTTCGCTGCACTTCTCGCGGCAGGCGCCGCGGCGTCCGCAGACCGCGGGATGGTCGAGCCCTTGGCAGGTGGCCGATGACTGAGCCGACCACAGCACAACCGGCAGCGCCCGATCACTACGCACCGCGGCGGTACCGCGTCCGGCATTCGACGATCTACCGCTACGACGACGACGTCGAGGCCTGCTACGAGCGCGGCTTCCTGCGCCCGCTGCAGACCTGGTCGCAGCAGGTGCTGTCCAACGAGGTGGCGGTCTCGCCCGACCCCGACGTACTCACCGAACACGTCGATCACTTCGGCAATCACAGCTTCTACGTGGAGATCCGGACGCCGCACCGCGAGTTGGTGGTGGCCAAGACGGCGTTCGTGGATGTGGCGTGGCCGCGGCCCAGCATGGAGTCGCTCAACGCCTTCACGGTCGCGGACGCCGCGGTGCGGGTCGCCGAAGAGGCCGACCCGATGGAGCGCGCCGAGTACCTGCTGCCCTCCGACCTGGTCGAGTTGGGTCCGGAGGTGCGGGCCTACGCCGACAGCATTCTGTGGGCCGATCGTCCGCTCGGCGACGCGCTGCAGTCGCTGTACGCGACCATCTATCGCGACTTCAAGTACGAGCTCGGCGCGACGTCGGTCCGCACCACGCTGCCCGAGCTGCTGGAGCTGCGCAAGGGCGTCTGCCAGGACTTCGCCCACCTGGCGGCGGGCTGCCTGCGCAGCATCGGCCTGCCCGCCCGGTACGTGTCGGGCTATGTCGAGACCTCGCCGCCGCCGGGCCAGCCGAAGCTGGAGGGGTCGGACGCCTCTCACGCCTGGACCTCGGTGCTGGTGCCCGGCGGCGAGTGGATCGACCTCGACCCGACCAACGACCATTTCGCCGACTCCCGCTACATCGTCACCGCCTGGGGTCGTGACTTCCGCGACGTCTCCCCGCTGAAGGGCGTGGTGTTCACCGAAGCGAAGAACTCCACCCTCGAGGTGAAGGTGGACGTGTTCCGGGTGAACCCCGACGGCTCGTTCAGCTGACAGCCCGCCCCGAGCTGTGGATAACTAGACCGGTCCCCACTACGGTCGGCGCATGGCGAGTCCTGCGATCGAGATCGAGGTGGGTGACCGGGTCGTCCGGGTCACCAACCCCGACCGGGTCTACTTCCCCGAGACGGGCTGGACCAAGCACGACCTGGTCGACTACTACCTGGCGGTCGGCGATGGCATCGTCCGGGCGCTGCGCGAACGGCCCTGCATGCTGCATCGCTTCCCGGACGGCCTGGGCGGCCCGAAGGTGCACCAGAAGCGACTGCCGCGCGGCGCACCCGAGTGGGTGCAGACCGTCGAGTTGTGGTTCCCCCGGTTCGGCCGCACCGCCGACGAGTTGTGCGTCACCGAGCTGGCCCAGGTGATCTGGGCGGTGCAGATGTCGACGGTCGAGTTCCACCCCTGGAACAGCCGGCGCGGCCACGTCGAGCAGCCGGACGAGTGGCGGATCGACCTCGATCCGATGCCGGACGCCGACTTCACCGCCGTTCGCCGGGTGGCCCACGTCGCCCGCCAGGTGCTGGCCGAGCTGGGCATCATCGGCTACCCGAAAACCTCCGGTGGCAAGGGATTTCACATCTACGTCCGGATCGAGCCGGAGTGGGGGTTCGGTGAGGTGCGGCGGGCGGCGCTGGCCTTCGCCCGCGAGGTGGAGCGACGCTGCGACGACGCCACCACGGTGTGGTGGCGCAAGGACCGCGATCCGAAGAAGATCTTCGTCGACTTCAACCAGAACGCCCGCGATCACACCATCGCCTGCGCCTACTCGGTCCGTGGCACCCCGACGGGAACGGTGTCCACCCCGGTCTTCTGGGACGAGCTGGACGACCTCGACCCGCGCGACTTCACCCTGGCGTCTGTGCCGGCCCGGTTCGCCGACCTGGGCGATCTGCACGCCGGGATCGACGACGAATCGTTCCGGCTCGACCAGCTCCTGGAATGGGCCGACCGCGACGGCATCGAACCGGCCAAGGCGGACATCCATCGCGACGGCGAGACCTCGTGACCGAGAACTGATTCAGCTGGACGCCGACCGCTCCGCCCACCAGGCCAGCAGCGTCTCACGGGCTTTCTCCTCACCGAGCGGACCCTCGTCGATCCGCTTCTCCAACAGGTACTTGTACGCCTGTCCGACGTCACGACCGGGCGGAATGCCGAGGATCGCCATGATCTGGGTGCCGTCCAGGTCGGGACGCATCGAGTTCAGTTCTTCCTGCTTGGCCAGCTCGTCGATCCGCCACTCCAGCTGCTCGTAGGCGGTGCGCAACCGGGCCGCCTTGCGCGCGTTGCGGGTGGTGCAGTCCGACCGGGTCAGCACGTGCAGCCGCTCCAGCTGGTCGCCGGCGTCCCGCACGTACCGGCGCACCGCCGAGTCGGTCCAGTCGGCGTCCGCGTAGCCGTGGAACCGCAGGTGCAGCTCGACCAGCTTGGCCACCGCCTTGATCTGGTCGGTCGGGAACCGCAGCGCCTGCATCCGCTTGACGGCCATCTTGGCGCCCACCACGTCGTGGTGGTGGAAGGACACCTTGCCGCCGGCCTCGAACCGTCGCGTCCGCGGCTTGCCGATGTCGTGCAGCAGCGCCGCCAGCCGGGCGATCAGGTCGGGGCCGCCGAGCCGCGGCTCCAGGTCGATGGTCTGCTCCAACACGGTCAGCGTGTGCTCGTAGACGTCCTTGTGCCGGTTGTGCTCGTCGCGCTCCATCCGCAGTGCCGGCAACTCAGGCAGCACATGGGCGGCCAGCCCGGTGACCACCAGCAGGTTCAGCCCCACCCGCGGGTTGGCCGCCATGATCGTCTTGACCAGCTCGTCGCGGACCCGTTCGGCCGACACGATCGTGATCCGGTCGGCCATCGCGGTCATCGCCGCCACCACCGCGGGCGCCGGCCGGAAGCCCAGCTGGGCCGCGAACCGGGCGGCCCTCATCATCCGCAACGGATCGTCGCTGAACGACAGCTCCGGCGTCGACGGCGTCATCAGCACCCCGTGCTCGGCATCGGCCAAGCCACCGAACGGGTCCAGCAACTCGCCGCTGACCATGTCCAGCGCCATCGCGTTCACGGTGAAGTCGCGGCGCACCAGGTCACCGCCGAGATGATCACCGAACACCACGGACGGCTTGCGCGAGTCGGCCTGGTAGGCGTCGGAGCGGAAGGTGGTCACCTCAAGCACCAGCTTGGGAAGGGTTTCGCCAGGTTCACCCGACGCGGACCCGACCGATGGGGGCCGGTCGTCGGGCACCGCGCAACCGATCGTGCCGAAATCCCGGCCCATGTCCCAGACCGCGTTGGTCAGTCGCCGCACCAGCCGCTCGATCTCGTCCGGACGCGCCGAGGTGGTGAAGTCCAGATCGTTGCCGGTCCGGCCGAGCAGCGCGTCACGCACCGGTCCGCCGACCAGGTAGAGCTCATGACCGGCGTCGGCGAACAGCGTCGCCAGCCTCGTCACCGTGGCCGACGAGGTACGCAATTGCTCCAGGGCGGCGCGCTGGGCGGAAGTCGGCTCGGACACGTCGCGACACTCTACCGGGAGGGCCCACCCGCCTCCTGCCGGATCGGGCGCGACCCGCACCCTACGATGGGACGGTGACCCGCACCCTCCCGGCCAAGCTCGCGCTCGTGCTGGCCTGGATGATCACCGTCGCCATGGTGCTGGTCGCTCCTGCCACCCCTGCCCGGGCAGCTGTGCCGCAACTGAAGGTGGAACTCACCAGCGTGCGCACCACCGGTTCGGGCAAGAAGGCCACCGCCGTGCTGCGCGGCACGGTCACCAACATCGGTGCCCAGCCCGCGTTCGGCGTCCGGGCCATCCTGTGGCGTTCGCTCGACCCGATCACCGAGCCGGCCGCGTTCGAATCGGTGCTCAGTGGCCAGACCCAGACCTGGGGGGTGCGGCTCTACCGAAGCTCGGACCACTACTTCTCCCTCACTGCTCCCGACCAAGCCTTCGACCCGGGAGCCCGGGCCGAGTTCACCGTGCGCGGCAAGCTCAGCGACCTGGGCTTCACCAACCCGGGCAACATCTACCTGTTGGGCGTGCAGGTCCGCGGCACCGCGGACGCCTCCAGCAACTTCCAGGTGCTCAGCCAGGCCCGCACCTTCTACGTCACCAAGCCCAAGCAGCGGCTGCCGCTGGCCTCGGTGGTGCTGCTGTCCACCGCGCCGACCAAGGTGCGGCCCAACGTGTTCGCCGACGAACGGCTGCTCGGTGAACTGAACGGCCGGCTCAACACCCTGCTCGGCGTCGCGGGCCGCTCGGGCATGTCCTGGCTGGTCGACCCGGCGCTGATCGACGAGGTCATCGACATGGCCGACGGCTACAGCGTCGTCGACGGCAACCAGACCCGGCCCGGCACCGGGCAGGCGGTCGCCCAGGCCTGGCTGCAACGGTTCCGCGCGCTGTCCAAGGATCGCGGCGCCCGCACCCTGTTCGCCAACCCCGACGTGCTCGGCGCCGAGAGGAACCGGGCGACCGGCGTGCTGCAACGTTCCATGACTGCGGCCGCCACGGTGCCCGAGCTGAGCAGCCTGCCACTGGTCGCGCTGCCCTACAACGGGGTCGCCGGACCGGCCACCCCGGCCTGGCTGCACGACGCGGACGCCGACGCGATCGCGGTCAGCACCGCCGGACGCGGCCCGGTGGTCGCGCCCGGGCCGTCCGGTTCCACCCTGCTGCGCCTCGCCCCGCCGGCGACGGCGGGCGGGCCCGGCATCGACGACGGGCCGGTGCAACGCGCCCAGCGGCAGTACGCCGAAGCGATTCTGGGCGGCGGGCTGGTCCGGTTGATCGACACCGTGGACGCCGCCGCCGCGGACACCGCCACCAGCCCGAGTTGGCTGACCCGCACCGCGCTAGACAGCCTGCTGGACGACGCGGCCGACATTCCGGCGGCGCCGCTGGTGCTGCCCGCCAAACCGACCACCCTGCCCGCTTCCCGGTTCCGGCAGCTCAGCACACTCACCGGCGATTTCGCCGACTACCGCGACCTGGTGCCGGATTCCGAGCTCGCCGCCGACGAGCCGGCCACCCTGAGCCGGCTGGTCTCCACCGGCTGGATCGGCGGCAGCAGCGCCACCCCCTGGCTGACCGCGGTCAACGGCACCGTCGGCTCGGACGCGGTCGCCGACAACGTCCGGCTCTCGGCCAGTCCGCGGGTGTTGATGTCGTCGCGCAGCAACGAGTTCCCGGTCACCGTGATCAACGAACTCACCGAGCCGATCGTCGTCCGCGTCGTCTTCGCCTCGGACAACCCGCAACGGATCAGCATCGCCGACACGGCGCCGATCACCGTCGGCCCCGGGCAGAGCCAAACCATCAACGTCCGGCCGGAAGCCAGCTCGAACGGCCTGGTCAACGTGACCGCGAGCCTGCGGACGACCTCCGGCGAACCGATCGGCGAAAGCACCCGGATCGCGGTCGAGGTCACCGACCTGGGCGTGATCGGGTGGATCATTGTCATCGTCTCCGGTGTGGTGCTGGTGGCGACGACCGCGCTGCGCATCCGTCAGGTGCGCCGCAAGCAACGCGAGGAGGAGCTTTGAGCGACGAGGGCCGGGAAGCCCCCGCCACGACCGGACGGCGGTTGCTGACCGCCACCGCCGTGATGGCCTCAGGCACCATGGTGTCGCGCATCCTCGGCTTCGGTCGGGCGATCCTGCTCGCCTTCGCGTTGGGCAACAGCACCCGGCAGGTCGAGATGTTCGGCTTGGCCACGCTGATCCCCAACACCCTGTACATGCTGTTCGCCGGCGGTGCGCTGAACACAGTGCTGGTGCCGCAGATCGTCCGGGCCATCAAGAACGATTCCGACGGCGGGCAGACCTACGTCAACCGGGTGATGACCGCCTTCCTGGCAGGCCTCGCCGTGGTCACCGTGCTGATGGTGGCGGCGGTGCCCTGGCTGCTGACGCTGTGGACCGATCCGGCCTGGCAGAGCCTGCCGCACTGGCAGTCGCTGGTCTTCATCACATACCTGACCATGCCGCAGCTGTTCTTCTACGGCGCGTTCTTCCTGATCGGCCAGGTGCTCAATGCCAGGGACTCGTTCGGCCCGATGATGTGGGCGCCGATCGCCAACAACGTGGTGCAGATCGGTGTGCTCGGTCTCTACGCGGTGCTCTGGGGTGGCCTCGACACCTCGGCCCCGTTCAGCACCCAACAGGCGTTGCTGCTGGGTGGCGGCTCCACCCTCGGCATCGTCGCCCAGACGCTGATCCTGATCCCGTTCTACCGCCGCACCGGCTTCCGCTACCGCCCCCGCTGGGATCTCAAGGGAACCGGGCTGGGCCACACATTCCACCTTGCCAAGTGGATGATGGGCTATGTCGCACTGACCCTGGTCGCGCAGGCCGTGGTGACTCGGCTGGCCACCTCGGCGGTGGTCGGCGGCTCGGGGGCCGGCAGCAACGTCTACAACCAGGCCTATCTGATCTGGGTGCTGCCGCATTCACTGTTGACGGTGTCGCTGGCCACCGCGATGCTGCCGCACGCGTCCCGGCTGGCGGCCGTGAAGGACATGATCGGTGTCGCCGCCGAGGTGCAACGGGCGACCCGGCTGGCGGTCACCTTCCTGGTGCCCGCGGCGATCGGAATGATCGTGCTCGCCGAACCGATCGCCCGGGTCGCGTTCGGCCTCGGCCAGGGCGCCACCGACTTCCACTACGTGGCCTGGACGCTGATGGCGTTCGGCATCGGCCTGGTGCCGTACACCATTCAGTACCTCTACCTGCGCGGCTTCTACGCACTCGAGGACACTCGGACGCCGTTCCTGCTGCAGGTGGTGATCTCGGGCGTCAACACCGCTTTGGCCATCGGCTTCATGCTGGCCTGGCACGACGTGAACACGGTGGCGCCCAGGCTCGCGCTGGCCTACAGCCTGTCGTACATATTGGGCGCCTGGCTCTCGCACCTGGCGCTGCGCAAGCGCCTGGTCGGCCTGGACGGCGGCGACCTGATCCGTCACCTCGCCAAGCTGGCCGTGGCAGCCGTGCCCAGCGGGGTGCTGGCCTGGGCGATCACCTGGTACTTCACCCGTTTCGAGTCGGCACTGCTGACCCTGGTCGGCCTCGGCTTGGCCGCACTCGTCGCGGTGCTGGCCTTCTTCTTCGCCGCCAAACGGCTGCGGATCAGTGAAGCCACCCAGGTGCTGGGTGTGCTGCGGCGCCGCCGCAATCCGCATCCGGTGGTGACCGGGCAGCCGGACGAGGTCGCCGAGGAGGTCGAGCCGCTCCGTTCCGAGGCTTCGCCGTCCGACAAGGAGGACGACCCCGAGCCGGAACCTGAGCCCGAGCAGATCAACACCGACCCGGACGGCGCCGGTCAGTTCATCGTCATCGAACCCGAGGGCGATCAGGCGGTGCTGCGCTACCCCGATCCGGACGACCCCGCTGCCCAAGCCGACGACAACGCCGCCGCCGATGAAATGGTCGGCCAGGTGCTCGGCGAGCGGTATCGGTTGGACGAGTTGCTCGCCCGACGCGGCCGGGCCCTTACCTGGCGCGCCTTCGACCAGCGTCTTTCGCGTGCCGTCCTGATGCACCTGCTGCCCGCGGAGGATCCCCGCGGCGAGGAGATGATCGGCGTCGCCAAGCGTGCCTCGGGCGCGCCCGATTCGGCCTTCCTGCGGGTGCTGGATGCCGGTGCCTTCGACAGCGGCGAGCACTACATCGTCTTCGAGTATGCCCCCGGCACCTCACTCGAACAGGTGCTGACCGGCGGGCCACTGTCCCCGGTCGAGGCGGCGTGGATCGTCAAGGAGTTGGCGCAGGCGCTCGCCGCACTGCATACCCGCGGCCTCTACCACGAACGGATCAACCCCGACACGGTGGTGATCACCGCCGCCGGCAACGTCCGGATCGTCGGCCTGCTGGTCGAGGCAGCCCTCGACCCCGACGATCGGGCGCTCACCGGTGAACCCGCCGACGTCCGGGCGCTCGGTTCGCTGCTCTACGCCTGCCTGGTCAACCGCTGGCCGGACGGCGACGGCTTCGGCCTGCGCGCCGCGCCGCGCGACGGCGTCCGGACTCTCACCCCGGCCCAGGTGAAGGCCGGCGTTCCGCGGATGCTGGACACGCTGTGTGACCGCATCCTCAATCCAAACCCGCGCAATCGGCAGACCGGCATCACCACTGCCCGGGCGGTCGCTCAGCAACTGGGTGCGGTATTGGGGCAGGCCAGCGCCGCGCCGGACCTGGAGCGCCGGTTGCGGCTGCCCGTGGCGATGATCAAGACGTCCGGCACGTCGGTGTTCACCGTGCCCGTGCCCAGCCCGGAAGCAGAGCCCGCCGCACCTCCGGCGTCCCCGGCGTCGCTGGTCGACGATCCGGACGCCGACGCCGACGCCGAGGGCGAGTCGACCGAGCCGTGGCAGTTCCCCGGACTCAAGGCGGACGGTCCCAGCACCGAGCCGTTCACCCCGATCCCGCCGCCGGCCCGGACCGGAACCCAGCAGCTGATCCAGCCGTCCCCCCAGCGTGGCGGCATGGGACGTCCGCCGCGCCGGTTCCTGGCGCTGCTGATCGGACTGCTCGGCCTGGTGCTGGCCGGCTCGCTGGTCTGGGTCGCGGTCAACCAGCTGACCGCTCAACGCACCCCGGCGACGTCCAGCCCGAGCGTGGCGGCGGTGATCCCGATCGTGTCGGCCACCGATTTCGACCCGGTGGCGGACAAGGGCAGCGGCAACGAGAACGCGCGTCTCGCGCCGCGCGCCATCGACAACGATCCCGACAGCGCCTGGCTGTCCGAGCGGTACCGTGGCGATGCCCGGCTGGGCAGGCTCAAGCCCGGCGTCGGGCTGGTCCTCGATCTGGGCAGCACCAAGACCGTGAGCCAGGTCAGCGTCAGCGTGATCGGCAAGGGCACCGCGGTGGAGCTGCGCATTCCGGCCGACGCGACCGTCACCGCCGCGCCGATGCGTTCGCAAGCCGACTGGGCGACGATCGCCGCGGTCGGCAAAGCGAGCGGGACGGCGGTGATGAAGCCGGACAAGCCGGTCAAGACCCGTTTTCTGCTGGTCTACCTGACCTCGCTGCCGCCCGAATCCGGCAACTACTTCCAGGGTGGGATCACGAACATCGAGGTGCGCGGCTGAGCTCAGCCTCCGAGGGGACGAAGCGAATCACGCAGCCGGGTCAGGTAGGCCCGCTCGCCGGCGTTGTCGGCGGTCTCGATCGCCCGGTCGCATTCCTGCACCGCCGGTGTCGTCCGCCCCAGCCGGCGCAGCAGATCGGCACGGGTGGCATGGAAGGCGTGGTAGCCGTCCAACCGGTCAACGAGAGCATCGACCAGGGCAAGAGCCGGTAGCGGGCCGGCGATCTCAGCCACCGCCACGGCCCGGTTCAGTCGGACGACCGGGGTGTCGGTGAGGGTCAGCAGATGGTCGTACAGGGCGAGGATCTGCCGCCAGTCGGTGTCGGACGCCCGCGCGGCGTCGGTATGCACGGCGTTGATCGCAGCGAGCAGTTGGTAACGGCCGGGCCGGTTCTGCTCCAGACAACGCCGGACCAGAGCATGACCTTCGGTGATCAACTCGCCGTTCCACAGCGTCCGATCCTGTTCATCCAGCCTGACCAGGGTGCCGTCCGCGGCGAACCGGGCCGGACGCCGCGCCTCACTGAGCAGCAACAGCGCCAGCAGACCGCGCGGCTCCGGCTCGTCCGGCAACAGTTCTCCCAGCTGCCGAGTCAGCCGGATCACCTCGGCGGCCAGGTCGATGCGTTGGCCGGGGCCGTGCGGCAGGTAGGCCTCGTTGTAGCCGAGGAACAGCACAGCCAAGACGCCGTCGAGCCGCTCGGCCAGGTCTTCGGCTTGCGGCACCCGGAACGGGATGCGGGCCTCGGCGATCTTGCGTTTCGCCCGGGTGATCCGCTGCGCCATGGTGCGCTCCGGCACCAGGAAGGCCGCCGCGATCTCGGGCACGGTCAGTCCGCCGAGCAGCCGAAGAGTGAGCGCCACCCGGGCCGGCTCGGCCAGCGCCGGATGACAGCAGGTGAAGATCAGCCGCAGCCGGTCATCGGTCACCGGGCCGTCGTCCTCGGTTGCCTCGGGGTATTCGTCGGCGATGCCCGCGGTGACCCGGGCGGTCGGCGACAGCATCGCTTGCGCCGCTTGTTGTTTCGGTCCCCGATGCTGTTCTCGACGGAGCACGTCGATCGCCTTCCGAGTGGCGGTGGTGGTCAGCCAGGCGCCGGGGTTGGGCGGGATTCCATCGGTCGGCCAGCGTTCCATGGCGGTCACCAGGGCTTCCTGACCCGCCTCTTCGGCGACATCGAGATCACCGAAGCGGCGGGCCAGCGCTGCGACGACACGTCCGAACTCATCGCGGACGATCCGTTCGACACGGTCGTGTAGCGCGGCTGCGTCCATCGACCTACGCGGACTGGAAGCCGCGGACCTCGACGTTGCCCTCGCAGGCCTTCGCGCCCTCCTTGGCCAGCACCAGGGCCTCGTCCAGGTCGGCGGCCTTGACCACCCAGAAGCCGCCGAGCTGTTCCTTGGCCTCCGAGAACGGCCCGTCGGTCAGGTCTCCGGCCGGGCTGACCACGGTCGCGGACGCCGGCGGCGTCAGCCCGCCGGCAAAGACCCACTTGCCCTCGGCCTGAAGCTTGGCGTTGAACGCGTCCACCTGGGCGAACATGCGCTGCATGTCCTCGTCGGGCACGGTCGTCTCTTCGAGGTAGTCCTCGTGCCACACGGACAGCAGGTACTCGGTCATGGTGATCCTCCTTGGTCGTGGCGGCCGGGTGCCGCCTATCCTCTCAACGAACGACCACGAGCGGATGCGACAGGTATCCCGAAATCAGCCCTCCTCAAATCCCGACTGATCGAATTTGAGCGTCCGGGCGTTCTCGGAGACCGTGCGGATCTGCTGCTCGTCGAAGCCAGTTTCGTCGACGGCCTCGATCTCGAGCCGGACCACCAGGCGGGTGCCCGGATCGTTGCGTAGGTGGGCGATGACTTCCTCCGCGACGTTCCGGAAGTCCATCGCCATTCGGTCGCCGGCTAGGATCTTCACACCGAAGAAGCGGGTCTTGGGCGGCGGGAACATGAAATCGGACCGGGTACGCGGGCTGTCACTGGTCGACGCATGTCCGGGCGTGCCACGACCCGGGGTGCCCGCGACCGGGTCGTCGCCGGCATCCCCGACGTCCGGCCGCTCGGCCTCGAT
The DNA here is from genome assembly GCA_039811845.1 of Micropruina sp. Lineage (GTDB taxonomy): Bacteria > Actinomycetota > Actinomycetes > Propionibacteriales > Propionibacteriaceae > Micropruina. The sequence continues at coordinate 18,821 of JBDHZN010000006.1, read as the reverse complement.
CTGCCAGCGAGCACGCTCGGGCTTGATCAGCAGCAATCCGTCGGTGGGTGCGGGCGCGCTCGCGTGGTCGTCCGGCGTCCACAACCCGACGTAGCGGCCCACGTCGCTGTCATAACTGGTGGCGAGCGCGAACGAGTCGGGCTGCCAGAGCATCGGTTGATCGACGATGCCCTCCTCGAGCACCCGGCGGTCACGCAGCCGCGGCAGGTAGGGGTACTGGCTGTACAGCCCCCACAGCGTGCCGAGGCTGACGTGACCGTCGGCCCAGATCTGCGGAATCCGGTCGATGTGGTGCCGGATGGTCACGGCCGCCTGCCGGACGCACAGCGTGCCGTCGTTGCCGAGCCGTTTCGAGACCCGGTCGGCGAGTGAGTCCGACTGGCCCTCGATCTTGACCTCGCGGATCAGGAAGGGCGCTCCCGGGTTGGGCTGGTCGGGCACCAGCGCCCAGGTGAAGGTCTGCAGCAGCCGTGCAGACGCCGTCTGGTCGGCCTGGGCCCGGCGCTGGGTCGCCTGGTTCCGCTGGTTCTGGGTGAGGTCGAGTTCGGCGTCGTTGTCGAGGACGTGCGTCCAGCCCAGGTAGTCGCGGACGGCGGCGTCCAGCTCCTCGAGCCGGGCCACGTCGGCCGCCAGGAAGACCAGCATGTTGCGGTGCATCCGGTGTGCGTTGCCGCGCCGCTCGGTGGCCTCCTTCGCGAACTCCTTGGCCGCGGACGCCGTCCCGCGTTTGTGGGCGACACGCGGGTGCAGGATGACCAGCCGGGCCTCGTCGACGTCCGGAATATCGGCGTGTGAATCGGGACAAATGTGCACCCCGGCGAAGTCCCCGCGGGCGCGCGCCTGCCCCTTCAGTCGTCCCGAGATCTCGAGCCAGACGTCCTCGGGATGCAGCCGCTCGGCCTGGTCCTTGGCGGTGCGGGTGATGTTGGGCTGCACGTCGTACCAGTGCTTGCCGGAGCCGGAATAGAAGTAGGTCGCCCGGTCGCCGAGCTGGGTGAGGGCGGCGTGGAAGTTGCCCGGAACGTCCCCGGGGACGGCGGTACCCAGGAAGACCCGCTGGGTGGCGATCCCCTTGTGCAGCGAACCGGGAGCGATCGTCGGTGCGGCACCGAAGAAGACCGCCCGGGCCAGCCGCTTAGTCAGCGCCCGCTGCCCGAACAGCGGCTTGTCGGAGTCGATCCGGGCCGGCTCCGAGTTGGCGCCGTCGACATCGGCGTCGATGATCGTCTTCCACGAGTCCTGCAGGTACTGGGTCAGCTCCGTGTTCACATTGGCGGTGGCGAGCGGGATCGAGCCCGGCATGATCAGCGGGCCGGCGTCCTCGCCGCTCCACAGCGCGTGGATGACCGTGCTCATCAGCCGCAGCACGCCGCGGGTGCGCTGGAACCGCTCCAGCGACGACCACTCCTCGTACAGCGTGTCGAACAGTTCGGGGTGGATCGGGTACGTGCGCCGGATGCGTTCCTCGTAGCCGAGCTCCCGGGCCTCGCGCGGGAAGTCGTCCGGGTACTTGCGATACAGCTCGACGAAAGCCCTTGCCGTGGCCCCGATCGCGGCTAGCGCCGCGGCGTCCGGTTCGGTGAACAGGCGCTGTTTGACGATGTGGTACGCCTCGGTCGACGAGGCCGGACGCCACTGGTCGGCGACCCGGCGGACGACGTTCTGCAGCCGCTTCAGCGCCTCCAGGCCGTTGGCGCCGCCGACCTCCTCGGTGTTCCCGGCGGCGATCGGGTCGGCCGAACCGCCCGCCTCGGACGCCGGGATGGAGATGGCCAGCAGGATGCCGGAGGTGCCCTTGGCGGTTTCGGTGAGGGATTGCGCGAAGGTGAACTGGTCGTCGAAGGTGCCGCCGGCCAGGTCGTCCCGGCCGACCAGCGAGCGGGCGTAGGCGACCCACTCGTCGATCAGGATCACAGCTGGCGAGTACAGGGTGAGCAGGTCGTGCAGCGCCTCGCCCGGATGAGTGCGGTCACGGTCGGCGCGAGCCACCAACTCGAACGCCTCGGCGCCGCCGAGCTGCCAGGCCAGCTCGCCCCACAGAGTGTTCACCCTTGTGCCGTCGGGTTTGGTCTGCCCGGCGGGGCTGAGGTGGTTGCCGACGATGGCGACCCGGTTCACCGGCGTGCCGGTGTAGCCGCTGGCGGTGAGCAGCTCCTGGGTCTCCTGCGGGAAGGCGCCGACCTCCAGGCCGGCGGCGATGTGCCACAGGGACAGCATCGAGTGGGTCTTGCCGCCGCCGAAGTTGGTCTGCAGGTTGATCACCGGGGATGCGTTGTCATCGCCCGCGAGTCGGCGGACGGCGCGTCCGATCAGGTCGCGCAGGCCCTCGGTGAGGTAGGTGCGGCGGAAGAATTCGACGGGATCGGCGTAGTCGGCGTCCGATTCGCCGCCGGTCGCCACCTTGTACAGGTCGGCCGCGAACTCCGAGGCGTGGAAGTTGCCGGTCGCCACGTCGTCGTGCGGACGCAGCACCTCGCGCCACGGCCTGAGCCCGGCCGCTTCGGGAGTGTCGACGGCGGCCTTGAGCACGCGCTTGTCGTCCTTGTCGGCGGTGACCCGGCGCAGGTTCAGCCGGATCCCCCGCACCTGCTCGGCCTCGGTGGCGGCGTTGATCAGCTTCAGCAGCCGCTCGCCGGTGTCCAGGGCCCGGTAGGCGTCGTCGTCGGTGAAGGTCTTGTTGTGCGCCCAGTCGTTGCGGACCTCGCGGAGCTCACTGGCGAAGGTCTCCCCCGTCCGCCCGATCGCCTTGCTGAACGGATACCAGCCTGGCTGGTAGCCGGCGGTGATGTTGCCCTCGGTGAGCATCCGGAACTGGAGTTGCGGGTCGAGGGGGTCGTACTTCTTGCCGTAGGGGGCGCCGTTCTTGACGTCCTTGGCCTGGACGAGACTGACCCAGTCGGCGCCCAGCGCCTTGTCCACCTGCCCGATCACCGACGAGATGAAGTCGTCGAGCGCCGGGGCGAGCACGGTGAACATGCGGTCGATGCGTTCGCGGTTGCTGAGCGCCATGTCAGTTCAACTCCCACTCATCGGTCAGTCGCTGGACGAGTTCCTGCTGCCGGGCGGCGATGATGGCGGGCGTCCATTCGTCGTAGCCGAGCACCTGGGTGGTCAGCGCGAAGACCGCCGATCCGGTCGCGGTGGTGAAGTAGCGCCTCTTCTTGGTGGCGAAGTCGAAGTTCCGCGCCTGGCTGTTCTTGCGGTGATTCAGGAGCAGCAGATTGCCGAGCCGATGAGTCCAATAGCCGCGCTCGTCCTCGGTGAAGTCACACACCCACTGGCTGTCGGCCGCCGGCTGCTGCGGGAGGACGTGTTCGATGCTGATGATGCTGTGCGAATACGCCGCGCCGGGGTCGTTGGCCAGAAGCTCGTCCAATCGCAGCAGCACGTAGCGGGCCCGCCGGGCCTGCATCTCGTAGACCCGGCCCTCGATCGCCTCCCGCGCGCGTTCCTTCTCCTCATCGGTCAGCTCGAAGGACGGCGCGTCGAGCCCGGCGCCTTCCTTGAGTTCCTTGAGCAGCTCGAGATAGCGGGTGATTCGAGGGGTCGCATATTCCTGGCGAAGGAGGAACATTGCGGCGAGCCGTTCCAGACGACTCAAGAAGGCGTCGAGGAAGGCCGGATCGTCGGGGTGATTCGTGAGTGCCCATAGCGCCACCGGACGCCAGTCCTTGTTGTCGATCTGCGACAGGCGCTTCAGCCAGTCGTTGACCGCACGCCACGCGTAGCCCGGGCCGAAGTCGAAGGCGATCGTGCGCTCGAACGCCTTGGCGTAGGGCAGCAGCAGGTCATCGATGAATGCCGTCGCGCGATTGTCCCGAAGGTAGCCGTCGAGAACCTGGTCGGAGAACTCCTTCAGCAGTTCGCGTCGGGCACGGGTGCCGTTCACTACCGTCCGCAGGTCGCCGAAGAGCTCGGTGAAGGCGGCGCTGCCCAGTACGTCCTCGGCGTCCTCCCACTTCTTGGCGTAGTCGCCCTCCTCGGGGAGTTCACCGATCACCCGCGACTTGAAGATGTCTGCGGGTGCCAGGTCGAGGCCGCGGGCGTTCATCACGCTGAAGATCCGGTATGCACTGTCGAGCGTCGGTGTGCTCACGACGACCAGGTAGGTAAGTGTGCTGGCGAGCTTGGCCAGTTTTCGTCGGCGCGCGTCGGACCAGGTCACCAGTCGCTGGTGCAGCGCCCTCGCGTTGTCGCGAATCGCACGTTGGGGTTCGCTGGACGCCGCGTTGTCCGACAGGGCGATGAGCATCTCGATGGCCCCCGGCGTTTGGACGTACCGCTTGAAGAATGCGGCATCCTGCGAGCGGAGGGTGAGACGCGGCTGGGCCACGATGTCGGCCATTTCATTGCCCGGTTCAAGCACGAGCGCGCTGAGGTTATCCGCGAATGGGCCGTCGGTGAGGTCGCGCAGCACCGAGAAGAGCAGCGTCAGGGTAGTCAGCCGCTGCTGCCCATCGATCACGTCGTAGCGAGTCGAGCTTTGCTGAACGAGGACCAACGATCCCAGAAAGTAGGGCTCGTCGTCATCGCGATCGAGGGTTTCCTCGAGGTCGTCGAGCAACTGCAGCGCCTGATCAGTCCCCCACCGATAGGGCCGCTGATACTCGGGGATGCGGAACTCGTAATCGCTGGAAAACACCTTGATCAGGGTGTGTTCATGGGCGGTCAGCGACTTGGTCATCGGTGGTCCTCACTCTTCATCCGGCAGCTCACCGTGTTTGCGTATTGGTCAAGTGGACGCCGATGTACCCGATGAAGACCTTGGCCACATCAGGGTGCCCGTCGTAGACGTACATGCGCGGGCTGGCCATACCGATGCGGGCAAGTTTGAAGTGTGCCTTCATCTCGATCACGCCAGCGGGGTGTACCGAAGTGGGCACCGAGAAGATGCGTTCTTTGCCGTGCGCGCTCATCGTGATCCCGGTCTCAGTCGAACCGAACTTGCTCGCGGACACCGTTCGATAGCCCGTCGGAGTGTGCTTGATGTAGTGCTCGAGACCCCCTTCCCAGTCACCTTGGTCGCGGGCCCTCGCGTAGTCGCTCAGCGCCAGCACGGCATCCCATGCCGTTCGCAGGGCGGCGTCGTTGGTATCTATCTGGTTGAGGCGGATGACGTCGGAGGCCTTGCCGGTGAAGGCCACTCCACCAACCGACTCGATGCGATCCAGGAGCTCGTCGAAGGTGTCGGGACGCTCGACCCGGAATTCGCTCGGGGTCTTGAGATACGACGCCTCGTAGTTGCCCACCTGCTTGAGCCGGGACTGGAGCCAGTCGATCTTCCCGTCACGGTCATCGAGCTCGATCCGGAGGGACTCGTTCGTCTGCTGCTCGTCATCGAGGGCTCCCAGCAGTTCGGCGTTGGTGTCCTCAAGCTGCTCCACCTTTGACAGCAGGCCGTCGACCCGGCTCTCCAGCGCTTGCGCAGACGCATTGTCGACGCCCCACTGACGCACCCGCGCCATCAGGTCGAGAAGTGCCTGCTCGGTGATCTCCTTGATACCCAATATGCGCTTGACCAGACCGATCTCGGACAGCCTGGGGGGCACGGATGGCGGTGTGGGCCTGACGGCCTCCACTTCTGGTTGAGGTTCGGTCACGACGGGCGCGGTCGGTACTGCGGTCTCGTCGGCCACCGAGGGAACAGCCAGGGCGATTTCCTCGACCAGCCGTCGGTTCTCGAACCGCTCGAACCGTCGATGAGTGCTCCGAACCACCGGATCAACGGGACGGGTGGCCGCCTGCTGCCGCGCCACGTCGCCCAACAAGATCCGAATCGTGGCGTCCTTCTCCGTCGCAAGACGGCTGGTGCCGAGAATGCGATGACGCCTGGCATCCTGAGGGTCCTCGAACTCAACCCCAGGCTGATAGGTACGGATCGTCCACGGTGGCGTCGCAATCAGGCCACCGACACGCGCGATGAAGGCAGCCGTTGCGTCCGGCGTGAGCAGGACCACCTGACCCAGCCCGTAGATCTCCCTCGTCCACAAGCCGAGCTTCTTGGCGAACGCCTGGAACGGAATGTTCTCCTTGGTGCCCGCCACGAACACGAGTCCGTGCCGGCTGCGGTCGGCCAGCAACTCGACGAGGTCATCAAGTCGCTCCGGCCCGAAGACCTGGGGCTGGTCAACGAACTCGATCAGACCGTCCCGCAGCCGCAGAACCTGCATCAGGTAGCGAGCGAGCCGTGGGACGGCGACGAATCGGCCCTCGCTGTTGCTCACCGTGAAGCTGATCCAGTCGTCGGTTCCGGGCTCGTCGTGCGCGACGAACTCCGTGGTCCAGGTCCCGGTGGCTTGCTCCTCGACCAGTTGGATCCGTAGGTCGTCTATGCCGCCGGCATCCAGGCGCCGGACGGCCAACCTCGCGTTCGCCGTCGAGTAGTCGCCGGAGCCGTCAAGGTCTACATCGAAGCCCTTCTCGCGCAGCCATTGCTTCACCTGGGCAACGGCCTCTTCCAGCCACCGGCCTGCGCTATTGCAGTGCATCAACGCGGCGTAGTCGCGAGTCGACTCGCGTTGGGTGAGGGTGGTGGGAGTCACGTGGCCTCCCCGGACCCGTCGTAATCCAAGGTCTCTTGGGTGCTGCCCGGAGCAAGGGCCTTCGCGCGCGCGGCATCGAGAATCTCTGGCCAGCTAGTCACCAGGGTGTTGAAGCTCAGGGCGTCCTTGGTCCACTTGTTGTCCTCCGCGACGCGGAAGAGCAGGTGGGCCAGTTCCTTGATCAAGTCGGCATCGATCGCGGCGTCCGGCCGGCTCAGGGCCTCCCGCAGCAGCACTCCGGTGGGCGCGATGCCCTCGCGTTCGAGGGTGTTGATCAGGTGATGGAGCACCTCCCAGGTGCTCGTGTACGGATCGTGCAGCGCGTCGTATCCCGGCTTGAGGTGCGCGGGCCGAAGCAGCTGGACGGTGCCCGCGCGACTGATCAGGACGCCGTGTCGATCCAGGTTCTGAACCGTGACGCCGCGCGCGTTGGCGAGGAGTTCCGCGTCGCCGTACTTGCCGGAGGTGTAGCCGTGCTGGCGGTACCAGGCGATCGCGAACCTGGTAGTCAGATCAAAGTCGCCCTCCTGCTCGTTGAGCACCTGATCGAGAATCTCGTTGATCCGAGCCAACGCCGAACGGACGGTCATGGCCGAGCCTTCCGGTTCGAGGACGGCGCTGTAGCGGCTGAAGACGGCCATGCCCGGACCGATGGCCGCTTGCGGGAGGTCGACCGGCGCGATCTGGCCCTGTTGCAGCTTGCGGAGGGCATCGGGAAGCTCCGCCTCCAGTGCTGCGATGAAACGACGGCGATCAGTTGTCGGGGCGTCCTCGGGGCGGGGTCGAAGCGAGAGGACGATGGAAGACGCGAGCGCATTGGTGCCGACACTGATCATCCGACCAGAGCCCTCGGTTCGGAGCGGCCAAGTTGACGTGATCTCCCAACCGGATCGGATCATCCCCTCCAACAGCGTCTCCCAGCCGGTCGAGGTAGCACCGTCCAGCTCCGCTTCGGACTGCTTGAATGCGTAGTAGACGGTGATCGGGAACCCCGCGAGTGCTACGAACCGTGCCCGGGCGAACACCTCGCGGAAACCGTCTTCAAAGAACGCCTTCGCTCCTTGTCGACCACCGTGGCGATATGGATTGGCGACTAGTTCTTCCGATTTTGGTACCAATACCGTAGAAAGGAGTTCAGGTTCGATCGAAATCAGGGTACGTCGCAACCAGACATAGAAGAAGTCCGACAGATCGGAGTATCCGATGTTGTCGTAGTATGGAGGATCCGTGCTAATCAGCGCTCCGCCAAACGGCGCTCGCTGTGCATCTACCTGAACCACTTTTCCAGATGAGGACGCGGGCAGGCGATCCAGGGCATTCGCGACCGCTCCGGTCATCTTGGACAGGCTTCCGGAGCTGTCGGCGAATGGATTTCTTCCCCAAAGTCCCAAGTCATTGGGATCGCTTGTCGGGCGAACATGTTGCGCAAGATCTCCATCTGCGGGTTGCTTGCCCATGTAGTAATAGACGACTGGTAGTCCGTCAGACGACTGACTACAAATGCAAGGTAGATCGCCACCGCATTGGCGTAGCCAGCCGTTGCACCGTCGGCAACCAGGCGATCGCGCGCCTCCCCCACCAAGTCGCTGAAGGTAGTGAGCGCTGCGAGCTGCCGATTGGTGAAGAGATCGGCCCACTTCGTCATGCCATAGGCCTGGACACGGAAGCTCGGAGCTTGCGGCGGGAGTGTGGCCGTTGGTGCGGTATTGGGGCGACCTACGCGCGCCGCATCAATTTGCTCCTTGAGCGGGGCCTCATAGAGACGCTGCCGGGCTCCCTCGATGACCGTAGCCATTAGCTGAGCATCCAGCCGGCCTGCTCGTCCTTCCGCTCGGACGTACTTCAAATCGACTGCGGCCCGGCACGCGATGCACTCAGCACCGGTGCGGCCCACAGTCCCATCGTTCTCAGCCGTCGGCGCAGTCGCGAGATCATGCCCGATCTCGAACTTCACTCGCAGCCCTGACGCATGCGAGGCGTCCCTCACGACCGAGGGCACGACATAGGCTTCCTTGCCCTTCTTCTTGCCCAGCCACCACGAGCGCACCAGCGGCATCTCGATGCCGCACGCCGGGTTGGGACAGGTGACCGTCCGAGCCCAGATCCAGGCGATCACGTTCGCCTTCGTGCCGTCCGGCAGGGTGGCCTTGGGATACAGGTGCCCGATCCGTTTCTCGGCCTCGTCGCGCATCCACTGGCCGTAGGCGCGCACGTCGGCCGCGAGCCCCTCGGCGCCCTTCCATTCGCGAAACTCGGACTCGGCGAGCCCCGGAAAGACCGGCGGCTGGTCGCGAAACTTCGGCGGGATCTCGATCAGTGCCTTGTTGATCAGCACCGCCACCGGGTTCAGGTCCGAGGCGTGGGCTTCGAGGCCGAGCCGCTGCGCCTCCAGCGGGATCGTGCCGCCCCCGGCGAACGGGTCCAGGATCGGCGGCGGGTTGCCTTCCGTCGACTTCAGGATCTCGGCGTGCGCCTCGGCGAACAGCTTCTCGTCACGGATGTTCTCCCAGACCACCAGGCGTTCGATCAGCCGGTGCAGCCGCTCCCGCTCGGCGCGCTGCAACTCCTCGGTCGGGAACTCGTCGGGCCGCGAAGAGGGGTCGTCCACCAGCTGCGCGAACAGCACCGCCCGCGCCGCCGCCAACGGTCGCCGCGCCCACCACAGATGCAGGGTCGAAGGGTGTCCGTGCCGGATCGACTTCTCTCGCGCCGACTCCCGGTTGATCGCCTCCAGCGGCAACGCGACCTCGATCAGCTTCCGCCGGAGGATGGGCCTGGGGTCGGGCACTATCTCTCGCTCTCATACCCAACTTGTTGGGTGTTCGTGGGTGAAGGCGAGGCGTGACAAGGGTGGGCAGGGGCTACCCTCGCCCACCTGCAACGCCCAATGTAGTGGGCTCATCGCTCCGCTGTCAGCGACTGAGTACGCGCCGCCATGCCCAATGGAGAGGGCCGACGCGCTCTCGGCCGATCGGTAACGTCACGCCATGCGGGCTGTGATCGGCGTCACCGACAACCGGTGGGCCGCATTCCTGCGCGATCGACCGGGGATCACCGAGGCGAACTACTGGCTTCCGTCCGGCAAGTCCGCATTCAGGGCACTCAAACCCGGGGAACCCTTCCTGTTCAAGACCCACTGGCCCGAGAACCGGCTTGTCGGCGGGTGGTTCTACAGCGGCTTCGGCACCTTCACCGTGCGTGAAGCGTGGGATCTGTTCCGGGACGGCAACGGAGTCGCGTCCAAGGACGAACTCGCCCTGGCGATCGCTCGCTACCGCAAGGAACCGCCGGACGACAACGCCCTGATCGGCTGCGTGCTACTGCGTGACCTGTTCTTCCTATCGCCTGGCGAGACCCTTCAGGCACCGGGCGATTTCACCAAGAACATCGTGCGGTTCAAGGGCTACGACCTACGGGGCTCCGGTGCGCACGTCGACCTCATGTTCGAGACGATGCTTCGCCGAGCGGAAGTCCGGATCACCGACGTGACCGGCGAGCCAACCATGGCGCCCGGACCGGTCTTCGGTCGTGACCGCCTCGTCAAGGCGCGGATCGGTCAGCAAGCATTCAAGGGCCTCGTCCTGACCTCGTACGAGCGCCGCTGTGCGATCACCGGCAACCACATCCAGCCCACGCTGGAGGCCGCACACATCCGACCCGTGAGCCTGGACGGTGAGAACCGCCTGGACAACGGTCTCCTGCTGCGATCGGACGTCCACACCCTCTTCGATCTGGGCTATCTCGGCATCAACCCGCGCTACGAACTCCAAGTCAGCCCGCGGCTTCGCCAGGACTGGGGCAACGGCAAGGAGTTCTACGAGCGCGCCGGACGAGGGATCAGCATCCCGCGCGTCCGCGCCAACCGTCCCGACCGCGAGGCGGTCGAGTGGCATCTGGACACGGTCTTCCTGCGGTAGCCGGTGGCGGCGCAGCCCGAAAGAACTGTCGGTGCGGCCTGTCAGGGTGACACCAACGCGCTCGCACTTAGGGAGGCTCTGGTTGATGCCCGCCGTTGGTTGAGCTTGTCGAAACCCCCTTGCCAGCCTCGGGTCGGAAGGGTCTCGACAAGATCGACCAGCGATGATCAGCCATTGCCACCACGATCTGCGGAAAGATCGGGCCGATCTCTTGTATTCGTACAGTTGATCTATTATACTCAAGGGATGGAGGATCTCACCAGGCTCGACGCAGCCTCCCTGGCCACGATGGTGGCGGGGGTGGCCGATCTGGCCTGCGGAGACCCCGTCGAGGTGATCGACGAGATCCGCCAACTCGAACGACTCAAGAACGCCGCTGCCGCCGCTCAGGCCCGGTTGACGGTGGAACTGCGGCAAGTACGTGAGGCCGAAGCGCGGGCCGCCGGCCGGAACGTGAAGCGGGTAGCCGGTTCGGTCGCCGGCGAGGTCGGATTGGCCCGGCATGAGTCGCCGCATCGGGCCAGCAGTCTGGTCGGATTGGCCGGGGTGCTGGCGGCTGAGATGCCGCACGCGATGGCGGCGTTCACGGCAGGTGACCTGTCGGAGTGGCGGGCCACGATCGTGGCGCGGGAGACCGCGTGCCTGTCGCGGGAGCATCGCATCGCCGCGGACGCCGAACTCGGCCCGAAACTCGCTGGCATGTCGAATCGGGAGATTGCGGCCGAGGCCCGGAAGGTCGCTTACCGGCTCGACCCGCACAGTGTCATGGACCGGATCGGGAAGGCCGAAGCCGACCGGAACGTGACCATCCGGCCCGCACCCGACTGCATGGCCCGCGTGTCCGCCCTCCTCCCCGTTGCGCAAGGTGTGGCCGCCTATGCGGCCCTCACTCAGGCAGCCGATACCGCTCGGGCTGCTGGTGACGAACGGTCCAAGAACCAGGTGATGGCCGACACGTTGGTGGCTCGCGTCACCGGCCAGGAAGCGGCGGAGGATGTGGAGGTCGAGGTGCAGATCGTGATCACTGACGACGCGCTCCTGGGCACCAGCAACACCCCGGCACGGCTCGCTGGCTACGGACCCGTCCCCGCCGGCGTCGCCCGCAGGCTCGCCGCCCGCGCCGCGGAGAAGCTGCAGGCCTGGATCCGGCGCCTCTATGCGTCGCCCGGCACCGGTCGGCTGGTCGCGATGGAATCGACCCGACGTCACTTTCCTGAAGGGCTCGCCGCATTCATCGCCACCCGTGATGAGGTGTGCCGGACACCGTGGTGCGATGCACCCATCCGGCACACCGACCACGTCACCCCGGCCGCTGCTGGTGGCAAGACCAGCGCCGGCAACGGGCAAGGGCTGTGCGAGCAGTGCAACTACCTCAAGGAACACCCCGGCTGGCAGCACACGGTCAACCCCGACGGCACGATCACCGTCCGCACCCCCACCGGCCACCACCACCAGAGCCGATCTCCGGACGTCCCCTACGAACCGCGATTCGAACCCTTCATCGTCGACTTCACGCACCTTGCACGGCGCAAATCTGCCGCGTGACTAGGCGTGACATCAATACCCAATATGTTGTGCGGACTCCGTGGTGCGCGCCCACCAAGGTGGGCGTGTGCCCCGCCCCGAGCCGCTCGACTCCTATGTGCGTGCTGCTCAGTTACTGGGCGATAAGGTCCGGGCGCTCCGCGAGGATCGGGGCCTGACCCAGGAAGACCTGGCCTATCGGACGGGCATCGCCCGCAACCAGATCCAGAACATCGAGCACAACCGGAACAACGCCAAAGACCCGGCCACCGGACGCCCCGGCTACGGCAACGCCCGCCTCGACACCATCTTCCGGCTCGCCCACGAACTCGGCGTCGAGGTCACCTACCTCGTCGATCCGGCCCGTCCGGTGGAGCCTCTACCCGCGCCACTCCACCGACGGTAGGGCCGCGAATCGTTCATTGGAGTTCGTAGTACGCCGTCCGTCGACTCCCCACCAATCGGAGCGCTCCTTTGTCGGTCATCCGCTTGAGGAGCGCACGTGCGTCCTGAGAGGACAGTTGACACAGGTTGGCCGCCTGGGAGCGAGTAATCGTCCCGTAGGTTCGAACATACTCGCGAACCATATGCTCCTGCTGAAGCGGGTCCATCGCCTTGATCCGCACGTAGGCATTTCGATCCTGCGCTAGGTCGTAAAACCGTGCAGTGGGATGGACTCGCCGATTCCGGCCGTTTCCACGGGCCTCCAAGATCCCCGACTCAATGAGGCGAGCAGTCGTACTTCGGACTGAAGGAGACGACATTCTTAGGGATTCGACCAACTCGCCGTTCGTCGCTGATCCGCTGGCCTTGACATCGTGCACGATGCGGAGTTCGTCCAGTGTCAGGGGACGCTGATGATCGTTCTCGAAACTGAGTAGGAAGCGCACTAGGTCCAGGTCGGCAGAGCCGAGCGGGATCGACACAGTCACCAGAGCGGAGGTCGAGCGAGAGTAGTCGGGCGCGTCGCGCCCACCTCTGAGTTGGGACTCGAACATCTCGTTCACGCCCTTCCCCTTGCGGTCCACCAAGCCAGCACGTTGGAACGCGTCCGCCAGGATGGGACTGCGCGGCCGGCTCTGGTCCAGGATGTTGTCGATGGTGACACCCGGGGGAAATCCGCCCGGATTGCTCACAATGAAGTGCGTGTCGGAGATTCGGATGCTCGTTGGACCAAGTTCCGCGTAGTCACGGTGCACCAACGCATTCGCGATGGCCTCGCGGCGTGTAATCTCAGGAATTAGGTCCAGCTCGATTCGCAGCAGTCCCGCCATCAGTTCCGTCGTGTTGTTGCGGATCGCAAGTAGCCGTTCGAACTCATCCGCCACCTGGAACAGCGGACCCTGCAGTCGGATGTTAGCCGCCAGGCTCCCTTTACGCAGGTCTTGAAAAAGAAACTCTGCTGTAGGAATCCAGCGCCGAATGGCATCTAGTCTCCCGAAGAGCAGAATCGCGCCAAGGGTGACCTCCTCAGCAGAATGGGGGGCAAGCCCGAGAGCTTTGAGAATATCGAGATCCGACAGACGAGAGAGCCCGGCCTGGCCCGGCGATCGTGAGCACAGACCCCGGAAACGGTCGAACTCCGCCGAGTCAAGATCCGACATTGCTGATCCACGCGCGGGTGAGGCTGCGTAATCGATCCCTCTGGACACCAAGCCCATGCTGACGATCTCATGTGGCGTCATTGGAACGCACTGCGGACGCCCGTCACTCCCCAGGGCGCGCTTGATGTACACCCCGCTCTTCGTTCCGATGGGGCCAGGATCAGCAACCGGCACCTGCACCACAATGACCTGCCCATCCTGGTGGTCTATGAGGGCCACATCGACTGCGTGCCCCGGTTCGGTCAGATTCTGGATCGCTGCCGCGAGACGATGCGGATCAGTGACGGAGCCATGGCGAGGTCGCGCACCAGTGATCGTGCCATCATCCTCCACACCAACGAGCAGAACCCCGCCAGACCCGTTGGCAAGGCACGCAACAGCCTCCACCAGTTCCCGGTCGTTCACCGAGCCCCGCTTGAACTCCAGCACGAAGGTCTCACCGTCGGCTACTGCCGCTAGGTCGAACGTCATATGGGCAGTCTATGCAATAGATTGGACTCCCCAAGAGGTCTCGAATCTGAGATCAAAGTTTTTGAAAACTATGGTGTGCCTACCCTGCCCGTCCGCGAACCGACCCTCGGGGCCCCGCTCGCTCGGATCGTCCTTGACCAGCCCGTCAGAACGGACGCCGCCCCTTGGCCCACGACTTCTCCCAGTCCCCGCGGACGCCGGTCGCGTCGAAGCCGCCGAGCTCGGTGGTGGCGAAGGGATCGTCCAGGTAGCGCACCTCGTCGAACTCCCGGCCTCTGGGATCCACCCGGACCAGGGCCAGCCGATACCGCGGCGCGGCGTTCTTGCCCAGGATCACCTCGTTGTGGGTGACGAAGAAGTCGGTGGCCCCGGCGATCCTGGCCTTCACCTCGATCCGGTAGGTCTCCCCACTAGACGCCGTCGACAGAATGTCGAAGCCCTTGTTGTTGAACGCCTGCTCCACCGGACGCCGGCCCAGCTCACGCTCGCACGCCAACACCAACTCGACACCGCGCCGTTCGACCTCCTTGGTCTCCTTGGCGTGCATCGCCGCATCCGGCATCGCATCGGAAACCATGCCGATCGGCAGCACCAGCGCCGCAGTCACGATCCGCGGCGGTTTGGTCGACATCAACGCCTGCCGATCGAGCAACGCCAGCCTCTTCGCCAGCCGATCGTCCAGCTCGATCGCCTTGCGATGCAGGTTGTCGGACGATTCGCGCTGACGTTCACCCGCGCGTTCCCGCTCGGCCGCCACCGCCGCCTCCAGCGCGAGCCGCTCCCGCTCGCTCTCCAACCGCTTGATCACCAACAGGCGCGTCTTCGCCAGCTCCGCAGTACGACGCGGCTGTACCTCGGCGAGGTAGGCCGGCAACTGATTCACGATGAGCCAGCTGAGCGCTGCAGCCTCGGCATCACTCAGCCACGGCAGCCTTCGTGCGGCGTCCACCGCGGGCGACTCCGGCGCGGCCACACAGTCCAGATAGGGGGCCGGTCCCGCCGGCTGCACCCGACCCCGCTCATCGACGAACGCGTAGCCAAACCGCCGAGCGATTGAGCTGCCCGCGGCATCCGCCACCTCTTCGATCACCCCGACCAGCAGCTGCGGTTCATCCACGGACGCCGACACCAGCACCGTGCCGTCGGCCAGCACACCGCCAAACCGGCGGACCGCCACCTCCATCACCGCGTCATGCAGGGGATGCCCGGGCGCCAGCAGGTCGGCACGCTGCAGCCCGTCGGCATCGATGCGCTCCACATCGAACGTCACCCGATCGTACCGGCTGGCGACCGGTCCGCGCGCAGCCGCCCGAATCGCCGCCGGCACGTTGGCGATCTCGTATCGCCCCTTCTCACGCCGGACGATCCGGCCGCCCAGCCGGGCGAAGGCGGCCCTGAAGGCCAGCTCGATGTAGTGCGGCTGCAGCCGGCGGGCACGAGCCTCGTCCATCGCCGCCCGAAGCGCCGCCACGTCGGGTTCGGCGAGATGCTGGGTGGCCAGCGCGCGATCGCCCAGCAGATCTATCAGCCCGTCGCCGACGGAGCGGTCGATCACCTCGTTCAACCTCGCCCGGACGTCGGGTCGCTCACCGTACTGAATGGCGTCGATCAGCAGCGTCCGCAACGGAGTCTCGGTGAACGCCTCACCCAGGACGTCGAACACCTTGCCGCCGTAGGCCCGGCGCTGCTCCTCCACCTTGGCCAACAGCCGGGCGAACACCTCGCCCTCGCGGGTGTTGGTGGCCACCAGATTCCACAGCCGGCACACCTCCTCCTGGCCGATCCGGTGGATCCGTCCGAACCGCTGCTCGATCCGGTTCGGATTCCACGGCAGGTCGTAGTTCACCATCAGGTGCGCCGCCTGCAGGTTCAGTCCCTCACCGGCCGCGTCGGTCGCGATGAGGATCTGGCAGCCGCTGTTCTTGGTGAACTCCTCGGTGATGGCCCGGCGTTCCGTGCGCCGGACGCCGCCGTGGATCGCCCGCACTGCATCCGGCCGCCCGATCAGCGAGCGGATCCGCCCGGTCAGGTAGTCGAGGGTGTCGCGGTGCTCGGTGAACACGATCAGCTTGCGCGGCATGCCGTCGGGGTGTGCGGTCAACACGTTGTCGTGCAGGATCGCCGACAACTCCGTCCACTTGCGGTCGGCTCCGCTGTCCCTGACCCGCTTGGCGACCTCGATCAGCGCCGCGAGTTCGACCAGTTCGGCATCCAGTTCGTCCACCGTCTGGGCCGCAGTCGCCGCATCCAGCAACTCATCTTCGAGATCCTCGACCTCGGCCGCATTGAAATCATCGGGGTCCCAACCGTCGAGGTCGACGGCCGGCTCAGCCTCGACGTAATTGCCACTGAGCACCTCCTCCCGCTTGCGTTCCAGTCGCTTCGAGCGCCGGACGAGGCTCGCGTAGATGGCTTCGGGGCTGGACGCCAGCCGCCGCTGCAGCACCGTGAGCGCGAAACCGACCGTGTTCCGCCGCTTGCCGCCGACCCGGTCGGCACGATTCATCCCTTCGCGGACGTAGTCGGTGACCTGCTCGTACAGGGCGTTCTCGGACGCCGTCAACCGATAGGGCACGGTCTCGGCGATCCGCTCCGGGAACAGCTTGCGGCCCTCGAAAGTGAGCAGATCCTCCTTGACCATGCGGCGCATGACGTCGCTGGTGTCGACCGTCGTCGTCCGCTTGCCCTCGAACCGGTCGCGGTCCAGCAGAGTGAGGAAGAGCTGGAAGTCCTCCTCCTTGCCGGAATGCGGAGTCGCGGTCATCAACAGCAGATGACGACTGATCGAACCAAGCAGCTCGCCCAGCTGGAACCGCTTGGTCTTTGCCAGTTTGCCGCCGAAGTAGTGCGCGCCTATCCGGTGCGCCTCGTCGACCACCACGAGATCCCACTCGCTGTCAGCAAGCTGCGCCTGCAGGTGTTCGCTGCGGGACAGCTGATCCATCCGGGCGATCAGCAGCGGATGCGACTCGAAGACATTGACGTCGACACCCGCGTCCACCAACTGATTGGTAAGTAGGTCGAAACGCAGGGCGAATTTGAGGAACAACTCGTCCTGCCACTGCTCCACCAACCCACCCGGCGCGACAATCAGGCAGCGTGTGACGTCGTCGCGCAGGATCAACTCCTTCAGATACAACCCGGCCATGATCGTCTTGCCCGCACCCGGATCGTCGGCGAGCAGGTAGCGCAGCGGCGTCCGCGGCAGCAGCTCGCCGTAGACCGCGCGGATCTGATGTGGCAGCGGCCGGACGTCGCTGGTGGCGACGGCGAGCATCGGATCGAACAGCCCCGCCAGCGAGATCCGCTGCGCCTCGGCGACCAGCTTGAAGTCGTTGGCCGGCGCGTCGAACCTGCGGCCGCTCCGCTTCGCCAGCCGCAGGTTGCCTTCATCCGCACGGAAGACGACCTGCTGCCCGAGCTGGCCAGATGCGTTCTTATAGGTGATTTCGACGGCGTCACGGCCATGGGCCTGGGCGGCGAGAATTGTCAGGCTTTGCCCCGGGATCAACCCATCGACACGGATACCGGGCATCAACTCTTCTAGCGTCATGACCGGCCCTCCTCGCCGTCGGCCCATTTTGTTGGGCCAACCATCCCACGGCCCGAGCTGGGCGCCCTCACCCCAACCAGGGCAGAACCGCTAGCCTCAGACGAATGAAACCCCGGAGCGCCTGTCTGTGCGACACCGGGAGACGCTGCCACGAATCACCCCCCGAGGCACTGGCATGACCAGCGAACCCACCGACGCGCAATTGCTGGCCACACACGTCGCCGGCGACGATCGTGCCTTCAACACACTGATGGAACGCCACGCCGACCGGCTGTGGAGCATCGCGATCCGGGTGATGAACCGTCCTGACGACGCGGCCGACGCCCTGCAGGACGCGATGATCTCCGCGTTCCGCCGGGCCGCCGACTTCCGCGGCGACGCCGCGGTCACCACCTGGCTGCACCGGATCGTGGTCAACGCCTGCTTCGACCGGCTGCGCCGGATCGCGGCCCGGCCGTCCGATCCGCTGCCCGAGGATGCCGATCGCTCACTCAGCTTCGCCTCCACCCGGGACGACCCCGAAACCGCCGCCGTCCGCTCCAGCCTCGTCGACGAGGTCACCGCCGCACTGCACCAGCTCGGTGCCGATCAACGAGCGGCCCTCGTCCTGGTTGATCTGGAGGGATACTCGATGGAGCAGGCCGCACGCATCCTCGGCTGCGCGCCCGGCACCGTGAAGAGCCGATGCTCCCGCGGCCGGGCCAAACTGGCCGTGCTGCTGCAGCACCTGAAGGAGGTGGACTGAGATGGGAACCGATGACGCGGTCGCTGCGTCCAACCCAGGGTCACCAACAGAGGGAGCGAGCATGATCTCCGAAGAGGACGTCAGCCGCTATCTTCAGGCTGCCCCGACGGTGACATGCCCCGATGACGTGCTGGCCCGGTTGCGGGCCACCATCGCCGGCGAGGTCGAGTTCCGGCACGCCAGCCGGGTCGAGCCCGACGTGGACACCCCCGAACTGAAGACCCGGTCGCCGCTGTGGGCGAACGACCGGGTCAACGACTGCTGAGTCCGCCAACAGCTGTCCCGACTCAGAAAATCCGGTTCACGATGGACGCCGGGGCCGCCAGCAGTGCCTCGATCTCGTTGTCCAGCCGCACCAGGGTGAGCGACGCGCCGGCCATCTCCAGGCTGGTGCAGTACTCGCCCACATAGCTGCGGGCCACCGTGATGCCCTGATCGGCCAGCTTCTGCGCCGCAATGCCGAAC
>JBDHZN010000005.1:0-38100 GCA_039811845.1 Micropruina sp. | reverse complement strand
GGGTTGGCCAGCAGCGAGCGGTCCTCCCAGATCGGGATGCCGTCGGTGCGCCAGGTGATCGCGATGTTCCAGCGCGGCAGATCTTCACCCGGGTACCACTTGCCCTGACCGTGGTGGACGACGCCGCCCGGTGCCCAGCGCTGCTCCAGCCGGGCCGCCAGTTGCTGGGCCAGTGCCCGCTTCTCCGGGCCGTCGGCGGCGCCCTCCCACTGCGGGGTGGCGGTGTCGTCGGCGGAGACGAAGGTGGGCTCACCGCCCATGGTGAGCCGGACGTCGCCCGCGGCCAGCAGCTGGTCGACCCGCTCGCCCAAGGCGTCCGCGGCCGCCCATTGGGCGTCGGTGTACGGCTTGGTGACTCGCGGATCCTCATGCACCCGCTGGACCGTGTTGGAGAACGCCATGGTCACCTCGACCGGCGCCGTGGCACCGGTGATCGGTGCGGCGGACGACGGGTGAGGCGTCGCTGACAAGGGAATATGACCCTCACCGGCGAACAGTCCGGAGGTCGGGTCGAGGCCGATCCAGCCGGCACCGGGGATGAACACCTCGGCCCAGGCGTGCAGGTCGGTGAAGTCCTCGGTGGGTCCGGACGGCCCGTCCAGGGCCTGCACGTCGGAGGTCAGCTGAACCAGGTAGCCGGAGACGAAGCGTGCCGCCAGGCCGGCCTCACGCAGGATCGAGACCAGCAGCCAGGCCGAGTCGCGGCACGAGCCGAGCGCCTTGGCCAGCGTGCGGTCCGGGGTCTGCACGCCGGGCTCCATCCGGACGGTGTAGGCGATGTCGGCCTGCAGCGCAGTGTTCACCGCGACCAGGAAGTCCACCATCCGCGGCCGCTCGTCGCCGCTCAGCGCCGCGTAGGGCTCGGTGATGTGCTGCTGCACCCACTGCCGCACCAGCGGACCGGGACCGCCGTCGGCGGATTCGTCGAGCCCCACCTCATCGACGCGGCGCAGGTAGGGCTCCAGGTCGGCGCGCAGGGCGTCCGGATAAGTGAAGGGGTAGCGCTCGGCGTACTCCTCGAGGAAGAAGTCGAACGGGTTGATCACCGTCATCTCGGCGACCAGGTCGACGCAGATGTCGAGCTCCTTGACCGGCTCGGGGAAGACCAGCCGGGCCAGGTAGTTGCCGAACGGGTCCTGCTGCCAGTTGATGAAGTGGTTGCGCGGCGACACCGTCAACGAGTAGGCGGCGATCGGCGTCCGGGAATGCGGCGCCGGTCGCAGCCGGACGGTGTGCGGGAACACCTTCACCGGTTCCGCGAAAGAGTAGGTGGTGCGGTGTTCGAGGGCTACCCGGATCGTCACCTGCGTGAATGTACTCGGCGGGTGCCGCACCGGTCACCCACCTGAGGCTGCCGAAACCTCACTGAAACGCGGACAGGGTTCACCGGTAATCTGACCGGGTGACTTCTCAGGAACCCGAAGACACCCCGGACGACGCCGCGACGCCGGAGACCGAGCCGACCCAGCCGCCCGTGCCGCCGGCCCGCCGGCCGCGCACCCGCTGGATCGCCGCGCTCGCCTTCCTGGTGGTGGCGGGTCTGATCGCCGGCATCGCCTGGCTGTTGCGGCCCCAGGCGGAGAGTTCCGCGGTGCCGTCCGCGACCCCGCAGCAGGCGGTCGCCGGCTACCTCGACGCCCTGATCGGCGCCGATGCCGACCGGGCGCTGGAATACGCGCTGAACCGGCCCACCGACACCAGGCTGCTCACCCACGACGTCCTCGCCGAGTCCCAGCGTCTGGCCCCGCTGAGCGTGGTCAACGTGCCGGAGGTCAACGGCGGTGAGACCGTGTCGGTGCCCGCCGAGGTGAAGTTCGGCGAGAAGGCCGCCACCCTCACCTTCTCCACCACCCACACCGAGGCCGGGTGGCGACTCGCGCAGGTCACCTCCACCATCGACCCGGGGCCGCTGCCCAGCGAACTGGGGGCCACCCTGAACGGGCAGCCGCTGACCGACCCGGCACACCTGGAGGTCTTCCCCGGCACGTACGTGTTCGCCGAGAAGCTGCGGCAACTCGACTTCGACGGCAACCGGGTGACGGTGGACGCTGTCGGCGACGACGTCCGGGCGGGGCTGAGCCCGGTGCTCACCGCGGCGGGTGAGAAGCGGGCCAACGCGACGGCGGCCGCCGCACTGAAGAAGTGCCTGGCCAAGCGCGATCCGGCTCCGAAGGGCTGCCCGAACAGCGTCACCATCGAGAAGGGCCAGAAGGTCGACACCAAGTCGATCAAGTGGACCCTGGTCGGCGACCCGTGGAAGGACGCCACCTACACCCTCGACGTGGCCGAGCCGACCAAGGCCCGCGGCGCCACCAAGCTCAAGTTCCGGTTCCGCTGCACCTTGACCCAGAACGGCGAGAAGTACCAGGTGGATCAGTCGCTGCCGGCCGTTGACGTGCGCTACGTGGTGTCGGTGACCAACGCCAAGGAGCCGGTTGTCTGGCAACGGATCAGCTGACCACCTCAGGCCCGACCGGGCCGTCGTGCTGGGCGGCGGCGGACTCACCGGAATGGCCTGGCTGCGTGGCGTCCTGGACGAATTACCGGACGTGCTGGGCGGCGCCGAGCGGGTGATCGGCACCTCCGCGGGCGCGCTGCTCGCCGCCCGGCTGCTCGCCGGCGGGGACGCCGAAGGCCTGCGTGACCACATCGCCGAGCTGGCCGGCGTTCGGGTCGGCACGGCCGCCGGGCTGCGGCTGCTGGCCGCCCAGCTATGGCCCAGTCGTCGGCACGCCCTGCGCTGGCTCGGACGTGGCGCCGGCCGCCCGGTGGCACTTGGTGAGGCGGAGTTCGTGGACCTGGTCGCTCGAGCGATCGGCACCCCCAGCTGGCCGGCGTCGCTGATCGTGGTGGCGGTGGACGCCGTCGCCGGGCGTCCGGCCTATTTCACGCCCCGTTCGCAGGTCGAACCCGCCCGGGCGGTGGCTGCCAGCTGCGCGCTACCGGGCGTGCTGCCGGCCGTGACGATCGAGGGCCGGCCGTTCCTGGACGGCGGCCTGCGCTCGCCGGTCAACGCCGATCTGGCGTCGGGTTTCGGACGGGTGCTGATCCTGGCGCCGCAGGGACGATCGGTGCGTGGCGTGCGGCGTCCGGGGCATCAGGCGGCCCGGTTGCGGGCCGACGGCACCGAGGTCGTGCTGATCGCCGATGACCGTCCCGGGCTCGATGCGATGTCAGAGGCGGGACTGGCGGGTGCCCGGGAACGCGGCCGGTACGCGGGCCGGAAGGCTGCCGCGGCCGTCGGCGAACTCTGGCACTAGGTCAGCACACGGCGTCCGAGCCTGTGGTCACGATGCTGGGTCAGCCACAACCGGTGGCAGGTGATCACCAACGTCAACCAGGCGATGCCGAGGCACCAGGCGGCCAGCACATCGGTCAGCCAGTGGTGCCCGAGGTAGACCCGCGACATGCCCATCGCGAAGGCGTACAGCGCGCCGATCGTCACGGTCGCCACCCGGGCGAGGGTGCTGGTCAGGTAGGCCAGCAGGACGTAGACGATGATGCCGGTGATCACCAGCGAGTTCAGTGAGTGCCCCGACGGAAAGGACGCCGACGTCTCCGGCGGCGGGATGGACAGCTCCAGCGGCGGCCGGGCGCGTCCGCTTAGCCGCTTGCCGACCACCGTCATGGTCAGCGATCCGGCCACCGCGATCACCATCAGCACCAGCGGCGTCCAGCGCCGCCAACGCAGCCACATCACCAGCAGCACGGCGGCCGTGATAGGGGTCATCCACATCGTGCCGCCGGACGCGCTGAACGCGGCGATCACCGCGTTCAGTTCCGGCGTCCGGACGCTGATCATCCAGTCCAGCATCGGCTGATCGATCAGGGCGACGCTGTTCCCGGCCGTCACAGCCTCGTAGATCTCGCCGGCGGCCCAGGTGGCGGTAACCGCCACAACGGCGGCGGCGGCGAGCAGCACCAAAGCCGCCGCCTCGGCGTTGCGCAGCCGTTCGCTGAGCGCGCCGAACATTGCCTGCAGCCAACGGCCGACCGGAGTGCGCCAAGTGGTGAGGTCACGGTTGCCGATGGTGTGCTCGGGTTCGGCCGGCAACGTGGAAGGCATCGGCCAAGTCTGCCAGGCGACATCGGCGTGGCCCCACGCCCTAACGGCGGTGCCGGGTACGGCTGGCCGGCCGCGCTTGCTTGCGTGTGGAACTCCCGCGTGGCGAGGGATTGTGCCAGGCTGTGCCGCAGTAGGTGTCGCGCTCGGCAGGGTCGCCGGACAGCGGTCGCCGACCTCCGCCGACCTGTGAGGAGACGACATGTTCCGCAAGATCCTGGTGGCCAACCGGGGCGAGATCGCCGTCCGGGCGTTCCGTGCCGCGACCGAGCTGGGCATCGGCACCGTGGCCGTGTTCCCCTACGAGGACCGGCTCGCCGAGTACCGGCTGAAGGCCGACGAGAGCTACCAGATCGGTGAGGTCGGGCATCCGGTGCGGGCCTACCTGGACGCCGACGGCATCATCGCCGCAGCGCTGGACGCCGAGGTCGACGCGATCTACCCCGGCTACGGGTTCCTCAGTGAGAACGCCGGCTTCGCCCAGGCCTGCGCCGACAACGGCATCACCTTCATCGGGCCCGGCCGCGAAATCCTGGAACTGACCGGTGACAAGGCCAAAGCCATCGCCGCGGCGGGCGAGGCGGGGCTGCCGACGCTGCGCGGCGCGGACGCCTCCGACGACATCCCCACTCTGCTGGCCGCGGCCGAACAGATCGGCTACCCGGTCTTCGTCAAGGCGGTCTCCGGCGGCGGCGGACGCGGCATGCGCCGGGTGGATGACCCGAAGACCCTCGAGCCGGCCCTGGTCGAGGCGATGCGCGAGGCGCAGGCGGCCTTCGGTGACGCCCGGATGTACCTGGAAGAGGCGGTGATCAGCCCGCGGCACATCGAGGTGCAGATCCTGGCCGACAACACCGGCCAGGTGATCCACCTGTTCGAGCGGGACTGCTCGGTGCAGCGCCGGCACCAGAAGGTCGTCGAGCTGGCCCCGGCACCGAATCTCGACCCGGCGCTGCGGGACGCGATCTGTGCCGATGCGGTGAAGTTCTGCCGGCACATCGGCTACACCAACGCGGGCACGGTCGAGTTCCTGCTCGGCGCCGATGGCCGCTACGTGTTCATCGAGATGAACCCGCGCATCCAGGTCGAGCACACCGTCACCGAAGAGGTGACCGACGTCGATCTGGTGTCGTCCCAGATGCGGATCGCTGCCGGCGAATCGTTGGCCGACCTGGGCCTGCGGCAGGAAGACATCCAGGTGCGCGGCCAGGCCTTGCAGTGCCGGGTGACCACCGAGGATCCCGCCAACGGTTTCCGGCCCGACACCGGCCGGATCTCGGTGTACCGCAGCCCCGGCGGCGCCGGCG
This sequence comes from Micropruina sp., assembly GCA_039811845.1. Lineage (GTDB taxonomy): Bacteria > Actinomycetota > Actinomycetes > Propionibacteriales > Propionibacteriaceae > Micropruina. The sequence continues at coordinate 32,730 of JBDHZN010000005.1, read as the reverse complement.
TTCGGCTGGACGGCGGGGTGGTGTTCGGCGGCTCCGAGGTGGGCGCCCACTTCGATTCGATGCTGGTCAAGCTGACCTGCCGCGGACGTGACCTGCGGGCGGCCGCCCGGCGCGCCTACCGGGCGCTGAACGAGTTCCGGATCCGAGGCATCTCGACCAATATCGGCTTCCTCGAGGCGGTGATCTCCGACCCCGACTTCCTGGCCGGACGCGCCACCACGTCCTTCATCGACGAACGGCCGCAGCTGCTGACCCAGCGGATCCCGGCCGACCGGGGCACCAAGCTGCTCAAGTACCTGGCCGGCGTCGCGGTCAACAAGCCCAACGGCGAGTGCCGCACCACGCTGATCGCCCGCGACAAGCTCCCGGTGCTGACCAAGCAGGAGCTGCAGACGCCACCCCCAGCGGGGTCGAGGCAACTGCTGCTCGAGGAGGGCCCGGAACGGTTCGCCCAGGCGCTGCGCAACCAGACCGCGGTGGCCGTCACCGACACCACCTTCCGCGACGCCCACCAGTCGCTGCTGGCGACCCGGGTGCGCACCCGCGACCTGCTGCACGTCGCACCGCACATCGCCCGGATGCTGCCGCAGCTGTTCTCGATGGAATCCTGGGGCGGCGCCACCTACGACGTGACGCTGCGCTTCCTCAAGGAGGATCCATGGCAGCGGCTGGCGAAGTTCGCCGAGGCGATGCCGAACATTCCGCAGCAGATGCTGCTGCGCGGCCGCAACACGGTCGGCTACACGCCCTACCCGCTCAAGGTGACCCAGGCGTTCGTCCACGAGGCAGCACACACCGGCTGCGACATCTTCCGGATCTTCGACGCGCTGAACAACATCGACCAGATCCGGCCGGCCATCGAGGCGGTGCGCGAAACCGACCACGGCGTCGCCGAGGCCGCGCTGTGCTACACGGGCAACCTCACCTCGCCGGGCGAGAAGCTGTACACCCTCGACTACTACCTGCGGTTCGCCGAGCAGCTGGTCGAGGCGGGCGCGCACATCCTGGCGATCAAGGACATGGCCGGCCTGCTGCGGGCACCTGCGGCAGCGAAGCTCGTCCGGGCGCTGCGGGAGCGGTTCGAGCTGCCGGTGCACCTGCACACCCACGACACCGCCGGCGGCCAGCTGGCCACCCTGATCGCCGCCATCGACGCCGGGGTGGACGCCGTCGACGTCGCCTGCGCCGCCTGGGCGGGCACCACGTCCCAGGTGTCGATGTCGGCACTGGTCGCCGCCACCGACGACACCGAACGGGCCACCGGGCTGTCGCTGCAGGCGGTCACCGATCTGGAACCGTACTTCGAGGCCGTCCGGCTGCTCTACGCGCCGTTCGAGTCCGGCCTGCCCGGGCCGACCGGACGCGTCTACACCCACGAGATTCCCGGCGGGCAGCTGTCCAACCTGAGGCAGCAGGCGATCGCGCTCGGGCTGGGCCACCGCTTCGAGGACATCGAGAACATGTACGCCGCGGCCAACCGGATCCTCGGCAACATCGTCAAGGTGACCCCGTCGTCCAAGGTGGTCGGCGACCTGGCGCTGGCCCTGGTCGGCGCCAACGCCGACCCGGACGACTTCGAGGCCAACCCCGGCCGCTACGACATTCCGGCGTCGGTGATCGGCTTCCTGAGCGGCGAGCTGGGAGACCCGCCCGGCGGCTGGCCCGAACCGTTCCGCACCAAGGCGCTGGCCGGCCGCACCGTGAAGCCGGTCGAGACCGAACTCTCCGCCGAGGATGCCGAGGCGCTGGAATCTGAGCCGCGGCGCACCCTGAACCGGCTGCTGTTCCCCGGACCGACCCGTGACTACGAGGACGCCGTGGACGAGTTCTCCGAGCTGTCGGTGCTCTCCACCCGCGAGTTCCTGCACGGCCTGGCCGTGCACCAGGAGCACGAGGTCGAGTTGGAGCGCGGCAAGAAGCTGCTGCTCGGCCTGGAGGCGATCGGTGAGCCGGACGCCCGCGGCTACCGCCAGGTGGTCTGCACCATCAACGGCCAGATCCGGGTGGTGTCGGTGCGCGACCATGCGATCAAGTCCGAGGTGGCGCTCGCCGAGAAGGCCGATACCGGCAATCCGGGGCATGTGGCGGCACCGTTCTCGGGTGTGGTCACCCTGACCGTGGCCGTCGGCGACACGGTCGAGGCCGGCCAGGGCGTGGCCACCATCGAGGCGATGAAGATGGAAGCGGCGATCACCGCGCCCACCGCCGGCACCGTGCAGCGGCTGGCCATCGGGCCCGCGCAGGCGGTGGAGGGTGGCGATCTGCTGGTGGTGATCGGCTGACCCGGAAGCGGAGCCTGCTCGTCGACCGCCGTTCACCTGGTTGTCATCTTCGGCTGCGAGAGTCCAACTCTCGTCCGACCAAGGAGGGTTCGATGGCAATCAACTCGGTGCTCTTCGTGTGTGTCAGCAACGCCGGTCGTTCCCAGATGGCGGCAGGCTTCCTGACCCAGCTCAGCGGCGGCTCGATCGCCGTCGAATCCGCCGGTACCGAACCGGCGGACGCCCTCAACCCCGCCGTCATCGCCGCGATGCTCGAAGAGGGCATCGACCTGCGCGACGAGGAGCCGAAGGCGGTCAGCCCCGACATGCTCTGGCAGGCCGACAAGGTGATCACCCTCGGCGTCGACCTGCGTCCGCTCAGCGGCGGCGTCCGGTTCGACGACTGGGACCTGCCCGAATCGGGCGGGCTTCAGCTGGCGGAGCTCCGGCCGATCCGGGACGCGATCAAGGCCCGGGTGCTGACCCTGCTGGCCGAGTTCAACGCGCCGGCCGCCGCCTGAGCGAACGGGATCACCGCTCGGTTGACGCTTCGGACTTCGCCGGCTCACGCCCGCCGACCAGCTTCAGGCCGATCATCGCCGCCACCAGCCCGGTGAGCAGCAACACCCGGACGGGGCCCAGCGGGTCGCCGAACGCGAACGCCCCGATCAGCACCGTGCCGACCGCGCCGATGCCCGTCCAGATCGCGTAGGCGAGGCCCAGCGGAATCGTCTTGATCGCCTTGGCGAGGCATTCGAAGCCGGCGATGGCGCAGACCAGGAAAACCCACAGGAACTGCGAGTTCTGCTGTTCGAGCTTGAGCGCGGTGGTCATGCCGATCTCGAAGGCGCCGGCCACCAGCAGCCAGATCCAGCCGTTCATTCCCTGTCGCTTCATCCCAGCACCTTCAAGCCGATGATCATCGCCACCACGACGCCGAGCAGGCCCAGCGTGGCCGGCTTCAGCCGTTCGCCGAAGGCCAATGCTCCGACCAGCACGGTGCCGACGGCACCGATGCCCGTCCACACCGCGTAGGCGGTGCCGAGCGGGATCGTTTCCATCGCATCGGAGAGCAGGGTGAAGCTGATGCCGGCGCAGATCAGGAACGGGACGATGAACCACTTGCTGCGTTCCTCGAGCTTCAGACAGGTGGTGAAGCCCACCTCGAAGACACCGGCCGCCACCAGGGTGACCCAGGGATCCATCTCCCACCTCCTATTTCGCACGGATGTGCTGAAACATCTTTGTAACACAGCCGTGCGACATCTGACAATTTCGCACAGGTGTGCTACAACTGGCGCATGCCTCGGGTGGTGGATCATCGGCAACGCCGTGACGAACTGGTCGATGCGGTCTGGCAACTGATCATCGAACACGGCCTGCCCGGCGCCACCATTCGTGCCGTGGCCGGGCGCAGCGGCTGGTCGAGTGGGGCGGTGCGGCACTATCTGCCCACCCGCGAGGCGATTCTGGACGCCGCCGCACAGCGGGTCGGCGCAGTGATCGAGCAGCGGGTGCGGGCGGTCGATCCGTCGGCGCCGCCGCTGGAGGTGCTGGCCGGCATTCTGATCGCGGTGCTGCCCACCGACGAGTCGAGTCGGCGGGCGTCCGAGGTCTGGCTGGCCTTCGTCGGCCAAGCGGTGAGCGACCGTGCGATCGCCGACGCCCAGGGCATCCTGTACCGCGACCTCAACCAGCTGCTGGTCGACGTGCTGACGCAGGTGACGACCCTCGGCTACGAAGTGGACGGCGGCCCGGACGCCGCGGCCACCGAACTGCAGGCGCTGGTCGACGGGCTCACCGTGCACGTCCTGCTCGGACGGGTCGAACCCGTCCGAGCCGAGGACGTGCTGCGGGCGGCGGTGCGCCGCCTGGTGGTGTCTGCTACTTGACGGTGATCTTGTAGGACTTCGAGCTGGCCTTGACCTTGTCGGTGCCGGCGTACTTGATCGTCAGGGTGTGCTTGCCCTTCTTCAGCTTGGGCAGCTTGATCTTGATCACGCCCTTGTTCTTGCTGGCCAGCTTGCCCTTGGCGATGGTCTTGCTGCCGTCGAGGATGTTCACGGTGCCGGTCGGCTTCGAGGTCGCCGAGGTGCTCACCGTCACCTTGGCGGTGCCCTTCGACTTCTTCTTCTTGGTCTTCGAGTTGAACGACGCCTTCACCTTCGAACTGAACTTCACCACGGTGAAGTGCACGTACTTGGAGGCCATGGTGCCGCCGTCGTTGCCGGCCAGCAGCCGGACCCAGTAGGTGGTCGGGTTGTCGTTCGGCGCGAGCGTGGTCGGCACGGTGAGCTTCACCGAGAACGAGCCGGACGCGTTGGGCAGGTTGGCCGCCTTCTTGGTGGTCACCGTGCCCGAGCTGTCGAGGGTGCCGTCCGGCTTGCCGGAGGTGAACTTCAGCTCGCCGTCGTTGAGCTTGTAGGAGAGGAAGCCGCCGGAGGGCCGCTGATCGAAGCCGGTGCCCTTGATGGTGATCGTGCCGCCCGGGGTCACCTCGACCTTCGAGATGGTCAGCTTGCCGTTGCCGGCCTCGGGTCGCGGTGCCGCCACCGCGCTCTGCTGCGGCAGCAGGCCGCCGCCGAGCAGCGCGATGGCCGCCCCGGTCGCCACCAGCCGCGTCGCCCACCGGCCGAGACCCGGACGGGTCACGCTGTTGGTCGTCATGTCTTCTCCTCGCTCACAACCCCCGATAGGGGAAACTTAGGTAAGCCTAACCATCAGCAGCTGGCCGGAGCGACGAGTCCGGAGAATGTCTCATCCGGACGCGGTCAGCCGGCTTCGGCGCTCATCGGGCCAGCAGTTCGTCGAGCTTGGCGTAGCCGTCGTTGACACCGACCTCCATGCCGGAGGCGAGCCAGCCGTCCCGGCTCTCGAAGCTGTCGGTCAGCGAGGCGGCGTGCAGCCGGGTCCAGCCGTCGCCCAGGTCGGTCACGGTCATGGTCTCCAGCGAGACGCCCTCGGGCATGCCCTCCCAGGTGAAGGTCTGCACGATGCGGTCCTCACCGATCTCGTGGAAGCAGCCGCGGAACGCCTGCAGGTCGTCGTCACCCGCATCGAAGTAGCGCCAGCTGCCGCCGGTGCGGGCGTCCCAGTGGTCGATGGTCATCGTCCGGTTGTTGGGGCCGATCCACTGGGTGAACAACTCGGGATCGACGTGGGCGCGGATCACCTGAGCCGGGGTGGCCCGGAAATCGCGGGTGATGTGGATCACCGGGACGACGGGGTCGGCTTCGATGGTGGCGGTGGTCAGGTGCTCGGTCATGATGGGTTCCCTTCTTCGGGTGCGGCCTCGGTGAGCGAGGCGAGGACGTTCTCCAGGCGTGAGTAGCGCTGCTCGGCGAGTCGGGCGTAGTGCTCGACCCAGTCGGTGAGCCGGCGCAGCGCGTCCGACTCGAGATGGACGAGCCGGCGCTGGGCCTGAGGGCGCTTGGTGACGAGTCCGGCGGCGGCCAGCACGTTCAGATGCTTGGAGATCGCCTGGATGGTCATCTCGTACGGGGCGGCCAGCTCGCCGACCGTCGCGTCCCCGATCGCCAGCCGGGCGACGAGGTCGCGCCGGGTGGGATCGGAGAGGGCCGCGAAGGCCGCATCGAGCTGATCCGTCATGGTTCTTCTCTCTTCAACCGATTGGTTGAATAAACCGTACGACGGGTGGCGGATCGTTGTCAACCGTTCGGTTGAACAACCACCGCTCGCCGAACTATTTAGAGCTCGCTGAACTCGGCGAGTCCTAAATAGTCAGGCGAGCGCTCGGGGAGGTTGCGACGATTTTGAACACTTGGCGCGGGTCCGGGCGTCAATGAGGACATGGCGGTGCTACCCACGCAGCAGTTGATCGGCGCTACGACCGGCGGATACGCCCGGCTCGCACGACAGGTTCAGGCGGGCGAACTGGTGCGGTTACGGCGTGGGGTGGTGGCCGAGAACACGGCGCTCACGCCCACCGAGACCCTACGAAGAGCGATCGAGGCCAGCGCTCCCTTCCTGCGGCGCGGTACCTGGTTCAGCCACCGGTCGGCGGCGCTCATCCACGGGTTGCCGGCCGTCATCCATGCAGGCGATCTGGTTGAGGTGGTTCGGACGTTCGGCGGCCACGGCAACACGTCGCGACATCTGCGGGCTCGTGCGGCCACGCTGGTACCCGGCGAAGCAACCTGGGTCGATGGGCTGCCGGTCACCTCCCTGACTCGTACCGTGCTCGATCTCGTCCGTATGCTGCCGTTCACCGAGGCAGTGATGATCGCCGATGCCGCTCTTCGGCTCGGGGCCGATCGGAACGAGTTGCTCGCCGGGGTTGGCGACGGACGCGGTTGCCGCAAGGCTGAACGCGCCCTGTTGTTCGCCGATCCAGCCAGCGAGAGTCCGGCGGAGTCCGAGTCCCGCGCCCGGATCGCGCTCGCAGGTCTCCCGGTTCCCGAGATCCAGGCGGTGATCCGGACGCCCAGCGGGCGCTTCATTGCCCGCGCCGACTTCCTCTGGCGTGCCAAGAAGGTGATTGGCGAGTACGACGGCGAGGGCAAGTACACCGGCGAGTACGGAACGGCGCCCCTCGACGTGGTCCAACAGGAGAAGGAACGTCAGGCGGCACTGGAGGCTGAGGGCTACCTCGTGCTGCGCTGGGGGAAGAAGGTGCTGCGTCAGCCGGGTGAACTCGAACGTCGGGTCCGGCGAGCGCTGGCGTCGCGTCCGGCGGTTCTCCCCAACGGTGCCACGCTGGCCTGAGCCGTGGCTCATCGAGCGACCGGACGCCTCGCCGCTATTCGCTCGCCGAACTATTTAGGGCTCGCCGAATTCAGCGAGCCCTAAATAGTTCAGCGAGCGTTCGGTGGCTGGACCTCAGACGTCGGCCAGAGCCTCGGTCGGGGATGCCTTCGCGGCCCGGCGTCCGGGCAGTACGGACGCCAGCGCGGCGGCCAGGATGGCGACCACCACCATGCCCAGGGTGAGCGGCAGATCGACGACCAGCCGGACGTCAGCAGCGACCTGCTTGGCCAGTGCGGTGGCGCCCAGCCAGCCGAAGTAGATGCCGGCGACGACTCCGACGGCGACGCCGACGACGGCCAGCAGCAGGGCTTCGATCAGCAGCATCAGCCGTAGTGAGCGGGCCTGCAGGCCGAGTGCCCGCATCAGTGCCGACTCGCGGGTGCGCTCGAGCACCGAGAGTCCGAGGGTGTTGCTCACCCCGATCAGGGCGATCAGCACCGCGACGCCGAGCAACGCGGTGGTGATGGCCAGCAGCACGTTGAGCACCGATTCCATTGCGACCGCCTCGATGATCGCCCCGGTCACCTCGTACTGCTCGCCGTTGGTCAGCTCCGAGGCGGCGGTGGCGGCGGCGACGGCGTCGGCCCGGTTCGGCACCGACAGCCACAGCATGGCGTCCGGGACCACGGACCCGAGCCGATTGAGGTTCGCCGTCGACACCATGGCCTGACCGAGCGGCACGATCGGCGATTTCACGACCTTCAGCCGCAGGCTGCCCGTGTGGCCCTTCAGTCCGACCTGCTGGCCGTCTTTCAACTCCTTCCAGTTGTCCGAGACGTAGATCTGATCGTCGGCGATCGCGGCCGGGGCGTCGGCCGCGACCGCGGCGGCGTCCGGACCGTAACCGAGCACGGTCATTCCCTGGTAAGGGTCGTCGGCGGCGCCGGTGAGGTCGGCGGATGCCGACGGCAGCACCGCCGCGCCGTCCACCCCGGAGACCCGCCGCAGCTGACCGACCAACTCGCCGGGCAGCGACTTGGTCGCGCCCCAGGTGCTGACCGAGATGTCCACCGGACGCTGTCGGTCGATCTGGTCGAGCATGGTGGCGCGAGCACTCGCCGTACCGACCTGCAGGGTGACGATCAGCCCGACGGCCAGCATCAGCGCGGTGGCCGTGGTGGAGGCCCGCCGCGGATTCCGGACGGCGTTCTGCGCCGCCAGCCGCGGGGTGACCCCGAAGCCGCGCACGAGCAGGCCGACCAGCCGCAACAGGCCGGGCACGAACAGCGGGGCACCGAACAGGACACCGATCGCCACCAGCGCACTGCCCGCGATCGCGATCTGCAGCGCGGAACCAGTGCTCAGCCCGAGCACGCCGGCGACGACCCCGCCGACCACCAGCAACCCGCAGATCACGCCGCGGACGATGCCGAGCCGGCGCTTCTCGTCGGACGCCGGCTCGGGCTGCAGTGCCTCCAGCGGCCGCACCCGGGTGCCGCGCAGCACCGGCAGGACGGCCGCCAGCACCGTGATCGCGACGCCGACGCCGAAGGCGACCGAGAGGTCGACGGCGGGCAGGGCCAGCCCCCAGAACAGCGAGCCGGTCAGCGACGATCCGATCGCCGCCAGTCCGGCACCGGCCAACAAGCCCAACGCCGAGCCGATCACGCCCAGGGTGAGGGCTTCGAGCAGGTACCGCCGCCGGATCTGTGCGCCGCTCGCGCCGACCGCGCGGAGCAGCCCGATCTGCCGGCGGCGCTGCGCCAGCAGGATGGTGAAGGTGTTGGCGATGGTGATCATGCCGACCACGGCGGCGATCGCCGCGAACGCCCAGAGCAGGTTGCGGAAGGCGTCGAACTCGCCGGTCAACTTCTTCAGCGACTCGGCGCGCACCTGCTCGGCGGGCTGCACCTTGACGTCGGAGACCGAACTGAGTGCGGAGTCGACGGTCTGAATCAGCGCGGTGGGATCGGTGCCGGGGGAGGCCTTGATGATCCAGGTCTCGGCGCTCTGAGCCGGGTCGTCGCCCGAGGCGGCGAAAGTGGCCGGTGCCACGTAGCCGGTCTGCAGGAACAGCGACTTCGGCTCGTCGGTGAGGCCGACCACCGTGAAGGTGATGTCGGCGTAGCCGGTCTCCAGCCGGTCGCCGATCCGCGCCTGCAGGCCGTTGGCGGCGTCCCGGCTCAGCACCAGTTCACCGGCGGCCTGCGGCCAGCGTCCTTCCATGATCCGCGACCAGCGCAGCGGTTCGGACGGCAACACGATCAGCCCGGTCAGTGCCGTCGCGCGGCCGTTCCGCAGCGTGGTGGTCATGCTCAGGCTGGGTTCGGCCGCTTCGGCCCCGGCGATGCCGGTCAAGGCCTTGGCGACGGCGGCGCGGTCGGCGTCCGGACCGAGGGTGACCACCACGTCCGCGGTCGAGATCGGTAGCGACTGGAGGCGCTGGAAGCCGTTGGTCTCGGTGGCGACCAGGATCGACGAGCCGGCCATGAAGGCCACGCTGATCGCGATCGCGAGCACGGTGGCGACGAAGCGGGCGGGGTGGAACCGCAACTCCCGCAGCACCTGCCGCAGCATCAGGCACCCAGCTTCCGCATGGCGTCCAGCACGGTGTCTGAGTTCGGGGCGTCCAGATCGTCGACGATCCGGCCGTCGGAGAGGATGACCGCGCGGTCGGCGTAGGCGGCGGCGTTCGGATCGTGGGTGACCATCACGATGGTCTGGCCCAGCTCGCGGCTGGCCGTGCGCAGATGATCGAGCAGTTCGTGGCCGGTACGCGAGTCGAGGGCGCCGGTCGGTTCGTCGGCGAACAGCACCTGCGGCTTGGTGATCAGCGCGCGGGCGATCGCCACCCGCTGCTGCTGGCCGCCGGACAGCTGGGACGGCAGATGGCCCAGCCGGTCGGTGAGCTTCAGCGAGGCCACGATCGCGTCGAACTCGGACGCCTCGACCCGGCGTCCGGCCAGGTCGAGCGGCAGCAGGATGTTCTCCTTGGCGGTCAGCGTCGGCAGCAGGTTGAATGCCTGGAACACGAAACCGACCGAGTCGCGACGCAGTTGGGTGAGCCGCCGGTCGTCCAGGCCGGTGATCTCGGTGCCACCCAGCCAGATCTGCCCGGACGTCGAGGCGTCCAGCCCGGCGAGGCAGTGCATCAGGGTCGATTTGCCCGATCCGGAGGGTCCCATGATCGCGGTGAACGACCCGCGGCGCAGCGCCAGATCGACGCCGGCCAGGGCGTGCACCTGGGCGTCACCGGTGCCGTAGGTCTTGGTCAGGCCCACGGCGCGGGCGATGACATCCGTAGTGGGAGCGGGCAAGGTCGCGGTCATGCGGCAACCCTAGGTGTCAGCTGTGAACCGCCGAATGGCGACCGGGCGAGAGTGGGGGTAGTGCTGGCACTACCGTCCGGCCTCAGATCCAGCCGTTGTCCAACGCGGTGCGGATCGCCTCGGCGCGGTTGCGGGCGCCGAGCTTGCCGATCGCAGCACTCAGGTAGTTGCGTACGGTGCCCTCGGAGAGGAAGACGGCGGAGGCGATCTCGGCGGTGGCGGCGCCGCCGACGCTGGCGGCCAGCACCTGCGCCTCGCGTTCGGTCAACGGCGACGCCCCCAGGCTCAGGCTCGCCGCGGCCAGTTCGGGGTCGACGTGCCGCAGGCCCTGGCTGACCCGGCGGATGCCCTCCAGCAGCCGCTCGATCGGGGCGTCCTTCACCATGAAGCCGAGTGCACCGGCCTCCAGCGCGCGGCGCAGGTAGCCGGGGCGTCCGAAGGTGGTCACCACCAGCACCCGGACGCCGGGCGCGGCGGCCAGCAGCGGCTCGATGGCGTCCAGGCCGTCCTCGCCGGCCAGTCCGCCGGTCGGCATCTGCACGTCGAGCAGCGCGACGTCGGGCCGGGCCCGGGCGGCTGTCGCCACCGCCTCGGCGCAGCTGCCGGCCTGCCCGACCACCTCGAGGTCGTCCTCCAGGTCGAGGGTGGTGGCCAGCGCCGTCCGGATCATCTCCTGGTCGTCGGCGAGCAGCACGCGGATCATCGGACTCCTTCGGTGGCGGGGGCGACCAGCTGCACGGTCAGCACGGTGCCGGTGGACGAGGTGTGCACGTCGAAGCTGCCGCCGGCCTGCTCGATCCGGCTCCGCAGGCCGGTCAGCCCGCTGCCGTCGTGCGGGCCGGCGAACCCGGTGCCGTCGTCGGTGACAGTGACCTGGTCGGCATCGGCCTCGATCGTGCAGACGCCGGCCTTGGAGTGCCGGACCACGTTGGTCACCGCTTCGCGTACGGCGTAGCCGAGCAGTTCGCTGTCGGCGTCGCCGATCACCGGCAGCGCGACCGGAGCGCGGCATTCGATGCCGGCGGCGGTCAGCACCGAGCGCGCGGCGGCGATCTCGGACGCCAGCCGCACCTCGCGCATCCCGGCCGCGGTAGCTCGGACATCCTTCAGCGACTGCCGGGCGATGGTGGCGATCTCTTCGATCTGGACGGCGGCCGCCGCCGGATCGCGGCTGGTCAACCGGTGGGCCAGGTCGGCCTTGACGGCGATGGTGGTCAACGAGTGGCCCAGGATGTCGTGCAGGTCGCGTCCGATCCGCTCCCGTTCGGCGGCGACGGCCAGCACAGCGGTGCGCTCCTCGGCCTTCTGCAGCGCCGAGCGGGCGGCGTCGTAGCGAATGCCCAGTCCGACGGTGAGGGCCAGCGCCAGCGCCATCAGCACCATGATCACGCCGAACAGATCGCCCTGCAGCAGGGAGAACCCGAGGCCGATCAGGGTGGTGGCGATGACCACGATCAGCGCATGCCGCCAGGCGATCAGGGTCACCGCGGTGCAGGTGATCAACGGTGCGAAGTAGAGCGGACGGGAGTCGGCGAACAGCCCCAGTGCCAGGATCGAGCTGATCAGGCCGGCCAGCCACAGCCAGCGGCCGTATTCGGGCCAATGCATGACCAGCGTGCTGCCGACGAAGAACCCGACTACGACCAGGCAATTCAGTGACACCAAGGCGATCGTGGCGGGGCCGGCGTCCAGGGCGTAGGCGATCGGAATGAACGCGAAGATGCAGCTGGGCAGGATGTAGCCGGCGCCCTGGGCGAACGCCCGCCGGTACCAGGGCAGGCCGCAGGCCCCGGGCACGAAGGCCGGGGCCTGCAAGCTGGTGTCGTCGGTCATAGCTGTGATGGGTTCGGATCAGCGGCGGGAGGTGCGGATAGCCCGACGGTAGCCGAGGGCTCCGACGCCGACCAGCACCGTCAGCCACGCCACCAGGACGATCACGCCCTGCCAGGGGAAGTCGCCGCCGACCAGCGGCCAGGCGCCGATCTGGCTGGCCCAGTACGACGGCAGCAGCCGTCCGATCGTCTGCATGGCCTCCGGCATCAGCTGCAGCGGCACCCACAGTCCGCCCAGCATGGCCAGCGCCAGCATGGTCAGGGTGGTCACGGCCGTCGCGGTCTGCGGCTTGAACCACAGCGCGATGACCAGGCCGAAGACGATCATCGGCAACAGGGCCGCCACGATCAGGCCGAGCGAGGCGGCCCAGGTGCCGGCGTCGAGCCGGACGCCCCGCGCCGCACCGGCCAGGAACACGGTGCCGATCGCTGGGATCAGCACGGCGATCGCGGTGCTGATCTTGGCCATCACGAACTGGGTGGGGGTCAGCGAAGTGAGCATCAGCTGCCGGAACCAGCCCGACGAACGTTCCGACTGGATCTGCGAGCCGGCGTTCATCGCCGCGCCGAGCCCGCCGTAAGTGGCCATCGTCACCATCATCACCGCCGCCACGTCGATCGCGGAGTCGCCGCCCTGGTCGCCGTACATGCTGGCGAAGAACAGGTAGATGGTGGTCGGCATCACGATGACGAAGCCGAGGAAGGCCCAGTCGCGCAGCTGGATCAGGATGCTCTGGCTGGCGTAGTGCAAGAAGCGCCGCGCCGAGCCGGAGGACGGGGTAGCGCGGACGGGAGTCCCGGGTGTTTGAGCGATGTCGCTGGGGCGCTGGGTAGTGAGCGTGGTCATGATGTGTCCTTACAGGGTTGGTTGTCGGTGGTCGAGCTTGTCGAGACCCTGCCGGTGCCCGTGCTTAGGAGGGGTTTCGACAAGCTCAACCAGCGGTGGGCGGCATCTGCTCGGGCTCGACCAGCGGGTGGGCGGCATGGTCAGGAGACCAGGGAGACGAAGGCGTCCTCGAGGCTGGGTGCGCTGACCTCCACGTCGCGGACGGACGGGTCGGCGAGCAGCGTTCGCAGGGTGGCATCGGAGTCGGTGCTGGTCAGTACGATGCGGGCGCCGCGCTGTTCCTGGGCTGCGACGCCGGGTAGTCCGGCGTAGTCCCGGGCCGGTCCGGTGAAGCCGATCCGGCGTCCGCCGACCACTGCCTTGATCTGGCTGCCGGTGCCGTCGGCGACGATCCGGCCGTCGTTGAGCACCACGATCCGGTCGGCGAACTCGTCCGCCTCGTCCAGGTAGTGGGTGGCGAAGACGACGGTGCGCCCCTCGGCGGTCAGGGTGTCCATCGTCGCCCAGAAGGCGCGGCGGGCATCCACGTCCATGCCGACTGTCGGTTCGTCCAGGAGCAGCAGGCCAGGGTCGGCCATCATCGCCAGTGCGAACCGGACGCGCTGCGCCTGCCCGCCGGAGAGCTTGTTGGTGTTGCTCTTCAGGATCGAGGTCAGGTCGGCTCGTTCGATGACGTCATCCAACGGCAGCGGATGGGCGTACAGGCCGTGCATCAAGGTGAGCAGCCGGCGCACCGGCACATCCCAGAGCAGGACGCCGTTCTGCAGCATGGCGCCGATGTCGCCGCGGCGCATCGCGCCGACCGGGTCGGCGCCGAACACCTCGACGGTGCCGGCGTCCGGCTTGGTCAGTCCCAGCACCATCTCGGTCGTAGTGGATTTGCCGGCACCGTTGGGGCCGAGCAGGGCCATGATCTGGCCGGCCGGCACGCTCAGGTCGAGCGCGTCGACAGCGGTCAGCGTGCCGTAGGTCTTGGTGAGTCCGGTGAGGGTGATCGCGTCCATGCCTCAACGGTGCCGTGAGCCGTCCGTTTCACTCAGAGGGCGCTGTCACCGGTTGGCGATGACAGCTGTCACAGGCTCCTCAGCCGCCGGGGCGGAAGGCCGAGCCCATGGCCGCCAGGGCGCCGTCGGCGATCGGGATCCGGCCCTCGCGCGCTGCCTTCACCAGTGCGGCATGATCGGCCTCGGTCTGGTCGGCGTACAGCCGGGCAAACCGCGAGAACGCCTTGGCGGCCTTCTCGCCACGACCCAGGTAGCCGGCGATCATCGACGCGCCGGACGTCCGGGCGTGACCCTTGGCCAGCAGATGCCCGACGATGCCCGCGTAGTCGGTCAGCGCGGTGGCGGTCAGACCGTCCAGCGGCACGGTGCCCTTCATGTTCCGGAATTGCCGGACGTAGTACTGCCGTCCGTCGACCGAGGTCCAGCCCAGCAGCGGGTCGGAGACGGTCTGCAGCGCCTGCTGGTATTCGACCACCCGCTGGCCCTGATGGTCGTGCCAGGCGGCGTCGCCGTGCACGTACTTTGCCAGTACCGACCGGCGGGCCTGCTTCAGTTGCAGGAACAGCACATCGTCTGGCGAACTGCCCTCCAACAAGGCCACATAGGCACGCAGGCCGACCGAGCCCACGCCCACCACCTTGTGCGCGATGTCGACCAGGGTGTACCCGGCCACCACCCGCCGCCAGTGCGGGGCGAGGGTGTCGAGGTAGGCGTCCAGGCCCTTTGAGAGCTGCTCGAACTCCTCACCGCGCACCGACCGGATCAGCGGCAGCTCCTCGACGATCCGGCGGTCGCCCTCGGCGGTCGAGTCGGTGAACCGGGGCAGCGCCCGGTCCGAGGTGCGCTTGCGGGCGGTCTTGGCGGCCCGCTTGATCTCGTCGCGCAGCTGCTTCTCGGTGGCGGTCTCGTGCAGTCGTTCGACGTCCAGCCGGTTGTACGAGCGGGCCAGCAGCGGCATGGTGGCCAGCTGGGCGACCTCGTCACGGTAGGCGATGACGCAGGCGTGCACGGCCTCGGCGATGTCGTCCTCGCTGTAGCCGTTCTCACGTCCTGCCACCCAGACGGCGGCCGCGAGCCGGCGCAGATCCCACTCCCAGGCGCCGGGATGGGCCTCGTCGAAATCGTTGAGGTCGATCACCTGTTCGCCCTCGGGCGAACGGTAGAAGCCGAAATTGCCCAGGTGGGCATCGCCGCAGATGACCGGCATGATCCCGGTGATCGGCAGCGCGGCAAGGTCGGAGGCCATCACCACGGCACTGCCCCGGTAGAAGCCGTACGGCGAGGACACCATCCGTCCGACCCGGATCGGGACCAGCTCCTTGACCCGGCCGTGGTGCGAGGCGTTGATGAGTTCGATCGGATCCGGCCGCGCCTGAGTGGCGTTCCAGACGCCGAGTGCCGCGATCGGCACCCGTTCCCGCAGCGATCGGCCCAGCGCGAAACGCTCGTCGCGGGTGGTGCCGCGCTGCCGCACGGACGCGAACGCGCTGCTGTCGGTGCTGGCCAGGACGGTGTGGCTGGTGTGGTGCGACATGGCGGCTCCTCTCGGCGGACCGAGCCTAGTGGTGCGGCCTACACGCCGACACCGAGAGCGGCCAGCTCGGACGCCAGCGCGGCCGCTCCGGTACTGGTGCGATGCAGCACTGCCGGCACTCCGGCGGCCCGAGCGGCGCGGACGTTGCTCGGGGAGTCATCGACGAATACCACCTGGTCGGCGGGCAGTTCGAGCACGGCCAGGATGTGCTGGAAGTACTCCGGCGACGGCTTCGCCGCACCGACCTCGTAGGAGTAGAAGACGTGGTCGAAATGCCGATCCATCTCGTAGCGCTGGCGCATCTGGGTGCCGCGGTAGCTCTGCTGGTTGGTGGCCAGCGCGGCGATCAGTCCGGCGGCACGGACGCGGTCGACGACCGCGAGGGCGTCCGGATCGATCACCAGGTCGTGCCAGATCTCCAGGATCTCGTCCACGCTTCCGCCGGTGCCGGCGGCGAGCAGTTCTTCCAGCCGTGGCTTCAGGTCGGCATCGCCGGTCAGGCAGTCCAGCTCGGCAGCGAAGGCATCGGCGACGAAGGTGGGACCGCCGATCCGGGTGAAGTCGGCCAACCATCCCGGACGCGGCCACTGCAGCACGCCGTCCGCGTCGAACAGCACCGCGCGAGGCGCCGTTCCCACCGGATTGGGCTGGTTCAGATAGTCCGCGGCGGTCGCCACGGCACGCTCCCAGTAGGCGCGAGCCTCGTCCGTGTGATCGTCGGGGATGGCGCGGGCCTCGATCACCAGATCGTCGCCGACGAACAGCACGAACCGTCCGGACTGCTCCCAGCCGTCGCCCGCCCAGCTGAAACCGACCCGTCCCGGTTCGACGGTCTCGATCCGGCCGTGGCCCCCGATGCCGAGCGCGTTGTTCGCGTCGTAGTCGAGGCCCGGTTCCAGGTCGGGCGCGCCGTGGCCCCAGATCAGCTCGGGGTGAGCGCGCAACTCCGCCCAGGCGGGCTGCGGATCGGTCAGCGAAGCGGTCAGGGTGAAGTCGGTCATGGCTGCCATTGTTGCGGACGCACCTCCGTGCGCACTGCTCGCGCAGTGGTTGCGGCCGGTTCGTCCGCGGCGACGATGAAACGATCGGCGGGTGGCCTTCTTCACCGCGCTGATCGAGGTGATCCTGCCGGTGGTGCTGGTCGCCCTGGTCGGTGTCGCGCTCGCCTGGCGCTTCCGCCTCGACATGGACACCGTCGGCAAAATCAACCTGTACGGGCTGACCCCGCTGCTCGCGTTCGACAGCGTGATGAAGACCGAGGTGTCCGGCGGCCAGGCGGTGCAACTGGTCGGCGGCTACCTGCTGGTCACGCTCCTCGCCGGCCTGATCGCGTGGGCCGCCGCCTGGGGCCGGGACGGGCAGACCCGGCGCGCGATGATCGCCAGCGTCATCATCGGCAACAACGGCAACTTCGGGCTGCCGATCGCCCTGCTCGCCCTCGGCCGGGTCGGCCTCGACCAGGCGGTGGTGATCTTCGTCACCTCGCTGGTGGTGATGTACACGGTGGGGCCTGCGCTGCTCGGTTCGCACGGCGGCGTGGGCGATGCCGTGCTGACCGTGATCAAGCTGCCGGTGACGTGGGCGCTGGTGGCCGGCCTGATCGTGCGGCTGACCGGGGTGACGCTGCCGATCGGCGTTGCGCGGGGCGTCGAACTGCTCGCCCAGGCGGCGATTCCGATGGTGCTGATCGCGCTCGGACTGCAGCTGGGACAGCGAGCCAGCCTGCGGCTGACGGCACCGGTGCTGATCGCCGCCGGCGTTCGGGTGGTGGTGCTGCCGCTGCTCACCGCCGGCATCGGCCTGCTGCTGGGGCTGGGTGGGCTCGAGCTGAGCAGCCTGATCCTGGCCTGCGCGATGCCGACCGCGGTGAACGCGTTCATGCTGGCCCGCGAGTACGGTTCGAATCCGGAGCTGGTCGCCAGCGTCGTCGCCCTGTCGACGCTGGCCAGCCTCGGCACGATCGCCGCGGTAGTGGCTGTGCTGCCGATGTTGGCCTGACTGTGCTTTGCGGTCAGAGCCGGGACGTCAGGGTGCGGTTCAGCCCCGCGGCAGCAGCGATCTCGACATCGGTGACTACTGGCGGGAAACGCGAACCAGTTTCGCGATATAACCCGAAACCCACATGACTTTCCTGAAACCAGTCACCGATCTCGACATCGGCAGATCCCAGGGCGGAGATCCCGGAGCAAGTGCGGGGTGACGGCAAGTTCGGCCGATGGGGTTGGGGCTTAGGCTCGGGGTCATGCTGACCACCGAGGATCTTGCCGATGCCGCTCGGATCGTTGCCGTTCACCTGCCGGTGACGCCCGCCTACCGCTGGCCGCTGCTGGAGCAGATCACCGGGACCCCGACCTGGGTGAAGCATGAGAACGCCGCTCCGACCGGGGCGTTCAAAGTGCGCGGCGGCCTGGTTTTCGCCGAACGGCTGCGGCGCGAGGGAGCGGCCGCCTCCGGGCTGATCGCCGCCACCCGCGGGAATCATGGCCAGTCTGTTGCCTATGCCGCCCGGGAGCACGGGTTGTCCGCCACCATCGTCGTGCCCGAGGGCAACAGCCCGGCCAAGAACGCGTCGATGGCTGCCTTCGGCGCCGAACTCGTCGTCCATGGCCGGGATTTCCAGGAATCCCTGGAGCACGCTCGCGTCCTTGCCGCCGAGCGCGGACTGATCTTCGTGCCATCGTTCCACCCTGATTTGGTGGCCGGCGTCGCCACCGGCGCGGCCGAACTGCACGCCCAGGCCGGACGGCTCGACGTCATCTATGTGCCGGTCGGTCTGGGCTCCGGGATCTGTGCTCACATGGCGGTTCGCGATCTGCTGCAGGTGGACACCGAGATCGTCGGGGTAGTCGCTGACCGGGCGCCGGCACACGCCTTGTCGTTCGAAGCCGGGCATGCCGTCAGCACCCCGGACGCGGACACGTTCGTCGACGGCGTCGCCACCCGGACGCCGGTGCCCGACGCGGTCGCGGCCATGGTCGCCGGTGCCGCCCGCTTCGTCAGAGTCAGTGAGGCCGACGCCGAGCAGGCGATGCGGATCATCTGGCAGACCACCCACCAGATGCCCGAGCCCGCCGGGGCGCTGTCGCTGGCCGGGCTGCTGGGCGACGCCGGACGCGCCCCCGGCGCCACCGCCGCGGTAATCATGTCCGGCGGCAACTGCGACACCGATCTGGTGCTCCGGGTGCTGGCGTGAACCGAAAGGAACCGTCCCCTGGTTGAGGGAACGGTTCCTTATCGGTGCAGGGGTGGGTCTGCCGCGGGTCAGGTGATCTTTAGTTTCACCGTCTTGCTGGTCTTGCCGGACACGTTCGAGTTGCCGGCGTAGACCGCCTTCAGCTTGTGCGTGCCCTTCTTGGTGATCTTCGGCAGCTTCACCGTGAGCTTGCCCTTGTGGCTCGCCTTCAGCGTGTAGCTGCCCAGTCGCTTCTTGCCGTCGTAGACCCGCACCGTTCCGGTCGCCGCGAGCTTGGATCCACTGATCCCGATCTTCACGGTGGCGTTCACCCGCTTGGTGCGCTTGATCTTGGACGCCGAGAGCTTCAGCGAGGCCGACGAGGATGCCTTGGTCACCTTGAAGGTCTTCGATGCCGTGGCTGCCGCGGTATTGGCGTCGCCGGCGAAGTGTGCGGTCACCTTCTGGCTGCCCACCGATGCGTCGACCGGCAGGGTCACCTTGGTGCCCTTGGCACTGACCGCGACGGTCTTCGTCCAGCTGCCCTGGGCGACCTCGACCTCACCGGACGCCGCAGCGCCATCGATCTTGAGGGTGACGGTCGACGTCCGGGCCGCGCCGTAGCGCACCGTCTTGGGTGCGGTCACCGCCAGGGTGGCCGTCCGCGGCTGGGGCGCCTCGGCGTCCACCGTGACCTCCCGGGTGATCCGCGAGATCGGCTGGTCGTTGATCACGCCGGCCGGCGGCAACACGCAGGACAGCCCGACGTTGAAGCCCACCACGACCGTGCCGGTGAGTTCCGCCGGGAGCTTCGCGCTGCCGGTGGCCGAGCCGTTGCTGCCCGCCTGGATGCAGGCCAGCACCTTCTCGTTGACGACCACCGCGACCTTCTGCGGGGCGCCGCCCACGCCGATGTAGCCGGTTAGGTTGAACCGGATCGTGCCACCCGGCTGGACGTGTGGGGTGAGCAGGGTGGCGGTCGGTGTCGCGGTCACCTTCAGCGACACCTGGGCGGCGAGGGTACCGGTCGCCAGCCGCAGGGTGTGCGAGCCCACAGCGACGTCGCTGGGCAGGGTGACGCGTGCCTGGGCGGGCAGTGCACCGTTGCCATCGGCGGTGATCTCGCTGGTCAGTGCCTTGCCGTCGAGTGTCGCGGCCACCTGAGCACCCGGGGTGAATCCGTCGCCGCGCACGGTGAGCTGCGCGCCCGGCCGGAACGTCGTCCCGGCCTGGAAGACACCGGTCGGGCTGGTCAGTCCAGTGTTGAGGGTCGCCGAATCACTGGCCACGCTGAACGGCACCTGGAAGGTGATCGCGTCGGTGATCCGGTCGCCGGTGGTGGTGAAGAAGGCGCCGGAGAGGATCCGCAGCCAGTGCTGGCCGTTGCCCAGCGGACCAGCCGGGGTCAGCGAAGCCGGTGCCTGCAGCCAGCCCTCGAACGAGCCGTCCTGGTCGTGATGGGTGACGAACCAGTACTTCGCCTCGCTGCCCGGCGGCTGGCTCGGGTTCGCCGGACGATAGGCGTCGCGCCCGCCGGTGGTCCAGGCGGGGCCCTCATCGAAGTCGTAGGGACGGACGGCGACCAGCGGCTCACCGCTGCTGCCCTGGATCGGGGTGAAACCGCGCCCGGAGATCTCGATCCGCTCCCCGGGCTCGATGCGGTTCTTGCTGAGCGTGATGCTCGCCCCCGAGTTCGGATCGGTGACGGTGACCGCGGCATGCGCGGGCTGAGTGCTGAGCACCAGGCCGGACGTCACCATCAGTCCGGCGATCAGGACGGCTATCACCCGCCGCAAGGTGTGAGTCTGAGCGTGCATCGGAACCTTCTTCGTCGAGTGAGCGGAGTTCGTGGACAACGGCGGGGGTGGGAGATCCGCCGGTCGAGCTCGCCGAAACCCGTTGTCAAAGGGATTTCGGCAAGCTCAACCAGCGGTCGGGAGGGACTTACTTGGTGACCTTGAGCTTCTTCGAGGTCTTGGACGACTTCAGGTTCGAGTCGCCCGCGTAGCTGACCTTGATGGTGTGCTTCTTGGCCTTCAGCTTGGGCAGCTTCACCTTGACGGTGCCCTTCGCCGAGGCGGACAGGGTGACCGTCTTCAGCTTCTTCGAGCCGTCGTAGACGGTGACCTTGCCCGTCGGTGCGTAGCCGCCGGGCAGACCGCTGCCGCTGATCTTGATGGTGGCGGTGGCCTGCTTCGACTTCTTCACGCTCTTCGGCAGGCTCAGCGTCGTCTTCGAGGACGCCTTCGCGACCGTCACCGTGGCCGAAGCCTTCGACCCGGCCACACCCGCACCCGGGGTGACGGTGGCTTCGACGGTGTGCTTACCGGCGGTCAGCGTGGCGGGCAGGCTGAAGCTGCCGATGCCGGAGGACCCGATCTGCACGGTCTGCGGCTGCTTGCCGTCCACCGTGACGATCGCCTTGGCCGAGACGGGTGCGTCGCCGGCGCTTACCTTGATCGAGCCGGTGTTGGCGGCGCCGAAGGTGGTGCTGGTCTTGGCCAGGGTCAGTTCGGTCTGCGAGGCCACCGGGGACAGGTCGAGGGTGACCAGCTGGGCGTCGCCGCCGCCGTAGCCGGCAGCAACCACCTGGTAGCCGTCACCGATGGTGGTGATGCCCCACAGGTAGTCGTCGCTGCCGCCGAAGTCGAGCACCTCGGCGGTGCCGGGGGTACCGTCTGCTGCGGTGATGGTGATCAGCGCGTTGCTGGTGCCGCTGGTGCCGCCGACGCCGACGATCCGCCCATCGGGCAGGATCACGTGGTCGCGGTGCCGGTCGCCGCTGTTGTTGCCGTCCTCACCCACGTGGTAGGCGACCAGGCCGCGGTCGGCCCAGGACTTGTTCAGCGAACCGTTCGGCTTCAGGCTGAACAGCAGCGCGTCGACGCTGTTGCCGGCCGCCGCGCCGGTGCGTCCGCCGCGGTAGCCGTAGGCGCTGACGATGTAGTTGCCGTCGGCGTCCTTCTTCATGCCGTAGGCCTCGGCGAAGCCGCCGGTGCCGCCCGGGTATGCGGTGGCCAGGCCGTCGTCACCCCAGGAGGTGTCCGGCTTGCCGGCCGGGGTGAACTTCTGGATGAACGGCTGGTTGTTCGAGCCGACGTTGGCGTACGCGGTGGTGAAGTACGAGCCGTCGGAGTCGAGCAGCCCGCGGCGCAGGTTGTCGCTGAACGGGGTTTCGATGCTCGCCACACCGCCCTCGCCGAAGGACTTGTCCAGCTTGCCGGCCGAGGTCAGCTGGACGGCGGCCGCGTCGCGTCCGGTGCGGGTGGCCTCGGAATCGGTGCCGATGGCCGCGGACAGAATGGCCTTCTGGTTGGGGCGGACGAAGATGTCCCAACCAGCGGCGTCCGGAACGGCCGCGCCGCCGGCGGGGTTGACGCCGTCGCTGAGCGAGATCCGGGTCCAGCCGCCGTTGGTGCCATAGCTGCGGTCGAGGGTGCCGGCCGGGTGCAGCCGGGCGACGAAGATGTCGGTGTCGACGGCGGTGTCGGCCTCGGACTGATCGCCCTCGACCTCACCGACGATCAGCAGCCGGCCGAGCTTGTCGACGGCGACGCCCTTGGCGGTCTCCTTCGCTCCCGGGTTGGTGGTGATGGTCTCATGGAACGAGCTGACCAGGTCGATCACGGCCCGGCCGTCGGTGCCGAAGCTGGTGTCGAGCGAGCCGTCGGCGTTGCTCTTGGTGACCAGCACGGCCCGGTTGGTGCCGTCGACCACCTGGTAACCGACGTTGTAGGTGCCGCCGTCCGGCGCCGGGATCAGCCCGTTGTAAGCGTCGGCGACGTCGGCCGCGCCGTGGTTGATGATGACCGGGTCGCCGGACGCGGCGAGGGCGCCGGGGGCGCCCAGGGCCGCGATCGGCGCGACGAGGCCGAGGCCGGCGATGACGCCGACGGCGCGCGCCAGCGGTCGTCGATTCTGCTGTTGCATTCCTGCTCCTTGGAAGGGTGGGGCGGTGGCGCCGTGACCGGCACCGGTTGCTGCCCATCTGCGGCCGACATTCGGCCGTCAAAAGTTAGGTTAGGAATACCTAATCATCGGCGGATGTTTGGTTCGGTGGTTTGGGCTCCCCAAAAGTGAGGGGTTGACCAACCGCCCGGAGAGGGTCGCTCAGGGCCGGTAGGGCAGCCGGACGCGGAGCGTCGTGCCCGCCCCGGATCGGCTTTCCAGCCGCGCCTCGCCGCCGACGGAGCCGGCGGCGTAGTGGATGATCCGCAGCCCGAGACCGGGCCCGGTCGCTTCGTCCAGGCTCGGCCCGGATGGTGTGGTCATGCCCCGGCCATGGTCGGCGACCTCGATCCGCAGTTCGCCGCCATCGGCTTCGACCGAGATCTCGATCGGCGTCTCACCGGCATGTTTGACGGCGTTGCGCACGCCTTCCTTGATCACTCGCAGGGCGACCGCCACCTCCGTCCGGGCCAGCGGTAACGGCTGCTCGGGCAGGGCGCAGCCGATGCGCTGCGGGTCGGGCAGCCCGGCGATCCATCCGGTCAACGCCTCGGTGAGGGTCGCTGCCTGCCACTCGGACGCCTCGCCGCTGCTCAGCAGGCTGCGCAGGTCGGCGACGTCGCTGGCCAGCAGGTCGGTGGTTCGGTCCAGCGCCGTCCGGACGGCCGCCGGGTCGTCGGTCTCCTTCGCGTTGTCGAGGATCAGCCGGGCCGCCGAGAGATCCTGCACGGTTCGTTCGTGCAGCACCTCGGAGATCCGGCGATGCTCGTCGGCCCGGGCCTGCAGGGCCCGATTGGCGAACAGCACCCGGTCACGCTCGGCGCCGGCCGCCGTCCGAGCCAGCCGCAGGCTGAGCGGGAAGGTGACCAGGCTGAGCAGCAGGATGCCGGCGACCGGAATCGGCAACCAGTCGACCAGCAAGCCGCGGTAGATCGCATCGAAATCACGGACCGGTTTGTAGACCTCCAGCACGTAGGACGTTCCGGTGCCGTCCCGGAAGGGCAGATAGATCTCGTACAGATTGGGCAGCGGCGGGCCCTCGGATTCGGTGCCGTCGTGCAATTTGTCGATCACCGGAGTCCAGGTGTCCAGCGCCTGCGCCGCACCGCCCAGGGGTTTGGCGACGCCCCGGCGTTCGACGTCGGTCGACCACAGGATCTCACCGTTGACGGCGTCGACGCGCCGCCAGACGTGCACCACGACGACCTCGCCGGCCTCGATCAGCGGCTCGGCCGAGGCCTGGAACTGCTCGTGCCACGAGTCGTCGCCGTCGATGTCCTCGGAGGTGAGCGGCAGCGCCAGGCTGAGCGCGACCGCCCGGACGTTCTCGACGGCGGTCAGCTCAGCCATCTCGGTGGCCCGCTGGTGGCCCTGCCAGGTGACCGCCAGGCCGACCATCAGCATGGCGATCAGCACACCCAGCACATGTCGCCGGACCGCGGACCTGGCCAGCGGCGGCCGCGATGCGCCGGCCGGCGCCGGATCAGCGGACATGCACTTCGACCACGCCCAGCCGGGAGCCTTCGACGACGGCGGCCAGCACGGTCTGCACGCCGAGCTTCTCCCGGACGCTGCGGATGTGATCGCGGACGGTGTGCGTGCTGAGCCCCAGCAGCCGGGCCACTTGCTGCGGATCGCGTCCATCGGCCAGTAGTTGGAGCACCTCGGTCTCCCGCCAGGTCAGCGAGTGCTCGTCGGCATCGGCGGTCGCCTCGAATTCCGGGGTTTCGCCGGCGACCACCGCGCGCAGCGCGTCCATCAACTCGGGCAGCCCGGTGCCCTTGGGCAGCACCGCGACCGCGCCCAGGCTGCGCGCCCGTCGGACGATCGCCGGCTGCGGATGGGCGGTCAGCACCACGGCCCTGGTCGAGGGGGACAGCCCCGGCAACTCGCGCACCAGGGTCAGCCCGTCGTCCCGGTCGAGCCGGACGTCGACCACGGCCAGGTCGGGCTGTTCCCGCCGCAGCAGGCGGCGTCCGTCGTCGAGCCCGGCGGCGGTCCACACGGCGCTGACGTCGGGCTGCCCGGTGAGCACGCTGGCGAGGGCGCCGGTGAACACCGGATGATCGTCGATCAGAGCCACGCTGAAGGGTGCCGCCGCGCCACCGTCGGCTGCGCTGCTACCGGGCCGATCCTCCCGGGTCACGACCGACTCCACGTCCTCGCTCCACGTCTGGCAATAGGTGAGGCAGATCCTACCGACCGGCGGCAGGCGGGCCTCAGAGTTCGTCCGGGGACCTCCGCGCAGCACCCTTGTCGGCCGACTGTGCGAGCATCGCGAAGATCTTCAGCGCCGAGGACACCTCGCGCTTGCGGTCCCTCGGCTTCCAGCCGCGGGCTTCGGCGGCTGCCCGGCGCTGCGCCAGGGTGGCGTCGTCGACCTCGAGGGTGACGGTCCGGTTCGGGATCGAGAAGGTGATGATGTCGCCGTCCTCGACCAGGCCGATGGTGCCGCCGGACGCGGCCTCGGGCGAGACGTGCCCGATCGACAGGCCGGACGAGCCGCCGGAGAACCGTCCGTCGGTGATCAGCGCGCACTTCGGGCCGAGCCCGACCCCCTTCAGGTAGGACGTCGGGTACAGCATCTCCTGCATGCCCGGGCCGCCCTTGGGGCCCTCGTAGCGGACGACCACCACGTCGCCGGCCTGGATCTGACCGCCGAGGATCTTCTCGACGGCCTCCTCCTGGGACTCGGCGACCTTGGCCGGGCCGCGGAACTCCCACTGGTCGGTGGGGACGCCGGCGGTCTTCACGATGCAGCCGTCCTCGGCCAGGTTTCCGTACAGCACGGCAAGGCCTCCGTCCGCGGTGTAAGGCGTAGCCACCGACCGAATGCAGCCGCCTTCGGCGTCGGTGTCGAGGCTCTCCCAGCGGTTGCTGGACGAGAACGCCTCGGTGGTCCGCACCCCGCCCGGGGCGGCGTAGTACAGGTCCGCGTTCTCGGGCTTGGCCCGTCCGCCACGGATGTCCCAGTCGTCCAGCCAGGTGTCCAGGTCGCGGGCGTGGACGGCGTGCACGTTGCGGTCGAGCAGCCCGCCGCGGTCGAGTTCGCCCATGATCGCGACGATGCCGCCGGCGCGGTGCACGTCCTCCATGTAGTAGTTGGCGGAGTTCGGAGCCACCTTGCAGATGCACGGGGTGACCCGGGAGAGCGCGTCGATGTCGTGCTGGTCGAAGTCGACGCCGGCCTCATGGGCGGCGGCCAGCAGGTGCAGCACGGTGTTGGTCGAGCCGCCCATCGCGATGTCGACCCGCATGGCGTTGTTGAACGCCTCCTTGGTGGCGATCGACAGCGGCAGCACCGAGGCATCCTCGTCGTCGTACCAGCGCTTGGCCAGGTTGACGGCCAGCTTGCCGGCGTCGGTGAACAGGTTGCGGCGGGCGGCCGAGGTGGCCAGCGTGGAGCCGTTGCCCGGCAGCGACAGGCCGAGCACCTCGGTCAGGCAGTTCATCGAGTTGGCGGTGAACATGCCCGAACACGAGCCGCAGGTGGGGCAGGCGTTCTGCTCGATGGCGGTCAGGTCGGCGTCGTCGATGTTCGGATCGACCGCCTTGACCATCGCGTCGACCAGGTCGAGCCGGGTCTGCACGGTGCCGCCGTTGACCAGCGCCTTGCCGGCCTCCATCGCCCCACCCGAGACGAACACAGTCGGAATGTTCAGCCGCAGCGCGGCCAGCAGCATGCCGGGGGTGATCTTGTCGCAGTTCGAGATGCAGACCAGGGCGTCGGCGCAGTGCGCGTTCACCATGTACTCCACCGAGTCGGCGATGATCTCGCGACTGGGCAGCGAGTAGAGCATGCCGTGGTGGCCCATCGCGATGCCGTCGTCGACGGCGATGGTGTTGAACTCACGACCCACCCCGCCGGCCTCGGCGACCGCGCCGGCGACCAGTTTGCCCATATCGCGCAGGTGCACGTGGCCGGGCACGAACTGGGTGAAGCTGTTCGCGATCGCCACGATCGGCTTGCCGAAATCGGACTCTCCCATGCCGGTGGCGCGCCACAGGGCGCGGGCGCCGGCCATGTTGCGGCCATGGGTCGTCGTACGAGATCGCAGAGCAGGCATGCGGAGAAGACTACGCCCGCGTAACCGGGCCGGAACGCACCGGTCATCCGCTGGCCCGCGGGCGGTTTCACCACACGTTGAAATACCAGATTCCTCGGTCGATGCGGCTGGAACCGTTTTAGCTCCGCTGCGGAAGGCGCCGGGCGCGGAAGCCGGTGCCCCCACCGCCGCTAACGTGTGCTCGATGACTCCGCCGCAGCCCCCATCGTCCGTCGCGTCGGTCGTCGCGCGGTGCCAGGGGTCGGGTCGGGGCGGCGACTCGTGAGCCGCCCCGACTTCTTCGCCAGACCGCCGGAGTGGCCTCACCTGGAGAATCCGGACGCCGGTCAACCGGGCCGGCCGGCGCCGCCCTCGACGGTCGCTCGCGGCCGGCCTCGTTCTCGCCCCCGGCGAGCCCGCTCGCTCAAGGGGCTCGGAGACCGATCGGCGGGCCCCGACTTCCGATGGCCCTCGCACAGCGGCGTGGCCGAGCTGGACGGACGGACTCGCGAACCTCGGCCGGAGCAGGCGGGCGGGAAGGCCGGCAGCGCCAGGAAGACGGCAGGGAAGGGGAGGCGTCGGGTCGCCGGCGCATCGAGCGGGCCGCGACCGACGGCGGCGCCCGCCGACCGGCGCAGGCTGCTGCGCCGTGCCGTCGGGCTGCTGGCCCTCTACGTCGGCATCTTCGTCCTGGTCGTGGTCGTGCTGGGCCTGCTGCCCGACCGGGCCGACCGGCGCACGCCCAGCCCGCCCCGGACGCCGGCGCCCACCCTGCCGGAACTGGTGGCGACATGGTCGGTGCGGCCGTCCGAGCTGCGCCCCGACCTGGGTGCCGGCGCGGAACTGATCAGCGCCGTCGACGGCACCTTCGACCAGAACCGCGTCGTCGACGCCGGCACCCGTTGGGTGGTGCTCACCGGCGACGCCGCCGACCACCGGATCGCCGCGCACGGCATCGATCCGGGGACGGGCCGCGCGACCTGGCGCGCCGAGCTGCCCGACGGGCTGTGCGCGGCGCAACTGCTCGGATCCGAGGTGCTGTGTGCGGCGTCCACGGCAACCGACCCGGCGACCGGGCTGGGCATCCGGTGGCGGATCTCCGTCCTCGATCCGGCCACCGGCCGCGAACGCCGCGGCGTCGACTTCGCCGGCTGGCTGACCCTGCTGCATGTCGACGGCGACCGGGTGATGCTCGTCGAGCAGCGGCAGCCGGCTCCGCACGCGGTGGTCACCGGCCTGGACGCCGAGCTTCGGCAGCGCTGGCGACTCGACCTGCGCGATCAGCCGCAGCATCCGGGGCTGTTCAGCAACAACCGGATCTACGACCGCAAGCTGCCGATCCCGGACGGCCCGGCGCTCGACCGGCCCCGCATCCGGAAGGTGGCCGACGGCCTGACCGCCCTCTGGTCCGGGCAGACGACCGCCCTGCTCGACCTGCGCCGCGGCCGGCTCGCCGGCATGCCGCGGTGCTCGCGGCTGGTGGACGACGGAACCCGGCTGTGGTGCAACGCGGGGGCCGTCGCCGTCGCCTACGACTATGCGCTGACCAGGCTGCACGAGACCGCCGCCGACACCCGGCTGGCCTTCCCCGACCGCGACCCGCGCGCGGGCGACGTCACCGACCCGGTGTTCCTGCAGGCCGACGGCACCGCCGTCCGGGTCGATCCGGCGACCGGCCGGACGATGGGCCCGCTGGCGCGCACCCGCAACGGCTCGGCGTTCGGGATGACGGTCTCGCCCCGGGCCGTCTTCGTCGGCGGGCTCACCCTGGTCGCGGACACCTCCCAGCTGTTCGCGGTCAACGCCCGCACCGGCGAACTGCACTGGCAGCAGCCGGTCCAGGGATCGCTGGGCACGGTGCGGGCCTGGAAGGGCGACCTGCTGTTCGCCGGCGGGAACCTCCGGCTGGTCGACCCGCGGACCGGACGCCAGCGCGGCGCCCACCGGCAGCGCCACGGCCTGTACACGATCGTGGTCGGCGGGACGCTGGTCGGCATCGGGCCCGACGAGCTCGCCCGGCTGAGGGATCCGTGACCCCCGCGCCTACACTGATCCGATGAGTGACTTCTTCGCGCTGTTCAACCCGGGGGTGCGGCACACCCGGGAACAGCGCGATCTGGAGAAGATCCTCGTCGTCGACCAGAAGAAGGGCGGCGCCGGTCCGAAGCCGCTCGATCTCGAGTCGGGCACGGTCGAGCTGTGGATGCCGGCCAGGCAGCCCGGGACCGCTCCGGCCCCGGACGCCTGACCCCGTTCCGGTCAGACCCCTTCGAGCCGCCCCGGCCGGCGCTTCATGAACCACGACCAGGTCACCACCAGGCAGACCAGGTAGAAGCCGATGAACCCCAGGTAGGCGCCGTTGGCGTTGCCCATGCTGAGGAACGACTGCCGGAAGGCCAGGTTCACCCCGAAGCCGCCCAGCGCGCCGATGGCACCGGCCAGCCCAATCAGCGCCCCCGAGCGGCGCAGCGAGACGGCGTCCGCCTCGGCGACCGGGGTGCCGGCCCCGACCGACAACTGTGCCTTGGCCAGGAAGATCGCCGGGATCATCTTGTAGGTCGAGCCGTTGCCCAGGCCGGAGAACACGAACAGGGTGACGAAGCCGGCGACGAACAGCGGCAGCGAATGCAGCAGCGCCGCGAGCAGCACCACCGAGGTGCCGAGCGCCATCGCCACGAAGTTCCAGAAGGTCACCAGCGAGCCGGTGTAGCGGTCGGCCAGCCGGCCGCCGACCGGGCGGATCAGCGAGCCGAGCAGCGGACCGAGGAAGGTCAGCGCCGCGGCGGCGGCCGGGTTCGGGAACTCCTTCGGGAACTGGACCAGGAGCACCTGGCCGAACGCGAAGGAGAACCCGATGAACGACCCGAAGGTGCCGATGTAGAGGAACGCCAGCACCCAGCTCTCGGCGTGGGTGGAGACCTCGCGGATCGCCCCCTTCGCGTTGCTGACCTGACTCAGGTTGTCCATCTTGATCGCGGACAGCACGGTGACCAGGACGATCAGCGGAATGTAGATGGCGACCATCAGCCGCGGGTACTGGGTGCCGGTCAGCGCCAGCACCGCCAGCCCGACCACCTGCGCCACGGCGACGCCGAGGTTGCCGCCGCCGGCGTTGATGCCCAGCGCCCAGCCCTTCAGCCGGGCCGGGAAGAAGGCGTTGATGTTGGTCATCGACGAGGCGAAGTTGCCGCCGCCGACGCCGGCCAGGGCGCTGACCAGCAGCAGCGTCTCGAACGACACCCCGGGCTCCAGCACCAGCGCGATCGCCACCGTCGGCACCAGCAGCAGCGCCGCCGAGATCACCGTCCAGTTCCGGCCGCCGAAGATCGCGACGGCGAAGGTGTACGGCACCCGCACCAGCGAACCGAGCAGCGACGGCACGGCGGTGAGCAGGAACTTCTGGCCGACGTCGAAGCCGTAGTTGGGGCCGAGGAACAGCACCAGCACCGACCACAGCGTCCAGACCGAGAAGCCGATGTGTTCACTGGCGACCGAGTAGATCAGGTTGCGGCGGGCGATGGCCGCGCCACGTTCGTTCCAGAACGCCGGGTCCTCGGGACGCCAGTCGTCGATCCAGCGGCCGACGCGGCGAGGTTCGAGCCGGGGACGGCTGGTCACCGTCCGGGTGGTGGTGCTCATCGGAGTCTCCTTCGGGTGGGTCAGATCGGGTCGGCCGGCACCGAGACGATGACGCGACCCGTCTCGTCGACGTGCGCGGGGTAGGTGGTCAGGCTGTAGGCGGCGCCGACGGCGCAGCCGGTCTCCAGGTCGAACGCGGTGAGGTGCAGCGGGCAGAGCACCACCCGGCCGTCGGTCTGGCCGTCGGCGAGCGGGCCGCCCCGGTGCGGGCAGACGGCGTCGACGACCCGGACCACGCCGCCGCGCAGGTGGAAGACGGCGATCTGCCGCCCGGCCAGCCGGTAGGCGCGGCCCTCGCCGGCGGGGATGTCGCCGAGCGGGCCCAGGTCGTGGCTGAGCATCGTCGCGGCGGTCATGACCGGCGTCCCACCGTGGGCAGCACGGTCAGCGGCAGCGCCGTCCGGAACTGGCCCGGAACGGCCGGCTCGGCACCCTCCAGCCACGGGTCGACGAAGGTGTCGACGTGATGCTGGACGGCGGCGTCGAGCCGGGCGGCGATCCCGTCGGCGTCGTCCACCACGACGGCCCTGATCCGCTCCAGGCCGATCCGCGGCACGAACGCGTAGGTGCGTTCCAGCCAGTTGGCGTTCTCCCGGTAGTACTGCAGGAAGCGGCCGGTCAGGGTCTTGGCCGCCTCGGCGCTGTCCACCGTGGTGAGCAGGTCGCCCTTGCGGATGTGCGCGCCGGCCGCGCCGCCGATGTAGATCTCCCAGCGGCCGCCCTCGATCGCGACGATCCCGACGTCCTTGACGTAGGACTCGGCGCAGTTGCGCGGGCAGCCGGAGACGGCGAGCTTCATCTTCGCCGGCGACTCCATGCCCTGCAGCCGGGTCTCCAGCTCGATGCCCAGCCGGGTCGAGTCGCCGGTGCCGAACCGGCAGAACTCCTGGCCGACACAGGTCTTCACGGTGCGCATGCTCTTGCCGTAGGCGAAGCCGGAGGGCATCCCGAGGTCGCCCCAGACCTTCGGCAGGTCCTCCTTGCGGACGCCGAGCAGGTCGATCCGCTGCCCGCCGGTGACCTTGATCATGGGCACGTCGTAACGCTCGGCGACGTCGGCGATGGCGCGCAGCTGCTCGACGGTGGTCACCCCGCCGCGCATCTGCGGCACCACCGAGAAGGTGCCGTCCTTCTGGATGTTGGCGTGCACCCGGTCGTTGATGAACTTGGCGTCCTTCTCGTCGACGTAGCGGTCGGCCCACATCATCTTCAGCAGCGACGCCAGGCCCATCTTCGACTTGGCGTCCTCGGCGCCGCCGGGTGCCAGCGCCGCGAACACCGCCGACACCGAGGTCAGCTCCAGTTCGCGGATCCGGGCCATCAGCGTCGGCTTGTCCAGCGGGACGCCCGGCACGTACCAGTCGGCGGACGGGTCGGCGGTGATCGACCCCTTCCCGGCCAGCTCCACGATCGCGCAGACCATCTCCTTGCACGAGCCGCAGCCCTTGCCGGCCCTGGTGCGATCCATCACCTCGCGGACCGTGCCGGCCCCGTCATGGACGCAGGCGACCAGCTGGCCCTTGCTGACCCCGTTGCAGTTGCACACCTGGGCGTCGTCGGCCAGCTCGGCCACCCCGACCGCCTCGCTCGGCCCGCCCAACTCGAACAGCAGCGCCGCCCGTTCCTGCGGCAGCGCGATGCCCTGGTCGAATGCCTGGGTCAGGAAGGCCACCTTGCTGGTGTCGCCGACCAGGGTGGCGCCGACGACCTTGTCGTCGCGGACCACCACCGACTTGAACACGCCGCGGGCCGGCTCGGTGAAGACCACGTGCTCGTCGTCGTCCCGTTCCGGGCCCTGCAACCCCATCGCGGCCACGTCGACGCCGGCCACCTTGAGCTTCGTCGACGTCCGCGAGCCGTGGTAGGCGGCGGACGGGTCGCGCCCGGTGATCTGGTCGGCGAGCACCACCGCCTGCTCCCACAGCGGCGCCACCAGGCCGTACACCTGGCCGCGGTGCTGGACGCACTCGCCGACCGCCCAGACCTGCGGGTCGTCGACGGTGCGCAGGTCGTCGTCCACCACGATCGCCCGCTCGACGGTGAAGCCGCTGGTCTCGGCGACGTCGACGTTGGGCCGGATGCCGGCGGCGACGACGACCAGGTCGCAGGGCAGCCGGCTGCCGTCGGACAGCGCCAGACCCTCGACCCTGGTCTCGCCGATCAGGCCGGCGGTGCGGGACGAGGTGTGCACGGCGATGCCCAGCGCCTCCACCTTGCGCCGGATGATCTGGCCGGCCTGGGCACCGACCTGGGCGCTCATCAGGTGCGGTGCGGCGTGCACCACGGCCACGTCGAGCCCGAATCGCTGCAGGCCGCGGGCCGCTTCGAGGCCGAGCAGGCCGCCGCCGATCACGACCGCTCGGTGGCTGTCGGCACGGTCGGCGTGGGCGATCATGGCCCGGGTGTCGTCG
>JBDHZN010000004.1:0-39441 GCA_039811845.1 Micropruina sp. | reverse complement strand
TGGCGCGGCGACCACCTACATCGCCGCTGCGGGCTCACCCCCGCGCGGGCGGGGACGGCGCATCTGCCGTACTAGCCGAGCCGACTGGCCCGGGCTCACCCCCGCGCGGGCGGGGACGGCCCACGACCAGCACACGGCGTTCCAGCGCATACGGGCTCACCCCCGCGCGGGCGGGGACGGCGTCGATGGCGGCGTCGTCGGCGGTGGCGAGCAGGGCTCACCCCCGCGCGGGCGGGGACGGCCAGCAGCTTGGCGACCGCGCGGTACAGCGCGGCGGGCTCACCCCCGCGCGGGCGGGGACGGCCATCGCGGGTGGCCTTCGGTACCTGCTGTGGAGGGCTCACCCCCGCGCGGGCGGGGACGGCGGAGTCCATGACGTTCCGCCCTTGGTGGAGGTGGGCTCACCCCCGCGCGGGCGGGGACGGCCTCCTATCTCTGGTCATTCTTCGACCCTGAAGGGGCTCACCCCCGCGCGGGCGGGGACGGCCGGGACGTCTGCCGCGACCACTACGGCATGGAGGGCTCACCCCCGCGCGGGCGGGGACGGCATCCGTCTGGCGATGGCACGCGCCCGGGCGGAGGGCTCACCCCCGCGCGGGCGGGGACGGCTTCTTCAGCCGGGCAGCCAGGTCGGCCTTCGCCGGCTCACCCCCGCGCGGGCGGGGACGGCTTCGTGCCGGCGGGTGCGGTCAGCACCCAGCCGGGCTCACCCCCGCGCGGGCGGGGACGGCTCGGCCTCACTATCGGGCGCACCTACGGCAGCGGGCTCACCCCCGCGCGGGCGGGGACGGCGCGGCAGCATTGTGAGCCGGGAAGATGATGCCGGGCTCACCCCCGCGCGGGCGGGGACGGCGGGCGCACGTTGTGGGATGGAATCGCCGGTTCGGGCTCACCCCCGCGCGGGCGGGGACGGCACTTCCTGACAAGGTCCGATACGAGCCGATCAGGTCACGCTACTTCACTTTCGAGCTCGTCGCCGCCTACTAGCCACGCTCCAACCTGGACGCATGGACGGAACAGCGGCCGCATCCTCGGGGCGACGAATGAGACGTATCCCATCGAAGTCCACCGGTTCCCAATCATGGCGATGCACACGGAAGTCCATGCCCTGATCTCCGCGTCTACTGAACACCATCAAAGCCCGCCCGTCTTTGGACATCTCGACCACCCGTGACCAAAGCTCATCTCGAACCTTCGATGACACGCGCCCACAGAAGACCCCCGGAGCGATTTCCAGGAGCCATCGCGTCACATGACCTCGGAGGCCAACTGGGCATGCCGTGAGCACCAGCACTACCACGGTGGTTCGTCCGAATAGTTGGTGCCACCGGCCACACGGCTCCGCGAGTCCCATAGTTCGATGACATCTGCGGTGAAGTCAGTGTCTTGCTCACCACCGGTACCAAGCAGTCGATGCAGGTCTTCAACACAACGACCCATGAGCCGAGCTGAATGCATCGCGTCCCGCATGGCGCGCCGGACGTCACCACCGAGATCCTCAGTTCCCTTCGCCACGATCTCGAACGCCACCGGTACAGCAAGCTCCATCTTGTAGAGGTCTGCCATGTCGAAGACGAACGAGCGGTCGTGGCCGGTATGGACGAACCCGAGAGCAGGTGAACACCCCAACGCAACGATGACCGCATGGACCACGCCGTACAGGCAAGAGGTCGCCGCCGACAGAGCCTGGTTCAACTCATCGCTCGCCGTGAAGTCATCCGGACGATAGTCACGCGACTTCCAGTCCACACCGAAGTCGGCCGCGTTCTCGCGGTAGAGCCGCCTCACCCGGGCACCCTCACGCCCGCGGAGCTGCTGCATCGTCAGATGATCGGTCTCCTCGCCAGGGAACCGCATCGCGTACATCTGGCGGGCGACACGCAAGCGGCTCGACTGGTTGGTGACCGCCGTAACCTGCGCCTCCAACAGCCGACTTGTCCGGGCGAGCGGCCTGCCATGCGCGTAGTAGCGCACGGCCTGTTCACCGATCCACACAGTAGCGGCACCACTGTCCGCAAGCAGCATCATCGCCTGATGGCTGACCGTCGTCCCAGGACCCAACATCACAGACGCGATGGTCGCCGCAGGAACGTGGATCACCCCGCGTTCGTCCCGGACGGTGATGGCGTTGCCGTCTCTGTGGATGACGGCACGCTCCAGGTAGAGAAAGGTGATTCGATCGGTGACCCGGGAAAGCTCACCAACCTTCGCCGGCGGGGTTCCCGGGATCGGCTTCATGATGCCGCGGCTAGTGTCAGCAAACCGCAGCCGTAGCCCTTTCCGGCACCAATGCCCTCGATCAGGGCTCGCCGTAGCGCACTAACATCGGCCACCTCGAGGACGCCGTCGAACTGTGCAGTTTGCAGCGTCACCTGACGAGTGACCCCATCGCTGTGCCGCCCGAATCGCAGCCGCGTACTACGCGTTACGCTGAGGTTTGGACCGCCGGAGGCCCCTGGGACAACGCCAAACCCACAAGATGCGGCCCTCCCGAGCAACCATTCTTGTTGGTCTGCATCCTTAATCAGTGGGACTCGACTTCCCCTAGGCGGCCTGTCTCCAGCACTACCCGGCGCTGCGTCCCGGACATTGCGAATCGGATTCGCCACCAATCTGAATACCCAGCGTTGACCAAGTGCAAGGCGTCCCAGAAAGCGTTCGTACTCAGCGGTTCGCCATACCGGCGCCGAACTCCAGCCGGCCTGCTCGGCGAGCGCGTCGAATGAAGGCACCTCAGGGCTAACAACATAGAGATTCAGTTCATATTTCGAATCGGAGTCCAGACGCCACAACACTCGCCCTCGCGCGGGTGCACCCGGTAAGAAGCCAGCGAGAATGGCGGCGTGCATCCGTTGTGGTGACATGACTAACTCGCGGGCCGCTCGCCTCTGCGGGTTCAGCGGCATCTGGGTCAGATACATCAGGCTCCCTCAACTGCGTCGAACCAACCGATCCCGGCCGCCTTGTGGGCTGGGCGACCCAGTGGATTGTCGACAATGGCTGGGGAAATTTGAGCGACTTCGCGCCAGCCATACTCACGCCGCTCCGGGCTGAAGCTCAATGGAACATCCCGACGAGTCTCCGTTGGGTCGGTGCCTCCCGGCACCGCGTCAACCACTAGTTCGAGTGCAACTCGCCGGGGCTGGGTGCGGCGATACCAGGACGCTGCGTGCCACTCCTCCTCGCGCAATGCCGGCTCCAGGACCCGTTCAGCCACGCCGAGCGACACCCGGCCCGAGGTCGGGCAGGACCGCCGCCCTAGATAGAGCGGGAACGCTGGATCGGTCAGAGCGGCATCGAGGGCTTTGAGTAGCTCTCGATCGCCTTCGACACCCGCGACGAAGACGGCGTCCGCCAAGTAGTACCGGTAGGACAAGGGCATGGACTTGCCGGTCGACCAGTTGATTGCGGTCTGAAAGTCCCGCTGCAACTGACCGGGCTGGTCGACCCGGACGCCGAATCGAAGTCTCGCCAGATCCTCGATCTCGTCAGTCCGACGTCGCCCCTCCGCTGCAGCCAGCAGACCGAGTACCCCACTCTTGGTGGGATATCGACCAGTATCGCGCCTAGTGAACCGGCTCGAGTCTCCCCAAGCCTGTAGCGGCCCCGCGAGACGTAGGAGCAGGACAGTCACTGCACGCTCGTCGACTCGCGAACCAACCCGCCGACCTTCGAGACGAGTTCATCAAAGGCAACCCGCTCCCCACCCAGATCATCGAGAGCAGCGGTACGCTCGCCCACACGGGTGACCAGGGTCGCCTCCGGAGGCGCGGAGTAGGCGCTGGCGACCTCATTCGCATACACGGCCAATCGCTGACAAGAGCCTTGGACGAAGCCATCCTGCCGAGCAACAACAGCGTCCTCGAAAGCACCCACCAGATTGACTCCGCGGTTCCTCACCATAACCACGACTGCCTCCGGCAGAGTGCCGTTCGCGAACGTGTTCTGCTTTCCGGTGGGCATGGACTGCACGAACGACCGAACAAAGGCCTCGATCGCCCGAGCCGTCGCCTCACCGTGGCCAAGATTCTCCTGAAGAGCACCCACACTCACTGTCGCATATCGGTAGAGCGTCGCCGAGTTGAACTCGACGGTTCCGATCATCCCAGCACCGGTTTCGTCGTCAGGATTCTTGTCGTCGACCGCGGTGTAGTAGTCGTACTCATTGGTCACGGCATGAGTACTGACGGCGTGCGCAACTTGGCAGGCGGCATCGACGTTGAGATCGGCATCGTTGGCGACCATTCTGCCGAACAGGGCCAAATCCAAGCTGTTGCCTTCCTTCAGGACTCCCTTGGCCGCGCGCACGCTCGGCGGGCTGTCGTTCGACTCCACCGCGAGCGCAGCCAGCTTGTCGAGTTGCTGATTGCTGAAGAAGACCAGGTACTCCGTGAGCTCGGGTTCACCGGCCTCCGCCTTCCGGCGAGGCTTCGTATTTAGGCCCGCCTGCTTGAGGACGATCGTTGCCCGAGTTTGCGCTTCCTCATCATCAACCTCAGGACTCAGTTGTCTAATTCGGCCGGCCAGTAGTTCAACCGCACGCTTCGTGCGCACTCCGAACTCTGTGGTGTCGAGGTAGTCCTCGAAGTCACGCCGCGTTGCACGCTTCCATGCCTGGCTGCTCACACGGGCCCGTCGAACACCGCCATAGATCGCCGTCTTGGGGCTACCCGTGTCATCACGATTGAGGTTGCTGGGCGGCACGGACTGGATGACGTGCACATCGATGGTGAGGTTCATTCGGGTTCTCCTGTCGTGGCGCGCGGCCGGTTGTGCAGATCGCGACCCCATCGAGCCACGACACGTTCGCTGTCTTGCTTTGGATCGAGAAGGCGCCAGAGGTCGACGGCCAGTTGGGCGTAGTCGAGCGGGATCGGCTCTGACTCGCTCCGAAGCAGGGTGATCAGCCCTCGCAGGTGATGCAGCCGACCGGCTACGTCACTTGCCAGCACCACTTGGTGCAGTCTTCGGATGCTCGACTCGTCGGCCTCGCCACCATGCCCCCTCGCCTCCGACAGTCGCCGGACGGCCCCACCCAAACGAGCACCTTTGACATGGACCGGCGCCAGATTCGACTGCTGGTGCGTGGCGTAGAGCACCAGTGCCGCATGGACAGCCCGCTCCGCCGGGCTGGAGGCATCATCCCAGCGCAACTCGTCAGGAAGACCGCCCAGGGTGACCTCCCACACCAGTGGCTCAGATCCCACGGCCTCGGCATCACAGCGCCGCAGACGAGCCAATGTCGCCGTGGCATCCGAGTTGCCCCGATCGGTGGAATCCAGGTAGGCGCGCTGCAGTTCCCGCACTCGTCGGTCGACCTCTCTTCTCAGAATGTCTGCGCGGGTAATCACGGGGGCGGACTCGGTCATGGTGCGACCTCCTGGCGTTGCGAAACGGGGACGATCCCCAGTGCTTTGTTCAGCGCCGCCCGGAACCAGATCCCGGCAAGCCCTGCATCGATGCGCTGCTTCTCGTCGGATCCCATCCTGGAAACCAGACGTCCGACGACCGCCGCCGGCCCAGCGGCCGTGATCAGAGATTGACCGGCATCAAGGAGGATGTGTCGCACCTGCTCGCTCCAATCGTCAAGGCGCTGTGCGGTAGTTGTCACATCTGCCAGTTCACTCAGCCAGCGGCGGTACGGCCCATCCAGCAAGCTGTAGCCGAACTCGAAGGTGCGTGGCCTAGGGCGCTCGGAGTCACCTCCAGCGGCTTGTTCCAGGTTGCTGGCGAGGTTCACCAGTGCCACGACGGCGTTGCCGGCTCGAGCAGCAGCATCAACAGCGCACTGGACGAGGATCGGGTCTGTCAGTGCGCCAGTTCGAGCATCCAGCCCATCATCGACCGCACCGGCGATGGAACTCGCCTGCGCTCCGTATTCGATCCCTATCGTGCGCAGGCGGACCCGATAGTCGCTCGGCAGGCATCCCGCTTCGACCAACGTTGCCAACCACTGCAGGACAGGCGCCCGTTGAGTGGATCCCTCCGCCGTGATCAACAGCGATCCGAGACCCTGCCAAATCCGCTTCTCCGGCGCATGGATCACCGGCATATACACGTCGCCCTCACCACGCTTGGACTGGTTCTGACTCTTGCGCCACGATGACATCGACTCGTTCCGAGCCTGGTTCTGGGGGCCCAGTCGATCGCCGTTGGAAATCTGGACATCTACGATGCGCCCGTCTCGTTCCAACAGTCGGACACGGCGCGAAGGCCATGTGAGCAGGTCGGCAGGCCCGATGGGTAGCGGATGATCGGCGCATACGCCGGCCGGCACAGGCGGCCGTTCCCACGCTGGCCGATCCTCCGGGTCAGCAAAAAGCGGCAAAGGAAGGTTGAGCAGCAAAGTCTCGAACAGGTTCGCACCGTTGACGACGATGACTCCCAAGTTTCCGACCCACGCCGGATAGCCCATCGAATAGCCCTTGCCGCCCTTCACTCGATGATCTCCAACGGCACCCGTCTTGATTCCTGCCGGATCGAAGGCATGACAGTGGGCAAGCCAGCGTGCCGCCTCAGCCAAGGAAAGTGACTCAACCCCCCGCGCGGCCCTCGTCGTGAAGTACTGGTGTCCGTCGGGAACGTCAGCTATCAGCTTGATCAAGCCAGATGCGTTACCACTCGCCGTGTGCAGCCCGGCCACCTGCATGAACGGCGCACTCTCATGCAAGAGATAGAAGCGTTCTCGATGCTCCTCAAGGTAGTTCGAGACGATATCAACGGGCACCCGACCAGAACGCCACCAAGCATCCCAGAGGTCGATGTTCTCGTTGTCGTTGCGAGGCTGACTCTTTCGCGTGGCGCCGAGCAGCACGGCCTCAAGAAGTCGGAGCATCGCCACGTCCTGGGTGGGAATCTCGCCGGCAAGCCCACTGATCTGATGTGCCGATTCGAATACCTTGTCCAGCGATACATCGAGTACCTCGCCGTTGAGCATGCGCACTCGAATCCAGGGTTCGTCCAAGAGGTTGAACGCACTACTAACTGTCGTCATCGACGCGACTCCTCGGGCATACCAACGCTGAGGCCCTGCTCGGGATCATAGGTCAAAACACGATCTGCCACGTGCGAAACTCCGGAGTCGTCGAAGATTAGGACGAGTTGCCCGGAAATCCAACGGGACTGCTGCCAACCGGAATAGTCCGCCATGTGTTCCAAATCCGCAATCACTGCGTCGATCAGCGCTGGGTAGCACAACGAAGCCGGTAGCCTCAGCGTGCAAGCGGCCATTGCACGAGCCAGC
Organism: Micropruina sp.; assembly: GCA_039811845.1. Taxonomy (GTDB): domain Bacteria; phylum Actinomycetota; class Actinomycetes; order Propionibacteriales; family Propionibacteriaceae; genus Micropruina. The sequence continues at coordinate 32,198 of JBDHZN010000004.1, read as the reverse complement.
CTCTCGTCCGCAGCGGTGCCCCACTGAACACCCTCGGGAATGACCGCTCCAGAATAGTGCTGGAGCCCGGAGGGAAGGCGGAGCAACCCGTCCCCAGCTCGCCAGAGAGCGATCACCTCCAGACCCTCGTCGCTGTCGCGTACCTGGGACTTACCCTGCTCCTCGGCCCTGTCTGGATCACCCGCCTCAACATCGATCAATCCGCTCACGGTGCTCGGCTTGGCTGGTGAATCCATGAGGTAAGTGTGGGCTCGAGCTATTGCACGTTGACGTTCGCTGAACTCCTGGTCCTCGGCTGCATCCCACACCTCCCGCCAACCCTCGGGAGGCCGAGAATCAGAGGAATAGGCCAATCGGACAAGCCGTGGAATGTCGTCTGGAAACCGAATCGACCGCATTTCATTCAGTACAGACGCAGCACGCAAGAGTCGTTGGTTGCCGTACACGGCGCGGGAACCTCGCACGGCTTGTGGGGGATTGGCCTGCCAGTCGTCTACACCTCGAATCCACAAGACCGGGTGAGCAACGCCGTCCGGTCGACCAGGACGTTCATGGCGATGCAGGCGTCCGGCCCGCTGGAGCATCAGATCGGCTGGCGCCAGATCCGTCACCATCACGTCGAAGTCGACATCCAAGGATTGTTCGAGAACCTGTGTACCCACGACGACAAGCCGCTCAGGGCGGTTGCCGGTTGGACCCAGCTCGCGGACCAACTCGGCTTCGCGGCGAGCTCGATCGGGCGCGATGAACCGGCTGTGCACGAGCCGAACACTTGACCCGAATTCGGCTTGGAGCACGGCAAACGCCTCCTGCGCCCGAGTCACGGTGTTGCAGATCACAGCAGCACAGCCACCCTCCACGAGCACTTCGCGGAACAGTGCGACGAGGCCACCGAGATCATCCGGCAGACGTCCCAAACCCACATCGAGCACACGGGCGTCTGACGCAACTTCAATCTCACTCACCTGACTGTCGTACATCGAGATCCGGGGGTAGGCGTCCGACCTGGACGTTGTGATCGATTGCGTTGCCCCGCGCCCCTGGGCGTAGGCCCGGAGAAACTCGTCTCGTTGCTCCGGAGGAAGGGTTGCTGACATCAGGATGACCGGCGTTCGGTAGACACCCAGCCAAGACAGCAACCGCTTGAGGTATTCACGCATGTAGTCATCAGCGGCGTGGACCTCATCAATAATGACCACCTTGCTCACCAAGCCCAGGTGCCTCAGAACCACGTGCTTCGCCTTGAGTGCCGCAAAAAGACTCTGGTCGATCGTGCCAACGACGAAGCTCGCGAGTCCGTTCCGCTTCCGGCCGCGGAGCCACTCGTTGACCACGGCTTCACCGACAAGATCGCCCGACGCGGTCTCGTCGTAGAGACGCCCTCGCCAACGACGCGGCAGCAGGCCCGCGTAGTTATCGTTGAGTGCCGCCTTGCCGTGTGCCAACGTGATGCTGACGTCGCGGGCACCGAGCGTCGTTTTCAACCACCGATGCACACGGTCGAACATCGGATCCGCGGTCGCCATCGTGGGCAAGCCGACGAACACGCCGCCCAGGCCGAAGCGCTCGGCCAGCACCTCGGCAGCGAGCAGAGCTGCTTCCGTCTTTCCCACACCCATCGGGCCCTCGACGATGAAGAGGCCAGGCTCAATCGCACGTCGGGCTTGGGCCAACAGACTCGCCTGCAGCGATCGAGCGCGGTTTCCGTCCAACGCCGGGAATCGCTTCACCAACAACTGATCCGCATCCGTCGCTCCCGCAGCGGGAAGCCACGGCTCTGGCAGATCGAGAACATCGAGCGCCAGGCTCAATCGATCACCAGTGGGGTTGTCGACGTAGGGGAAGTAGTCGGTGTTGGACGCGATCCAGTCGACCATGATGACGATGCCCGTAAGCAGAACCTGAACAGGGAGAGGCACCCGACGATTCAGCCATCCTTCCAGGTGCTCACCGGCACCGGTGTCCTCCGTCATCTTGTCCAGGATCTCGAAGCGCACGTCACGCCACCGCCCACTTCCGAGTTGCAACGGATGGCTGCGGGCCGCCTGTATGGCCACGGCCGAGGGCGTGGTGCCGTGGTGACAACCAACGACGCACGTCAATGTGTCCCGGAAGCGCTTTGTCGATGCCGGGTGACGGACTGACATCCACTCGTCGAGCAGCAGCTGCCCCGCTGTGGCGTGCGGCGCATGTTTGTCTTCTGGCGTCGGCCGCGCGTCAAGCCCGTGATCGCGCATACGGTCGAGCACCGTCGGCAAGATCGGCAGCGCCTTTGCGGCGAAGGCCGGTGTCGCCTTACCGATGTCGTGAACCCCGGCAAGCCAGCAGACCATCCGGCGCCCTTGATCATCAGGGATCGCGAGGGCCTCGCAGATGTAGCTTCGCGTGGCAGGTGGCAGGAAGCTATCCCAGATGTAGCCCGCCACTGCTGCTGCGTCCTCCAGGTGCCTTACCAGTGGCATCCAGCTGTCCGACGCAGGGTCGAGCTTCCCCCATACCGACCAAGCAGCTTCAGACCACTTCATGTCACACCACACTTCCTACGACCAGTGGCAAGGAGGCTAGCCGCCCGCACAGACAGTTCTTGGTCGTGGCGCACAGGACCACCCGCCCCTCCCCAGGCATGCTTACACCTATAGTCCTTACACCCATAGTCTTCCGATACTGTTGGAGTGTGGGAACCGGGACCAGGCTCAGGCTGAAGCTCCCACGGGGCCCACCAGCAGTATTGGATCCCAACAAAGTCGGCTTGCCCTTGTCATGAGGGCAAGCCGGCGTCCCAGAGAGTTCCCCCGCGCGGCGGGGATCTCCTCCTGGCGTCCGATCGCGGGACACCGATAGTGGGATCACCTCCGCTGAGCGGAGCACCCACGGCACTCTGCCGAAACAGAAGAACTCAGGCCGAGACCTGAGTTCTGGATGCCGTGGCGCGCCCGGAGGGATTCGAACCCCCAACCTTCTGATCCGTAGTCAGATGCTCTATCCGTTAAGCTACGGGCGCTTGGGCGGCGTCCGGATCGTGCCCGAACCGCCGACTGACGAGCTTAGTTGATCGGGTCGGCATGAGTCCAACTGAGCTCCAGCGGCACCTGCACATCTGCGGCAAGATGGTATACAAGATCGCACCCAAGAGCCTGCAGCGTGGCAGGCAGCAAGAAGGAGCCGTGATGTCGGTCGATTCTATTCAGATCGCCGAAACCGCCCCGGCCGATGCGCCGGAGGCACTAGTCAGGTGGGTGGCCGGTGTGGCCGAACTCACCCAACCCGATGAGATCTACTGGTGCGACGGCTCAGAGGCCGAGCGCGACCGGCTGTACCAACAGATGGTCGACTCAGGCACCCTGATCAAACTCAACCCCGACAAGCGTCCGAACAGCTACCTGGCCCGCTCGACGCCGTCCGATGTGGCACGGGTCGAGTCCCGCACCTTCATCTGCTCCGAGCGCGAGCAGGACGCCGGGCCGACCAACAACTGGGCCGAACCCAGCCAGATGAAGCAGACCCTGGCAACGTTCTTCGACGGCTGCATGCGGGGCCGCACCATGTACGTCGTGCCGTTCTCGATGGGTCCGCTGGGCGGCAACATCTCCAAGTTGGGCATCGAGATCACCGATTCGCCCTACGTGGTGGTCAACATGCGCATCATGACCCGGATGGGCGCCGAGCCGCTGGCTCACATCGGCGCCGGCGAATACTGGGTGCCTGCGGTGCATTCGGTCGGCTATCCGCTGGTCGACATCAACGGCAACCGTCGTCCCGATGTCCCGTGGCCGTGCAACGACGAGAAGTACATCACCCACTTTCCCGAGACCCGCGAGATCTGGTCGTTCGGCTCCGGCTACGGCGGCAACGCGCTGCTGGGCAAGAAGTGCTACGCGCTGCGGATCGCTTCGGTGCTGGCCCGCGACGAGGGTTGGCTGGCCGAACACATGCTGATCCTCAAGATCACCGGTCCGGACGGCCGCACCTACCATCTGACCGCCGCCTTCCCGTCAGCTTGCGGCAAGACCAACCTGGCGATGCTGCGTCCGACCATTCCGGGTTGGAAGGTCGAAACCATCGGCGACGACATCGCCTGGATGCGTCCCGGTCCCGACGGGCGCCTGTATGCGATCAACCCCGAGGCCGGCTTCTTCGGTGTCGCACCCGGCACGTCCGAGGCGACCAATCCGACCGCGCTGCACGCGCTCGACCACGACACGATCTTCACCAACGTGGCGCTGACCGACGACGGCGACATCTGGTGGGAGGGGATGACCGACGAGCCGCCGGCGCACCTGATCGACTGGCAGGGCAACGACTGGACGCCCGACTCCCCCACCAAAGCCGCCCATCCGAACAGCCGGTTCACGGTGCGCGCCGATCAGGCCTCGTCGATCGCCGACGAGTGGGAAGATCCGGCCGGCGTCCCGATCGACGTCATCCTGTTCGGCGGACGCCGCGCGCACAACGTGCCGCTGATCACCGAGACCTACGACTGGCGCCAAGGCGTGTTCGTCGGTGCCACCGTCAGCTCGGAACAGACCGCGGCCGCCGAGGGAGCGGTCGGTTCGCTGCGCCGCGACCCGTTCGCGATGCTGCCGTTCTGCGGCTACAACATGGCCGACTATTGGGCGCACTGGCTACGGGTCGGCGAAACCCTGGGCGAGCACGCCCCCCGGGTGTTCCAGGTCAACTGGTTCCGCAAGGACGCCGACGGTCGCTTCCTGTGGCCCGGCTTCGGCGACAACGCCCGCGCCATCGAGTGGGCGCTGAGAAGGGTGAACGGCGAGGTGGACGCCGTCGACTCACTGAACGGACGGCTGCCGCGCCGCGAGGACCTGAACCTGGACGGCCTCGACCTCACCGACGGACAGCTGGACGAGCTGTTCGCCCTCGACCCGGCGGCTTGGGCTGCGGAGGCGAACCTCACCGAGGAGTACTTCGCGCAGTTCGGCGACCGGCTGCCCGCCGCACTCACCGAGGAACTGGAGGCGTTGCGGCAGCGGATCGCCGAGGCGTCCTAGGAGCTTCCACCGGGTAGATAGTGCGGTCGGCGGCCTACCGGCCCGAACCTCTCATCCTGCCCGGGTAGGCTGCCCGCCATGTCGTCGCCACGTCGCCCGTTGATCCTGCTCGCCGCCCTGCCTGCTCTGCTGGTCGGGTGTAGTTCGGCGGCACCGGCAGCAACTCCCTCCACGACGCCACCGCCGGCGATCAGCGCGAACCCGACGCCGGTGTCCACCGAGCCCACCAGCGCACCTGCGACGACGCCGGCCACGACGTCCGCGTCCTGCCTGGCCGGCGAGTACAAGGCGACCTCGTTCGTCGCGACAGCGCTCAGCGCGACGAGCAGGGTGAAGGTCACAGACATCGATGCCGAGTTCCGCAACGGTCAGTACAGCTTCGACTTCGACGAGGATCATCCGGTCAGCCTGACGGTCGGCAAGAGTACCCAGAAGGTGCGGATCGACGGCGAGATCCGCGGCAGCTACAGCGGCGACGCGGACGCCCTGACGTTCACCCGGGGCAGCACCACCGGCACCGCGAAGATCAAGCAGAACGGCGCGACCCGCTCGTTCCCGATGCGTGAAGTGGCCGAGATCCTTGCCCCGCAAGGCAAGGGTTCGGCCGTCTGCAACGGCAACGAGCTGACTCTCAAGGCGGACGGACTCACCTGGCAGATGGTTCGCGACGACGACTGAGGCGCCGACCGCTGATCAACGCATCCACCGTCGGTTGAGCTTGTCGAAACCCTTGTCAACACGATGTTGTTGGAGGTCTCGACAAGCTCGACCAACGATCGCCCGGGCCGGCTCACACGTCATTCGGGCTTGATCCGGGATCTCCGTCCTGGGCCGGTCGGTCGCGCCTGGAGATCCCGGCGTCCGCCGGGATGACAGGGACGGCTGAGGCGTCGTGGCGCGCTGGTTCTAGGCCCACCGCCGGCCGGGCCGCTGGGGCGGCGTCCGGGGCGACTGGGATCACCTGGGCATCAGGGGCGTCCGGCTTCTTGCTGGGCTCGACCGGCCCAGGTTCCGGGAATCGCTGCAACGCCACCAGCCGAGCGGCGCAGGCCTGACGGACGTCGTCCTCGACGCCGTCCCGCAGCCCCTCGCGCAGGACCGGGTCGGTGGCTGAGACCACCGCGAAGTAGAAGCCCGAGAACACTGCCAGGAAGCCGCAGACCCGCAGGTGTTGCAGGGTCAACGCGTAGCTGTGCTGTTCGGTCGTCCACTGCAGCAGCACCTCGGGTGGCGCCTGCGTCCAGGCTCGGGCCACTTCGGTGTTCACGGTGATCAGACCGAGCATGACGAAGAACACGAAGACGGCGAGTCCGACGACGGTAGCAATGGTCAGCTTCGAGATCACCCCGACCAGTCGCAGGTTCTTGCGCTGCTCGACGGTCAGCGGGCAGACGACAGGGGTGGACACCTCACCACCGGCCAGGGGCGTGCCGGCCACCTGTTCGGCGATCTCTCCGGGTCGCTCGAAGCGGGCCAGCGCATCGAGGTCGAGGCCACGGCTGTGCAGGAACAGCCAGCTCAGCGACACGAAGAGCAGCACCGCCAGCAGGTACGCGAACGGCGACAGACCACCAACCGCCTGCCACAGCTCACCGGTGAAGAACAGGAAGCCGACGACACCGAGCAGCAACGGCAGGGTGCGGCCGATCGCCGTCCCGCCGGCCAGGAACGACGACACCAACCGCCGCCACAGCCACGGACCCAGCGCGATCACACCGCTGTAGGCCAGCAAGGTGAACACCCCCATCAGCACCAACTGGCCCACGACCATGCTCACGGCGATCAGCACTCCGGCACCCAACCCGGAGAGCTCGAAATCCTCGGCCCGCAGCGCATCATGCGGAGTCACCAACACCACCAGGCCGGGGAAGAGCAGGAACATCGCACGGTCGAGGCCGGTCACCCGATCGGGCAGCGCGAACAGCGAACGCCGCCGGAGCAGATTGCCGGCCACCCAGGTCAGCAGCACCACCGCCACCGAAACCGCCAGCGTCACCCCGACGTTGCTCGCGTAGCGGGGCACCTCGATCACCATCACGGCGACGAACACCACGGCCAGCGTCCGAGCCAACCGGGCCGCTCGACGCCGCCGCATCGACGTGCCCTCCAGCAGCGCCGTGAAGCCGCGACGCATGAACCAGCGCTCGACGTCTCGGGTCTGCGGGTCGGACATGCCGGTCAGCTTAGAGAAACGCCGCTCATCCGGGGGACGAGCGCATGCCCAACCAGCGGTGGACCGAAAAGAACCGTCCCTCCGCTCCACGTCCCGTCGCATCGTTCCAGCGTCTTTGGTTTCGACAGGCTCAACCAACGGTGACCAAGAGAACCGCCCCCTCGGTCACTGTGTGTTCGCGGGCTCAACCGGTGGTGGTCGAGACGTTGAACCGCAGATGGAGAACCCGTTCGCCCTCGATCACGATGTGTGGATCGTCGAGCCGGAACTCACCCTGCAGAGGGCCGAAGTAGCGCTTGCCCGAACCGAAGACGACGGGGGCCACATCCATCGCCACCTCGTCAACGAAACCTGCCGCGAGGAGTTGGCTGCCGACATCGCCGGCGTTCACGCTGACGATTCGCTCGCCGGCCAACTCCTGGGCGGTGGCGATGGCGTCCTTCAGGTTGTCGACGAAGTGGTAGGACGCCTCAGGGTGCCAGCCCTCGGGCTTCGGACGGTGCGACACCACGACGACATGGTCGCCTGCGGGCGGGCGGCCCTCCCACCCGTCGACCAGGTCGAACAGGTGGCGTCCCATCACGATGCAGCCGATCGATGCCCACACCGACCGGACGTACTCCGCCGAGGTCCGCGACATCCGGAAGGAGCCACCCTCGCCGGAGTGGTCGTAGTCGCCCTGTTTCGATCCGTCGTCGGGAACCAGCGGTGTGTCACCGCTGAAGTACCAGTCGTGCAGCAAGCCGACATCGTCGTTGTCGTCGGCGATGAAACCATCCACCGAGACCACGCAGTGCATCATTACCCTGCCCATGATCACTCCTCCGGTAGGTAGCGGTCAGCACGTAGCCGCTGGTTGAGCGCGTCGAAACCCCTTGTCAGCTCGTGGGTTGCCCAGGGTCTCGACAAGCTCGACCAACGACAAGCTCGACCGCCGACAAGGGCTCGACCGGCGACAGTCCTGTTTCGTTCGTGCGTTCCTCGATCCTCAGCCACGCGATGCCGCACTGGCTTGGAGAAAATCACACTGGCATCGGGCCCATGTCCGGCGGGAAGTCGCGCTGCTGCGGGAACCGCCGGCGTAGCTCCAGGTACGCCGACGGCGTGCGTCCGGTGAAACTCTTGAACTCGTTGATCAGGTGCGGCTGGTCGAAATAGCCCGCCACCTGGGCAAGTTCCGCCCAGCCCACCGGGTGCGCGGCGTCGACGGCGAGAATGACCCGCGCGAACCGGTAGATGCGGGCCAGCCGCTTGGGCGCGATTCCAACGTTGCGGGTGAACTGCGTCGCCAGATGGTTGCCGCTGACGCCGGCCCGGTCCGCCAGCGCAGTGACCGGGACCGATCCCCAGGACGCCTCCAGGTTTCCGGCAGTGCGCAGGACGAGCGGAAGACCGGCCGCTGGGAGCACGCCGAGCCGGGAGCGCAGTTCGTCCTCGAGCAGGCGCAACCGCGCGTCAGTCGAGGACGCCTCGGCAAGTCGTTCGCGGACGTCCGCGAGGCGCCAATCCGGGACGTCGTCGACCGGCACCCAGCGATCTCGCAGCTCACTCATCGGCATGGTCACGAACGGTGCCAGACCCCACGGCTTGAAATGGACGCCGACGACGTGAACCGTGCGGCCGTATTCGACCGTGAATCGCCTCGTCCACATGCCCATGAACCAGCCGTCGGTGAGCACGGCGTCCGGGATCGCCGGCTCGGAATCACACAGCCGCGCCGGCTCACCCAGGTTGATCATCAGGTGCGCCGACGGCATCGGCGGCACGCTCAGCCGACGCCGATGACCCGGCTCACCAGACAGGCAATAGATGTCGTCGATGAGCTGATCGAGCGGCGGAGCCGGCCGTCTGCTCAGGTATTGCACAACGTCAGTCTGTCCCCCACCGCCCGAGTTCTGTCATGCCGAGCACGACCTACCGTCATCCCGGACTTGATCCGGGATCTCTGCGGCGCGTTCGTGCGTCCGGGGATCCCGGAGCAAGTCCGGGATGACGCATCAGTCGACCGGGGGCTACCGGTCAGCCGTTCAGATAGGTGGCCAGGTGCCGGCCGGTGAGTGTGTCCGCCTTCGCCAGGTCGGACGGCGTCCCCTCGAAGACGATCCGGCCGCCGTCGTGACCGGCACCCGGGCCGAGGTCGATGATCCAGTCGGCGTGCGCCATCACGGCCTGGTTGTGTTCGACCACGATCACCGACTTGCCCGAGTCGACGAGGCGGTCGAGCAGGCCGAGCAGGTTCTCCACATCGGCCAGGTGCAGGCCGGTGGTGGGCTCGTCCAGCACGTAGGTGCCGCCCTTGGTGGACATGTGGGTGGCCAGCTTGAGCCGCTGCCGTTCGCCGCCCGACAAGGTGGTCAGCGGCTGACCCAGGCTCAGGTAGCCGAGCCCGACGTCCGTCAACCGGTTGGTGATGGTGTGTGCCGCCGGCACCCGGGAGTCGCCGGCGCCGAAGAACTCAGCCGCTTCGGAGGCCGGCATGGCCAGCACTTCGGCGATGTTGCGGCCGCCGAAGGTGTAGTCGAGGACGGCCGGCTGGAACCGCTTGCCCTCGCACGCCTCGCAGGTGGTCGACACGGTCGCCATCACCGACAGATCGGTGAAGATCACCCCGGCACCATTGCAGGCCGGGCAGGCGCCCGCGGAGTTGGCGCTGAACAGCGCCGGTTTCACCTTGTTCGCGGTCGCGAACGCCTTGCGGATCGAGTCGAGCAGCCCGGTGTAGGTGGCCGGGTTGCTGCGCCGCGAGCCACGGATCGGGCTCTGGTCGACCGAGACCACGCCGGCGGCGAGCGGAATGGACGAGTGCACCAGCGAACTCTTGCCCGAGCCGGCCACACCGGTGATGACGACCAGCACACCGAGCGGAATGTCGACGTCCACATTGCGCAGGTTGTTGGCGGTGGCGCCGCGAATGCTCAACGCGCCGGACGGCGTCCGCACCGATTCCTTGACGCCCACCTTGTCGCCGAGGTGGCGTCCGGTGATGGTGTCGCTGGACCACAGCCCCTCGACAGTGCCCTCGTAACAGATCCGGCCGCCCTTCGAGCCTGCGCCCGGTCCGAGGTCGACGATGTGATCGGCAATCGCGATGGTCTCCGGCTCATGCTCGACCACCAGCACGGTGTTGCCCTTGTCTCGCAGCTGCAGCAGCAACTCATTCATCCGCGCCACGTCGTGTGGGTGCAGCCCGGCGGTCGGCTCGTCGAAGACGTAGGTGACGTCGGTCAGCGACGACCCCAGGTGCCGGATCATCTTGGTCCGCTGCGCCTCGCCGCCGGACAGCGTCCCGGAGGGCCGGCTCAGCGACAGGTAGCCGAGGCCGATCTCCACAAACGAGTCCAGGCTGTCCCGCAGCGCACCCAGCAGCGGCGCCACGGACGGCTCGTCGAGGCCACGGATCCACTCGGCCAGATCGGTGATCTGCATCGCGCAGGCATCGGCGATGTTGATGCCGGCGATCTTGGACGAGCGCGCCTCCGGCGCCAGCCGAGTGCCCCCACAGTCCGGACAGTCGGCGAAGGTGACCGCCCGCTCCACGAAGGCCCGGATGTGCGGCTGCATGGCGTCCACGTCCTTGGCCAGCATCGACTTCTGGATCTTCGGGATGATGCCCTCGTAGGTGACGTTGATGCCCTCCACCTTGATCCGGGTGGCCTCTTTGTAGAGCAGGTCGTGCAGCTGCCGTTGGGTGAAGCTCTTGATCGGCTTGTCGGGGTCGAAGAAGCCGCAGCTGCGGTAGATGCGTCCGTACCAGCCCTCCATCGAGTAGCCGGGAATCAGCAGCGCGCCCTCGTTGAGCGACTTGTCCTCGTCGTAGAGCGCGGTGCGGTCGAAGTCGGTGACACTGCCGCGCCCCTCGCAGCGCGGGCACATGCCGCCCAGAATGCTGAACGACGCCTTCTCGGCGATGGTCTTCTCACCACGCTTGACCGTGACCGAGCCGCCGCCGGACGCCGAGGGCACGTTGAACGAGAACGCGTTGGGCGGCCCGATGTGCGGCTGGCCGACGCGACTGAACAGGATGCGCAGCAGCGCGTTGGCATCGGTCACGGTGCCCACCGTCGAGCGCGGATTCGCACCGATCCGTTCCTGGTCGACGATGATCGCCGTAGTCAGACCGTCGAGCAGGTCGACCTCCGGACGAGCCAGAGTCGGCATGAAGCCCTGCACGAAGGCGCTGTAGGTCTCATTGATCAGCCGTTGACTCTCGGCCGCGATGGTGCCGAAGACCAGCGAACTCTTGCCCGAGCCGGAGACTCCCGTGAAGACGCTGAGCCGGCGCTTCGGTATCTCGACGCTGACATCCTTCAGGTTGTTCTCCCGCGCGCCCTGCACCCGGATCAGATCGTGGCTGTCGGCCAAATGCCGATCCCCGTCCCCGCCGGTTGAGCTTGTCGTTTGGGTTGAGCTTGTCGCTTGGGTTGAGCTTGTCGAAACCGCCATCGTCGCTCCCGTGGTCGTCCGGGTGGCTTCGCGCCACGGCAGACCACCCTAGTGCTGGGCCGCGTCGTGGTGGCGCTCAAGCCTGGCCGGCGTCGCTCACCAGTTCTCGCAATGCGGCGACGTGCCCCAAATAGGCACGCTTGCCGGACGGGGTGAGCCGCAGCCAGGTTCGCGGCCGGCCGAAAGGTTGGGGACGCTTCTCCGACACCAAGTAGTCAGCGTCAGCCAGCACCTTCAACTGCTTGGAAAGCAGTGAGGTGGAGATGCCGAGGGAATCCTCCAGTGCACTGAACTCCAGTTCGCTCGCGGTCGCCAGCGCGGCGGTGATCCGCAATCGGGTCGGGAAGTGGATCAGTTCGTCGAACCGCGGCGCGATCGGCTCCCAACTCACAACAGGTCGTATCTGCCGTAGTCGCCGGCGGTCAGCCGACGCGCCTGATAGCGGTCCTCCCAGCGCAGCCAGGCGAAGCCGCCGACCGCCGCGACCACGCCGCCGCCGATCGCGAACCAGGGCTGCCAGGACGCCGGCGGCTCCACCATGGTGAGCAGGAAGAGCACCGCGTACAGTGCGGCGAAGCGCCACGTCCGGGCGCCCATCGCCCGTTGATCAACGACCTGGCCCTTCCTGCGGCCCACACGTCGCTGCGCGACGAGGACCACGGCGCAACCAATCACCAGGACGACGACAGCTGCGACCACCTGCCGAACCAGCCCGAGGGCGACGACAACCCCGAGCACCGCGGCCAATGCGGCGTCCAACCAGAGCGGACGCCGCGTTGCTCGCACCGCCGAGCGTCGACTCTGCGCCACCTGGTCGAGACTCGCCCTGGCCTCGGCCTGATCGGGAACTCCGCGATCTGTCATCGCACACCTCACAGTTGGTTGCCTCTGGTTCAAGTATCAGACTTAGTTGAATCAAAGGCAACCAACTCGGGGAATCAGCTATCGACGCCCGCCCGTTGGTTGAGCTTGTCGATGCTTGCAGGCTGAGCTTGTCGAAGCCCCGCTACCAGAGAGGACTCGACAAACTCGCCCACCGGCAATCAGCAATTCACTAGGGGCGCGGTGCTCAGTCGAGCAGGTCCGCGTACAGCGGGGTGCTCAGGTAGCGCTCGCCCCAGTCGGGGGTGACCACCACGATGGTCTTGCCGGCGTTTGCCGGATCGGCGGCCAAGTCGGCAGCCGCCCGCAGTGCAGCACCGGACGAGATGCCCAGCAGCAGGCCCTCTTCCTTCGCGACCCGCTTGGCCCACTCGATCGCGTCGTCGGAGGTGACCTTGATGATGCCGTCGATCACGCCCCGGTCCAGGATGGATGGCACGAAACCGGCGCTGAGGCCCTGGATCTTGTGCGGACCCTTGGGCTCACCGGACAGTACCGCCGACTCGGCAGCCTCGACCGCGTAGATCTGGACGCTCGGCTTGCGCTCCTTCAGCACCTGACCGACACCGGTGATGGTGCCGCCGGTGCCCACACCGGACACCACGATGTCGACGGCACCCTCGGTGTCAGCCCAGATCTCCTCCGCGGTGGTCTTGCGGTGGATTTCGACGTTGGCCTGGTTGTCGAACTGGCGAGCCAGGATCGCGCCCGGAATGCTGGCCGCGAGCTCCGCGGCGCGCGCATTGGCACCCGGAACACCCTCGGCACCCGGGGTGAGCACCAGCTCAGCGCCCAGCGCCCGCAGCACCGCCCGGCGCTCCTTCGAGAACGTGTCGGGCATCAGGATGATCACCTTGTAGCCGCGGGCCGCGCCGACCCAGCTGAGCGCGATGCCGGTATTGCCCGAGGTGGCCTCGACGATGGTGCCGCCGGGCTGCAACGAGCCGTCCGCCTCGGCGGCATCGATGATCGCCACACCGATCCGGTCCTTCACCGAGTTGGCCGGGTTGTAGTACTCCAGCTTGGCCAGCACGGTCGCCTGGCTATCGCCGTAGAGCCGGTTGATCTGAACCAGTGGCGTGCGACCGATCAACTCGGTCGCGTTCTTGAAGTAGGCCATCTGTGCGTTCCTCCCAATTGCTTCTTTGGTTATTCAGTCGTGATGGGTTCGGGTATGGACTACGCCCGACACGCTCCTGCGCGGAGCCGAGTGAACTCGATGGCTAACCGTGGCTGCGGCGCCCAGGGTCGCGTTGTCGGGTCGGTCAGTGACAGCAACAACACATTCGCCCACAGACAAGGACCGCGGTGGCGGATACGACTCGTCCGGCGAACATGACCGGAATGGTAGCACCTTTCCCAAGGGCGTTCGACGGCGGTCAGATCGGCGTTCCGGACCCCCGGCGGGTCGCCGGTCGAGCTTGTCCAGCGCGCCCTTCATGGTTTCGACAAGCTCAACCAACGGTCGATCCGCTAGCTCGCTTTCCGGCGATAGATCGCGGCCGCGACCAGGTAGGCAACGATCAGGATGCCGACGCACCAGCCGAGCGCGACCCAGATGTCCGAGCCGACCGGCTGCCCGGCGAGCAGGCTGCGGATCGTATTGACGATGGACGTCACCGGCTGGTGTTCGGCGAACCAGCGCAGCGGCCCGGGCATGGTCGCGGTGGGGACGAACGCCGAGCTGAGGAAGGGCAGGAAGATCAACGGGTAGGAGAACGCGCTGGCGCCGTCCACGGACCTCGCGGTCAGCCCGGGAATCACCGCGATCCAGGTCAGGGCGAGGGTGAACAGGATCAGGATGCCGGCGACCGCGAGCCAGGGCAGCACCCCGACCTCGGTGCGGAAGCCCATCAACACCGCCACCCCGAGCACGATCACCAGTGACATCAGGTTCGCGACCAGCGAGGTGAGCACATGCGCCCACAGCACCGACGACCGGGCGATAGGCATCGAGCGGAAGCGTTCGACGATGCCGCCCTGCATGTCCTGGAACAGCCGGAAGGCGGTGTAAGAGATGCCCGAGGCGATGGTGATCAGCAAGATGCCGGGCAGCAGGTAGTTCACATACGGACCGCTACCGGGTCCGGTGTCGATGGCGCCGCCGAACACGTAGACGAACATCAGCAGCATGGCGATCGGCATCACCGCGGTGGTGATGATGGTGTCGGGGCTGCGTAGGATGTGCCGCAGCGATCGTCCGGTCAGGACCTGGGTGTCGCCGAGGACGTGGGTGGTCATGATGGTTCCTTGTCGGTGGATGCCGCGGAGACCTCGGCGGCGGGTGCCTCGCCGATGATCGCCAGGAAGACCTCTTCCAGGCTGGGTTGTTTCTCGACGTACTCCACGGTGGCGGGCGGGATCAGCGCCTTCAGTTCGGCGAGGGTGCCGTTGGCGATGATCCGGCCCTCGTGCAGGATCGCGATCCGGTCGGCGAGTTGCTCGGCCTCGTCCAGGTACTGGGTGGTGAGCAGCACCGTCACCCCTTGTCCGGCCAGGTTCTTCACCGTCTGCCAGACCTCGAGGCGGGCCTGCGGATCGAGACCAGTGGTCGGCTCATCGAGAAAAACCACGCCGGGATCGCCGATCAGGCTCATCGCGATATCGAGCCGGCGACGCATGCCACCCGAATAGGTGGCCACCCTTCGCCCGCCCGCCTCGGACAGTGAGAACCGGGTCAGCAGGTCGTCGGCGATCGCCTCGGGATCGGCCTGATGGCGCAGCCTGGCGATCAACACCAGGTTCTCCCGTCCGGTCAGAATCTCGTCGACGGCGGCAAACTGGCCGGTCAGGCTGATCGACTCGCGCACCTCGTCCGGCTGTGCGGCGACGTCGAAGCCGCTGACGCTGCAGTTGCCGGCATCGCCGCGCAACAGCGTGGACAGGATTCTGACGACCGTGGTCTTACCGGCTCCGTTGGAGCCGAGCAGGGCGAAGATGCTGCCGGGAGCGACCTCGAAATCGACGCCACGCAACACCCGCAGTTCCTTGTAGGACTTCTCCAGGCCATTCACCCGGATGGCCGATTCAGCCGTCGCCAGCGTGGTCACTCGCCCTCACCGCCTTCCTCGTGCTCGGCACGGTCGATGGCCTCGTTGAGCCGCCGCCGCTCCTTCTTGATCCAGCCGGCTCCGCCATAGTTCGCGGCGAAGGCCTCAGCGAAATCCACCGGATCGCTGCCGACGATCTCGCGGACCGGCGTGCCGTCCGCCGCGGCCTGCTCGAACAGATCCGCCAGATCCTCGAAGGCCGATAGCCAGAGATCGCCCTCGGTCGCACCGAAATACAGCAGGTAGCGCTCCAGCGCCTGGGCCGCCCTCCGATAGCCGGGCGGCAGCGCCTTGACGCGCGCGGTGTAGCGGAGCCACCGGCGCTTGTCGCCGAAGTCGCCGACGACCTTCTCCAGGAGGTTCATCATCGTCTGTCTCCTTCATGAAGCTGTTCCAGTCGTTGGGTGAGGAAGCTCCAGGTGCTCCAGAACTCGTCGAGATAGCCGCGGCCCTGCGCGTTGAGCGAGTACACCTTGCGCAGCGGCCCCTTTTCGGAGGGCACCTTCTGCACGTCGACCAGCCCGCGTTGTTCGACCCGGACGAGCAGTGCGTAGACGGTGCCCTCGGCGATGTCGGTGAAGCCCTGCTCGCGCAGCCAGGCCGTGATCTCGTAGCCATGGGTCGGACTCCCGGCGAGCAACTGCAGGACGATGCCCTCCAGGGTGCCCTTGAGCATCTCCGTCATCAGCTTGCTCACCAGATCTCCTCTACTCAATATGACTGACTACTAGTACATAGTAACGCTGAGTAGCGAGGGTGCAAGTGCCCGCCCCCTGCTACCTCGATTCGCTGGCACACCCACCGGCAGCAAACAGCGCCCGGACGTGAAACGACGCCCTCGCCGCAATCGCAGCGCGGGCGTCGTCCAGATCAGCGGCGGAGGCTGCGGGGACTTACCCGCGATGGACGATAAGCCCAAGAACCGCTCAGCAGTAGGTTGGGATGGAAACGTAGAACCTAGCCGAGCCAGTGAACTCACGCGCGGTGGATCGAGGCACACGACGACCTCGGCTCGCTTAGTCTGCTACCTTGCGACCCGCCTCCGATTCCGCGCTCGATCGGGCTCAGCGGCGGTCCCCCAAGTCCGCGGTCTGATGTCCCGGCGCCCTTTCCGGGCAACGCAGGCGCCCAGGACGCCTCCGGATCACTTGAATCAGTCGTCAGTGCTGTCGCTTTCGAGTTCCTCGGCGATGCCACGGCGGGCGAGTCGCTCCTGTGCATCGCGGACGATCTGGCGAAGCTTGGACTCCAGCGCGGCCTTCGGCGGTAGGGTCGTCCAGTACTCCACGACAGCGATGCCGTCCTTGTGCAACTCAAGGAACTCGACCTCTTCGCGGTCCGCTTCCGAGCACAGATCAACCCGATGGGTGCCTCCTCCCCGGGCTCGCGCTCGTAGGCATCGAGCCACTTCAAGTAGGCTTCCATCTGCCCCACATGTGCCGGCTGGAAAGCACCGAGCTTCAGCGAACTGGACCATCCGACGAAGCGACCCGGCCTCGAAGCCACGTCCGAACATCGCGGTCAATTTGCGCGACAGTGTCGCGTAAATCTGTTTGCCGTAGTCAGCCCTCTGTTTCCGCAGCAGATTCATCGAGATGGCGCGTCCTACCAGCCAGTACGTCATGGTCAATGCCGCGTTCGCCTGCGCGGCGGCGACGCGAAGCCCCTGCTCGGGGAGATCGGCGACGTAGGCAAACAGAGCGTCCTCGTCATCAGGAAAGTCGTCCCTTGGCACGAGTTCGGTCATCCCGACGCCTTCCCTCGGTTGTCCAGCCTGCCGCACGCCGCAGACAACAACAGGCAAGTCGTCGTCACGCGCGCCGGCCGCACTCATCCCACGGCACCAAGCGGTAGACCTGGGCCATGCCGGTGTGTGCCCCGAGTGCTCGCAACGCACCCGACGGGTAGGCCTTGTACCGCTGACGACCTGGGATGGCGACTCTGCTCGTGCTGTGGATTCATCGCCCAACCTCAAGGTGAGGATGCTGGGGCCGACCAGGATTCCTCAGCTCCTGCCGCTTGGGGTGCGCTCGACGGCATCCTTGGACGGCCAACCGTCGTTCAGCGGCGGATCGACACAGATCAAGGACGTCGCCGCCAAGGTCGGCAGCTTCATCTGGGGTAGCAGTGACTCCTCGTGACCGCCGGACAAGGGCGAACAGTCACAATCGAACACCGCCGGCAGACCACAACTGAGACTAAGACTAAGTCCCCGTCGGACGCGAGAAACGCTCCTCCCGAGGACTCTCAGGAGGAGCGTTTCCCCTTGTCATGGCGGAGGCGGCGGGATTTGAACCCGCGATGGGCGATAAACCCAAACCCGCTTAGCAGGCGGGCGCCATAGACCGGACTAGGCGACGCCTCCTCAGCCGAGGCATGAGCCTACTCCAGCCGCGCGGGGTACACCAAAAGCAGCCTCGAGCACCCCGGCGAGCAAACCCTCAACCACGCGATCGTCGGCGCAGAAGTCAACAACTACAATCGGCGTGTCCCGAACCGGAGCAAGAGGAACGAATGACTGAACCGCAGCGCGCACTGCCTGATTCCGAGGACGGCGCGGACGAGTCGGAGGCCGATCAACCCCGCCGGGCCACGGAGCCAGGTCGTTTCCGGTGGGCGATGGTGTGGACGGCGCTGGGCGCCCTGATTCCGGGCCTGGGCTTGTGGCATGCCGGACGGCGCGTCGCCGGCTCGATCGCGATGGGCCTGTTCGCGGCGCTGCTGCTGACCATCGGCTATCTCGGCTTCGGCGGGCGCGACCGCATCTTCGCGCTCGCCACCAATGTCGACGTGCTCAACGGTCTGACGGTCGGCCTGCTGGTCCTCGCGATCGCGTGGGTGGTTGTCATCGCCGCCAGCCATCTCGCGCTTCGTCCGCCGCACCCGTCGGCCACGCAACGGGTCGCCGGAGGCGTGCTGGTGGGAGTCCTCTCGCTGGCCGTCGCGGCACCGCTCGCCATCGGCGCACAGTACTCACGCTCCACCGCCCAGTTCCTCGGCACCGTGTTCACCGAAGACCCCGGCAGCGGTCCCGTGACGCCGGGGGCGCCGACGCCGTCCAACCCGTTCGGGGACAAGGACCGGATCAACGTGCTGGTGATCGGGGCCGATTCGGGCACGAACCGTGACGTCCGACTCGGCCTGCGGGCCGACAGCGTGATGGTCGCCTCCATCAACTTGCACACCGGCGCCTCGACGCTCTTCTCGCTGCCCCGGCAGACCGCGCGGATCCCCTTCCCGAAGGATTCGCCGCTGCACAAGTACTACCCCAACGGCTTCTACGACGGCGTCAACGGCGGGAACGACGAGTACTTCCTCAACGCCATGTACAACAACATTCCGGAGCGGATTCCGCATGATCTGTTCGGCAAGGTCAAGAACCTGGGCGCCGAGGTGATGAAGATCGGTGTCGGCGAGGCGCTGGGTCTGGGCAATCTCGACTACTACGTGATCGTCAACATGGACGGCTTCAAGTCGTTCATCAATGCTCTCGGCGGCATCACCCTGAACGTCAACTACCGCATTCCGATCGGCGGCCAGACCACCGAGGGCGTGCCGCCGAGCGGCTACATCGAGCCTGGCCCCAATCAGCACCTGAACGGACGGCTGGCACTGTGGTACGCGCGTGGCCGGTACGGCCTGACCAGCGGCGACTACAGCCGGATGGAACGGCAGCGGTGCGTGATCAACGCGGTGGTGCAGCAGGCGCAGCCGCAGGTGGTGTTGACCAACTTTGAGAAGATCGCCTCGGCCGGGGCGAACACCATCGAGACCGACATTCCGCGGCGGGTGCTGCCGGACATGATCGACCTGGCGCTGAAGGTGAAGGGCACCAACCTGCACAGCGTGGTGTTCCAGCCGGGCGTGGCCGGCTGGGTGAGCGCGAATCCGCCGTGGCCGGCCGTGCAGCGCCGGGTGCAGCAGGCCCTTCAGGAGACCGACGAGGCCGAGGGCGGGAAGACCACGTCGCCCTCCAGCTCACCGACTGCGACGACATCCGCCACCAAGAAGCCGACGAAGAAGCCGTCCGGCAAGTCGGAGGATCTCAGCGACTCCTGCGCCTACCACCCCGCGAAGTAGGCGCCTGCGCTACAGCTGGCCGTGGTAGCCGCGGCTGGCGTCCAGGCGGCGGGTCAGGTCACCGGTGAGGTGCACCATCTCGGCGGTGACGCCGCGCTGGCTGACCAACCGGACACGACGCTCCGGCCCATGATGAATGGTCAGGGACGTCGGGGCCTGGGTCACTTTGGTGACATCAGCCCAATCCCCCTCCTCGTGCGCCTCGGGGCCGGTGATCCGGTAGCCACTGTCGGTGAACTCGACCACCACACGCATCCGCCGCCAGCTCACCGCGGCCACCACCATCAGCGCGAGCGCGCCGACCAGCAGCACCCAACCGACGACGGCCAGGGCGACCGGTAACCGCAGCGCCACCGGCAGCACGATCAGGACGGCACCGACGACGGCCAGGGCGGCCGCGACCGCCACCGCGCGCAGCGGCAACGGGGGGGTGAGCACATGGGTACGCGACGACACGCGGCGAGGGTGGGATTCGAACCCACGGAGCGTTTCCGCTCGGCCGCTTTCAAGGCGGCTGCACTAGTCCACTATGCGACCTCGCCCGGGAGCCACATCGTAGTGCCTCCGCGGGACTGCCCTCACCGCATTCTCGATCACCGCTGGTTGAGCTTGTCGAAGCCAGGTCTCGACAAGCTCGACCAACGGCGTTGAGCTTTCCCGAACCGGTGCCGGACGGCGCCCACCGTGCCAGGCTGGGGACATGCGAGCTGTCGTAGCTGAGACGTCCGGGCCGCCGGAAGTGCTGCGGATCGCCGAGGTGCCCACGCCGCGTCCGGGTGCCGGCGAGGTGCTGATCCGGGTGGCGGCGTCCGGGGTGAACCGGGCCGACCTGCTGCAACGGCAGGGCCGCTACCCGCCGCCGCGGGGAGCCAGCGAGATTCTCGGCCTCGAAGTGGCCGGCGAGATCGCATCCGTGGGTGACGGGGTCGGCGACTGGGCGGTGGGCGAGAAGTGTGTTGCCCTGCTGGCCGGCGGCGGTTATGCCGAGTACGTCGCGGTGCCAGCCGGCCAGGTGGTTCGTCCTCCGCAGGGCGTCGACTTGGTCACGGCGTCCGGGCTGATCGAAGTGGCGGCGACCGTGGTGTCGAACCTCACGTTGGTCGAGTTGCGGGCCGGCGAGAACCTGCTGGTGCACGGTGGCACCGGTGGCATCGGCACGTTCGCGATCCAGTACGGCGCGGCGCTGGGCGCCCGGGTGTTCGCCACCGCCGGACGTCCACGCAAGCTGGCGCTGTGCCGTGAACTCGGCGCCACAGAGGCCTTCGACTACCACGACGACTGGCTGGCCGCCCTCCGCCGGGCGACCGACGGGCACGGCGCCGACGTGATCCTGGACGTGATCGGCGCCAAGTACCTGCCGTCCAATCTGGATGCCCTCGCCCTCGACGGACGCCTCGTCGTAATCGGCCTGCAGGGCGGCCGCACCGGCACTCTCGACCTGGGGAAACTCCTTGCCAAGCGGGCCTCGGTCACCGCGACCGGGCTGCGCGGCCGTCCGGCGGATCAGAAGGCGGCAATCTGCGCCGAGGTCGCCAGGACGGCCTGGCCGCTGATCGAGTCGGGCCGGATCAAGCCCGCCACCGAAACCCGCTACCGCGCAGAAGACGCCGCCGAGGCCCACCGCCACCTGGCCTCCGGCGACGCCCTCGGCAAGCTGATCCTCACCTGGTAGCCGCGGGGACGGTTCTTCCACGTTCGAAAATCGCACGTCGGGGGACGGTTCTCGTCCATTCGAAAACCGCACGTTAGGAGACGGTTCTCCGGCATGCGAATTTCGCATCTCGAAGAACCGTCCCCGGGGGTGCGATTTTCGAACGTGGGAGAACCGTCCCCCAAAGTTTGAACCTGCGGAAGTCGGCGGGAGGGGGATCGGCAAGGTCGACCGGCGGTGAGTCGGTGCTCGACCGGCGGTGAGTCGAGTCAGGAGCGCCAGGTGTGCCAGAGGCGGGCGTACTCGCCGTCCTGCTCAAGCAGTTCGTGGTGGGAACCGAGTTCGGCGATCCGGCCGTCGATCACCACCGCGATGCGGTCGGCGTCGTGGGCGGTGTGCAGCCGGTGCGCGATCGCGATCACCGTGCGGCCCTCCAGCAGTGCCGCCATCGAACCTTCCAGGTGCCGGGCGGTGCGGGGGTCGATCAGGGACGTCGCCTCGTCGAGCACCAGGGTGTGCGGGTCGGCGACCACCAGCCGGGCCAGCGCCACCTGCTGCGCCTGGGCCGGCGTCAGCTGGGTGCGGCCGTGGCCCAGCATCGTGTCCAACCCGTTCGGCAGCTTCTCCACCCATGACAGAGCGTCCACCGCCCGCAGCGCCGAGACAACCGCTGCATCGCCCTGCTCGGGGGTCAGCTGCTGGTCACGGGCCAGCACGATGTTGTCCCGCACGGTGCCGACGAAGACGTGGTGCTCCTGAGTGACCAGCGCCACCTCGGTGCGCAGCACGTCCAGCGGCAGGGTCATCAGTTCCACGCCGCCGACGGTCACCGAGCCCGTCCGTGGGCCGTTGATTCCGGCCATCAGCCGTCCGAGCGTCGATTTGCCCGAACCGGACGGCCCGACCATCGCCAGCCGCTCCCCCACCTTCAGGTCGAGATCGATGCCGTGCAGCACGTCCCGGCCCTCGCGGTAGGCGAACCGCAGATCGCGACCCGTCAGATGGTTGTTGACCGGACGCGCCGAGCCCGGTGTCCGGTCCTGCGGCACCTCGGCGATACCGAGCAGACGAGTGGTCGCAGCCAAGCCGATCTGCAGCCGGTCGGCCACCTGGATCAGCCGGTCCAACGGCTCGACCAGCTGCTGCACGTAGATCGCGGCGGCGGTGATCTGGCCGATCGTCACCCAATCATTGGCGTACCCCCAGGTGCCCAACACCACGACGGCCACCAGCGGCAGCTGGTACGAGGCGTCCAGGAAGACGAACAACAGGTTCCGCAGCGTCATCGTGTACCGCTCGGCGTTGTTCGACAGCTCGATGTCGTCCTCGCCGATGGCGATCCGCCGCTCACCCAGCCCCAACGCTTCGACCGTGCGGGCGCCCTCGACGGTCTCTGTCATCGTCGAGTTGATCTGCGAATAGGTGCCCGATTCGGTGATGTAGCCGGGCATCGCGCGCCGCAGGTAGACCCGGGTGACCAGCACGAGCACCGTGATGGACGCGACCAGCGGCAGGGACAGGAACCACGAGTTGAACACCATCGCAACGATGGTCAACGCGGTGATCACCACCGACATCACCAGCTGCGGGAACGCCCAGCGCACCGATTCGCTCATCTTCGACACATCGGAGGTGATCCGGGTGAGCAGGTCGCCCGAGCTGGCCGACTCCACCCGGCCCAGTGGCAGCCGCAAGACCGTGCGAACGATCGCCTCGCGGGCGGCAGCCAACAGGTCGTAACCGAACACGGCGGACGTCCGGCGGGCCGCGAAGGTCAGCAGCGCCTGCACCACGACCACCCCGGCGACGCCGACGATGATCGCGTCCACCGCAGCCAGCGGCGTATTGCCGGCGGCGACCTCGTCGACCAGATCGCCCAGCATCCGTGGCACGATCAGGCCGGCGGTCGCGGCCAGCACGTTGAACACGACGACGGCGATCAGCAGCCCGCGACGGGTCGCCAGCAACTCACCCATGAACCGGAACGCCTTGTGGTTGTGCGCGACGGGCAGTCCACGCTCGGGGTTCCGGGACGCCGCGAAGAAGGACTCGGCGCGCTGCTGGCGGATGCGGAACCGGGTCGTCAGGCCACGGAGCCGGCTGCGCGGATGAGTGAGGAAGACGAACGGGCCCTGCCGCGGCGGCGCGGCCAGCTCCGGTGGCAGGCTGAACGCGTTCGGGTCGTCGGACCAGGTTTCGGCCGACGCCGACAGCACATCAGTGCTCATCGTCGGCCTCCATTCCTCGGTTCATCACGGCGCGGTAGTCCGCGTGATCGGCGGTCAGCTGGTGGTGGCTGCCGGCCGCGGCTTGGCGTCCGTCCACCAGGAAGGACACCCGGTCGGCGCTGTGCACCAGCAGCGGGGACGCGGTCATCACCACGGTCGTCCGGCCGCGGCGATGGTCGGCGAGCCGTCCGGCGATGGCCTCTTCGGTGTGCGCGTCGACGGCGGACGTGGGTTCGACCAGGATCAACACCTCGGGATCGGCGAGCAACGCGCGGGCCAGCACGACCCGCTGCCGCTGGCCGCCGGACAGGCCGCGTCCCTTCTCGTCGATCCGGCTCGCCCAGCCCTGGGGCAGGCTCTCGAACACGTCCTCGGCGGACGCCGTCCGCAGCACCTGTTCGGCCTGCTCGCGGGCGTGGCTGCCGAGCGGGTCGACGGCCTGCTGGAAGGTGCCGGCGAACACCTGGCTGCCGGCGTCGGAGACCAGGATCCGTTCCCGCAGCGACGCCATCGTGTAGTGCTGGTAGTCGATCCCGTCCGCGGTGACGCCCCAGGGCCGTTCGGCCACCTCGGCGTCCGTGCTGGCGGCCTCGATCCGGCGGCGTTCCTTCTCGGCGCGGGCCCGGCGGGCCGCGCGACCCTTCAACTCGTCCTCGCTCTCGGCCTCCTCGTGGCCGGCGTGGACCGTCGGCAGGTAGCGGCCCAACCGGTCGGCGAGCGCGGCGGAGGAGTCCGGATCGGCGCTGACCACGACCAGGAACTCGCCCGGCTCGACCCGCACCCCTGATTCCAGGTCGTGCAGCGCGGGACGTGCCGGCATCTCGCGGACGCCGTCCGTCCAGGGCAGCTCGGCGGCCAGCAGCGCGATCGTCTTGCGTGCCGACACCAGTCCGCGGACCCATTTCTGGGCCATCTCGAACATGGTCTGCAGCGGCCAGACCATGAAGATCGCGTAGCCGACGAAGCTGATCAGCTGCCCCAGGGTGAGCCGTCCAGCCACCATCTCGTGCGAGCCGAGCCAGACCAGGATGACCAGCAGCAGCCCGGAAAGCAGCACCGACAGAGTCTCGACGACGGCCTGCCAGGTGCCGGCGGTGACCCCGAGCCGGCGCACCCGCTGGGACTGCGTCTCGTAGTTGTCACCGAAGGTCTTCTCACCGCCGATGCCGCGCAGAATGCGCAGCCCGGCGACGATGTCGGCCGCCATCGAGGTCAGTTCACCGTTCTGCGTCCGCTCCGCGGTCTGCGCCGCGTTCAACGGACGCAGCACCGGCGCCGCACCCACCACCAGCAGCGGGGCGGCGATCAGCACGACCAGGCCGAGCAGGGGCGAGGTGTTCATCATCATGACGACCACCAGCACGAACGCACCCAACGCGCCCAGGGCCCGGGCGACGACCTCGAAGGTGCCGCCGAAGATGTCGGAGTCGGACGACGAGATGCTCAGCACCTCACCGGTCGGCAGCCGCCGGTTCAACACATGCCCGAGCTGAACCGATTTGCGGGTGACCAGCTTCTGCGTGCCGTACAACGAAATCAGCCAGCCCCGGACGGCGAGGGTGTGCATCACGATGCCGCTGGCGGCACCCACCAGGATCACCAGCGCCAGCAGCCCCGCCCAGCCCGCGGTGGCACCCCAATCGCCCCGCAGAATGCCGGCGTCGATCGTCCGGCCGAGCAGGTACGGGCTGAGCGCGCTGGGCAGGAACCAGGCCAGCCCGGCGATCGCCAGGGCTGCGAGCACGTCGGACTGCACCAGCAGCGTCCAGAGCAGAAAGCGCGCTGGGCTGCGGGTGTCCGGCCGGGCGGTTTCGGCGCGCGTGTAGGCGTCGATCCGCGGTGGGAAATCGTGCATAGCCGGTCAACGTTACGCCTGTGGGCCTGCTGTGTCGAAACCTGCCGGCTCTCTCGCTGCCCTCCCCGCCGCTCGCCGAACTATTTAGGGCTCGCCGAATTCAGCGAGCCCTAAATAGTTCGGCGAGCGTTCAGTGGGGTGGGGTGGGGTGGGCGGGTGTTGAGTGAGTGAGCGGGATCGCGCTCGCCCGGCGTGGTCGTGGCCGATGCCGAACGTGGCGCGGCATCATGGAACGCAGGGATCAATCGACGAAGAGGGGTTGCGATGACTCAGGTGGTTCCGATCCTTCGTGTCAGCGACGTGGATGAATCGCTCGCGTGGTGGTCACGGATCGGCTTCGTCCATGACTTCACCCACCGTTACGGCGGCGGCACCACCCACCGCTTCATGGGTATTCGCCGGGACGGCGCGGACATCTTTCTCAGCGAGAATCCTGCCGACGACGTCGGTCCGGCATTGATCTTCGTCTGGGTTCCCGACGTGGACGAGGTCGCCCACCGGTTCGGCGCCACGGTCGAACAGCACCCGTGGGCGCGGGACTTCGAGGTCATCGACCCCGACGGCCACCACGTCCGGGTGGGCACCAAGGAGATCGGCCAGTCGGCCTGAACGCCACCGCTGGCTGTGCCTCATCGAAACCCAGACCGTCGGTGGCGACTTGGACCACCGCTGGTCGAGCTTGTCGAGACCCCTCGGAAGGATCTCGACAAGCTCGATCAACGGTGAGCGCATGGATCTCGACCGACGTCACCCCAGCGAACGCAGAGATCCCGGAGCGAGTCCGGGATGACGCACAAGTCCCGGATGACGATTCAGCGGTGGTTCTCAGCGCAGGAACAGTGCGCGTAGCCGCAGCGTGCAGAACGCGACACCGGCCACCGACATCACCACGAAGTAGCCCAGGTGCACCCAGGTGGCGTCGGTGAAGGCGCCGATCGAGAGCTGCCTCATCAACTCGACGCCGTGCCACAGCGGCAGCGCCTGGATGAACCATTGGACGGCCTGCGGGTAGACGCCGATCGGGAACAGCGTGGCGCTGAACAGGAACATCGGCAACAGCACGATGTTGATCAGATCCATCTGCTGGAAGGTGGTGAACCAGCTTGTCACCGCCATGCCGACCGCAGCGAAACCGAGTGCGATCAGCACCGCGACCGGCACCATGGCCAGCGCCCACCACGACGTCGCGATGCCCAGTACCCCCATCACGCCGAGGAACGCGCAGGCGTACAACAGACCCCGGAACAGGGCCATCGCGATCTCGCCGGCGGCCACGTCCAGCGGGCCGAGCGAGGTGGAGAGCATCGCCTCGTAGATGCGTCCGAAGCGCATCTTGAAGAAGACATTCCAGGTGGAGTCGTAGATGGCGCCGTTCATCGCGGACGTGGCCAGCAGCGCGGGTGCGATGAATGCCACGTACGACATCTCGGCACCACCCGGCCCGGTCACGGTGCCGACCAGTCCACCGAGTCCGTAGCCCATCGCGAGCAGGTAGAAGACAGGTTCGAAGAAGCCCGACACGACGATCGTCCAGTTCTGGTTGCCGATCACCTTGAAGCCGCGCTCGAGCACGGCGCGCACGTTGCCCGCGTACAGGCCGGACAGCGTTCGGGACGCCGGCGCACTCATCGGGTGAGCCTCC
The DNA here is from genome assembly GCA_039811845.1 of Micropruina sp. Classification (GTDB taxonomy): domain Bacteria; phylum Actinomycetota; class Actinomycetes; order Propionibacteriales; family Propionibacteriaceae; genus Micropruina. Next base: position 5,188 of record JBDHZN010000004.1, on the reverse strand, counting down.
GTTCGAACATCCGTGCGCTCGCCACGATGCCGCCACCGGCGGCGACGACCAGCACCAGCAGGTGCAAGCAGGTCAGCCACCACGGGTTCGCCATGCCGAAGCCGACGATCCGGGCCAACTGGGTGCCGTGCCACATCGGCGAGATCCAGCCGATCCACTGCAGATAGGTTGGCATCGCGCTCAGCGGGAAGAAGGTGCCGGCGAACAGGAACATCGGCATCACGATGAACCGTTGGACGAAGGTGAACTGATAGCCCTCATCGGTCTGGGTGGCCGCGAACGCCATCAGCGGCGCCCCGAAGGCGAGCGCCGCCAGGGGTGCGATCAGCACCATCAACACCGACGCCGGCGCCGTCACTCCGCCGAACCAGACCAGCGCCAGCCAGAACAGCAGCGCTTCGGGAATGAACCGCAGCCCGACGGCGACCACCTCACCCACCGCCACCTGACCGGGCGTGATCGGGCTCGCAGACGCGGCGAAGTAGTGCCGTTGCCACTTGAAGCCGCTCATCACCGGAAAGGTGAACTCGCCGCTGGACTCCATCACGATGGACGAGACCAGCAGCGCCGGGCCGACGAAGACCAGGTAGCTGACGCCTTCGACGCGGCCGGCACCCGAGTCGACCAGGGCGCCCAGGCCGAGGCCCATCGACGACAGGTACAACAACGGCAGCCCGATCGAGCGGATCAGGATGGTCGGCAAGTAGGCGCGCATCGAGGTCAGCCGGTATTCGGCGTAGAGCCACCAGCCCCAGCGGCGTCCGATGCGGGCCTGGGACGCGGCCGGCAGTGCGCCGCCGGCGTAGGCGAGCCGGTTGGAGTCGAGCAGTTCGGGGGCACGGTCAGTCAATGAGCGACCTTCCGGTGAGCCGCAGGAAGACGTCCTCGAGAGAGGAGCGCCGGACCAGCGAGGTGATCGGCTGGAGGCCGCGCGAGGTGACCTGTTCGAGGGTGGCTTCGCCGTCGGCGGAGTAGAGCAGCACCCGGTCGGGCAGCACCTCGACGCGTTCGGCCACCCCGTCGAGTTGGGCGACGACTGCGGCGTTGCGGTCGGAACCGAACCGCACCTCGAGCACCTCGCGGGTCGAATAGCGCCGGATCAGTTGGGCCGGCGAGCCTTCGGCGACGATCTTGCCGTGGTCCATCACCACCAGCCGGTCGCACAGCTGTTCGGCCTCGTCCATGAAGTGGGTGGTCACCACCAGGGTGACGCCCTCTTCCTTGAGCCGGAACAGCCGATCCCAGAGGATGTGCCGGGCCTGTGGATCGAGCCCGGTGGTGGGTTCATCGAGCAGCAGGATGCGGGGTTCGTTGATCAGCCCGCGGGCGATGGTGAGCCGCCGTTTCATGCCGCCGGACAGGTTGTCGACCTTCTCGTCGGCCTTGTCGGTGAGCTGAGCGAAGGCCAGCAGATCGTCGGCGCGGCGCCGCAGGTACGACCGCGGCAGGCCGAAGTAGCGGCCGTAGGTGATCAGGTTCTCGCGGCAGCGCAGCTCGGTGTCGAGGTTGTCCTGCTGCGGGACGACACCCAGGTTGGCGCGCACCTCGGGTCCGTGGGTCTCGGGATCGAGACCGAGCACGGTGAGCGTGCCGGAGGTGCGCAGCGAAGTGCCGCCGATCATTCGCATGGTCGTCGACTTGCCGGCGCCGTTGGGCCCGAGCAGGCCGAACGACTCCCCCGGCGCGACGTCGAAGTCGATGCCGTCGACTGCGTTCAGTTCGCCGTAGCTCTTCACTAGGGCGCGGGCTTCGATCACGGACACGGCGACGAACCTACCAACCGGCTCCGACATTCCCGGGCAAGCCGCCTGGGCCCCCTTCGAGCAACGCAACCACCGCTGGTTGAGCTTGTCGAAACCCTGCCAGCAGCCGCGCAGACAGAGGTCTCAACAAGCTCGACCAACGGTTCTCCACCAACGCGACGACCGGTGGCCGACTGACGATCAGCGCAGGTCGTTCTCCGGCGGCTGGTAGCCGCGATCGATGGCCCGCTGATTGTGTCGATCGGAACGATCGCGGCGGTTCGCGCCACCCATGAAGCCCATGATCATCGGGATCGCGGTACCCACCATCGGCCACATCGGCCAGTAGTAGATCATGTGGCCCGAGGTCAGCACCGTCATCAACCAGATCAGGTTGAGCATCACAGCCATGCTGATCCACCAGCGTGGGAAATGCGACAGCCAACCCGGTTTCGCACCACCATCACTGGACGGCGCATACGCCTGCGGAGCGGACTGCTGGCCGACCGCCTCAGGGGTGATGTCGGACAGCACCGGCACCAGCTCGCCGAGGCTCTTGGAACTCATCACCTGGTCCAGCCGCTGGTTGTATTCGTCGTTGTCCAGCCGGCCCTCCGCATAGGCGTCGGCGAGCATGCCGGACGCCTTGGTGCGGTCGGCGTCGGAGGCACGGAGCTGTTGGTACTGGGGGTTGCGCGGGTCGGCCGAGAACCCCGACCAGCTCTGCCCACCACCCGATTCGGGCACCGGGAGGTTCTGCCACTGCGGAGTTGACATGAGTCGTCCTACTTTCCTGGGTCGTCCCCATTCTGCATCAGGACGCTCCGGACGCCACCGCTCACCGGCCGCCCGCGTTGTACCGCAGCGAGTTCGGACGGCACTTCGCCTCACTGCCGATCCGCAGATTGGCGGCGATCCGGCCGTCGTCGCGCAACGCCGCCAGCTTGGTCACCGTCCGGTCACGAATCGCCCACGGGTCGAGGGTGTTGAGGTAGATCTTGGTGGCGCCCTCGAACCCGGCCAGCGTCGAGATGCGCCACTTGAGTACGATCCGCCAGGGCATCGCGACGTCGACGTCGATCGGCCGGTAGTGCCATTCCTCGTTACTGGGCACTTCCACGCCGGTCGCGGCATGCATCGCGTGCAGCATGTCGGACATGCCGCGCAGCTCCTCGGGTGACATCTCCCACGGATCGCATTCAGCGCTCTTGGAGTAGATCTCCAACGACGGGAACCGGTGCCCGAATCCGGCGAACGCGATCGCGTGGTCGCTCTCGGCCAGCACCAAGTTCTTGTAGCCTGCGTAGTTGACGGCGTCCTCGTTGAACACGTTCGGATTGACCCGCAACTGCTCCACCGCCCGTTCGGCCTGGACGCCGCGCTCATCGACGGCCACCAGTTGCTTGTGCAGATGGTCGAAGGACGCCCCCGCGGGCCGCAACCAGTTCTGGAAGACGACCACATAGCGGGCGTACCGGTTGAGCGTGAACAGCGCCGACATCGATTCCACCGTGAACGCCAGCAGTTGGTAGTGCTCGTCGGGGGTTAGTGTCCCCGACCCGGCGAGCTGGGTGTTGTCGACCGCTCCGTCCACGTAGTGCCGACGGCTGATGATCACGTCGTGGCCGCTGCCGAAGAACCCGGCCGCATAGTCCAGCTGGCCTTCGACGCCCATCGCGTCGATCTGCTCCGGCGTCCGGCCGCTGGCCAACAGCTTCGCCCGGGCGACGCCGAGCACATGGGTTCGCCCGGCCTCCGACTCGAGGTAGGCGGTCCGCCGGGACGCCACCCGCCCGGGCAGCGCGTAGCCGTAGTTGGCATGCCAGTACTGGAAGCTGAGGATCTCGAACAGGTTCGGCACCCGGCGGAACTCGGCGGTGGTGGCGAAGAGTTCCTCCGCGGTCGTGCGGTACAGCGTCCGCCAGCTGCCGCGGTCATCGCGCACCACCCGGGACTTCTCCGGCGGGGTCTCCAGGTAGCGGCGCTCACAGAACGGGCAGTACCGGCCGTGCTGCTCCGGGTCGAGCGGAATCGGCGGCGGCAGGGCCACCCCAAGGGGTCTGTTGCCCCGTCCGGCGACCGTCCAGACTTCGGTGCCGGAGAACGGATTGAGTTGCTTGACGGTTCCGTCGGCCATGACGGTCAGCCAGTCAGGCTCTCTGTGGAACGCCTGCATGGGTAGTGCTCCCCTGGATCGACAATCCCGGCCAGGGTAGCGTCCCACCTAGTGCCGAGGCACTAGCCCGCTCGGAGTGCGCCCCATCCCGGGGCGGAATTCGGGCAGCGGAGACCGCCGCATTCTGCCCCCACAAGGGAGCAGCCGAACGGTTTCCGGGGGGAGTTGCAACCGAATCGTGACTGGCCGCGTCCAACCCCAAGATGACCAGCCACGGAAGTGAGTACGACATGCCGCATCGCATCCGCGCCGAGCGCGCCGCCTGCATCGACAACCCGGCCCTGTTCCAGCACGAGTTGCTGGAGGATCCGTCGCTGGCCCGTGGCGACGGCGAACGGCAGCGCCGGCTCACCGTCCTGACCGACCAGGCCCGCGCCACCTGCGCCGAGTGCCCGCTGTTCGAGTCCTGCCTGTACGACGCAGTGGTCAAGCACGACATCGCCGGCTTCGTCGCCGGGACGACCGAGCGTCAGCGTTCGCAGATTCGCTCCGCCCTCGGGGTGAGCGTCGAGCCCGAAGATCTCGACACGCTCGCCGGCGTGATGCGCGGCGGTCGTCAGATCAACCACCAGGAAGTGCTGCGGCTGCGCCAGGCGAACCCGCACGAGAGCCTCGAAGTGCTGGCGATGCGGCTCGGCTGCTCGTTGTCGACCGTGAAGCGGCACATGCGCCGGGCCCGTGCCGCCGCGGCGTCCGAGACGAAGTTCGCCGTGGTGAAGCCGACCATCGAGCAGGTGCTGGCCGCGTTCGCAGCCGTCGTCCGGTCTCCTCGTTCTCGCGAACGTCGAGTCGCCTGACCCCTGTTCCGCTCTTCGCGCGCCCCGGACGCCGTTGCGTCCGGGGCGCGGTGCGTTTCGGGAGTGGCACGGTCAGGGCTGGGGTGGGTACGAAGATCCCGGGTCGGAGCCCGGGATGACGGAGCCGAGCACCGCTGGTCGAGCTTGTCGAGACCCGGCATCCGCCGAGCTCAATCAGCGGTCAGAACCAGCGCAGTAGTTCCTTGGCGGTGCCGTCGTCGGCGAACCGGTCGGTGACAGCATCGGCGGCGGCCACCACCTCGTCCGGGGCGTCGCCCAGGGCGACCCCGCGTCCGGCCCAGTTGAGCATCTCGATGTCGTTGCGTCCGTCGCCCATCGCGAGGACGTCGGCGGCGTCGATGCCGAGGTCAGTACAGACCCCGGCCAGCCCGTAGGACTTGTCGATGCCGTCCGGGGCGATGTCGAGCCAGGCGGTGTAGCCGATGAAGTAGCTGACGCCCTGCAGGCCGAGC
>JBDHZN010000003.1:0-39636 GCA_039811845.1 Micropruina sp. | reverse complement strand
ACCAGGACAAGTGGTGGTGAGCCCGCACCGGGTCACTGTGTGGAGCCTGGTCATCCTGCTGGCTGGCGGAGTCATTGGATGGGCAACTGCGGTGGTCACCCGTCCTCCACAACAGGTGGCCACCGAGGCAAACTTCGTGCTGGTTTCAGCAGAGAATGGCGAGGTCGGCCAGTCCATGTCGACGGTGGTGACAGCCCGTTGGCCGGCGCGTCGCGTGGCGGTCAACCAGTCCACTGGCACCGTCACGCGACTGCCAGTGACACGCGGAGAGCGGGTGGACGCCGGTGACGTGTTGTATCGGGTCGATGAGCGGCCAGTCGTGGTGCTGAAAGGCGCAGTACCGGCATTCCGCCCCCTCAGTGCCGGCGCCGTCGGAGCCGATGTAACGCAACTCACGCGGTTCTTGGCGGCCAAGAACTACCTCGATGCCGCTACCTCCACCTACTCGCCCGCAGTACAGCGGGCGGTGCGTGCTTGGCAACGCTCCATGGGTGTCGAACAGACTGGGCGCCTCAACCGAGGGGACGTGATCTTCGTGAAGTCACTACCTGTTCGGGTGGCTCTCGACCCACGGTTCGCGGTAGGCGCGCTCCTATCGGCCGGCGCACCCGCGATCGAGGCACTTTCCTCGGCACCGACCTTCACCGCCCAGTACAGCGATTTTCAAGCCAAGCAGATTTCAGAAGGCATGCCGGTCGAGATCGAGTCCCGTTCCAGCCGTTGGAGCGGAGCCCTTGGCGTGCCGTCGGTGGCTGCGGACGGCACTGTCACTGCTGCCGTTGTGCCTACGCACAATGGCGCGCTATGCGGCAAACAGTGCAAGGAGGTTCCGCTCCGCGGCACCCTTCAAATGAAGGGTACGACTGAGGTTCAGAAGACGCTGCGGGGGGTGGTCGTCCCGTCCGCTGCTCTTGTCACCGACTCGGACGGTTCAACGGCTGTGATCACCGCCGACGGGCAACGTTCGAAAGTTACCGTGCGGGGCCGCGCACGTGGCATGGCCGTCATCGACGGGCTCGCTGCCGGAACGGCTGTACGCGTGCCAGGGCAATGATCACGTTCGGTTGCGAGGGACTTGAGTTCGGCTACGAGAACCTGCCCAGCATATTGGCCGATGTATCCATCATGGCTGAGGCCGGTGAGATGATCGCGGTTACCGGGCCCTCCGGGCGCGGTAAGTCGACGCTGCTCTACCTGCTCGGTTTGATGTTGTCGCCCAGGGCGGGCGAAGTGTTGCTCAACGGCCGTGGGGTCTCTGGTCTGCCTGACGCGCAGCGGTCAGCGATACGCGCCCGACTACTTGGCTTTGTCTTCCAAGATGCTGCCCTGGATCAGACCCGGACCGTATTGGACAACATCACCGAGGTCTGCCTCTATGGGGATCTTGATCGGCAGCAAGCTCGCGAGCGTGCCACGGTTCTGATAGAGCAACTGGACGTCCAAGTGCCTGTCCATCGACGCCCAGGGCAGATCTCCGGCGGCCAAGCGCAACGCATCGCGCTGTGCCGCGCCCTGGTGCACGACCCTATGGTGCTGCTCGCCGACGAGCCGACCGGAAACCTTGACGACACCAGCGCCGAAGGTGTTATTGGTGCGATGCGTCAGCATGCATCGAGCGGCCGAGCCGTGATCGTTGTCACCCACGACCCACGCCTTGAGCAAGCCTGCGACCGATCGGTACAACTATGAAGGCCCAACTCGAGTCGTGGCGCAAAGTAGTCCAAGAGGCCTTCGCTATGGCCCTAGCCCAACGCGTGGCGTCACTACTCACGCTGGCACTGGTCGCTGGAATGAGCGCCACCGTACTGCTGACCGCCGGTCGGACGGCAGCAGCAGAGCAGGCCATCCTCGCCAGGATCGACGATGTCGGATCTCGGGCCGTGATAGTCCGGGCGGAGCCCAGGGCTGGCCTCGATATGACAGTGGTCCCCCGGCTGAGCACAGTCGATGAGGTCGAATGGGTCGGTGCTCTCGGCCCCGCCCGAGACGCGAGCAACGGGGGCACCGAGGCGGATGTCTCGGCCGCCGTGAGAACCCTGCAGGCAACGAGCTTGGCACCCCTTGGCATTGACAACGCCGTACCCTTCGGTTGCTACGCCAGTCGTCAGGCACTGAGCTTGTTGGGAATGCCTGACGCCACCGGGTACCTGGTCAGCGAAGGCGCCACAGTGTGCGAAGTCACCGGCAGGCTCAAGCCGCCGGCGTTCCTGGCGCAGTTCGAGCCGTTAGTCGTGCAGCCTGCATTGGGAGCAGCGGACCCCGACCAGCAAGTCGCCCTGGTCGTGGTGCTCGCGCGACACCCCGAACAGGTTGCCGCAGTCTCGACCGCAACAACGGCGCTCCTCGCACCCCTGGATCCGTCGAGCGTCACAGTGGCCGCCTCGCCCGACATTGCCCGCCTGCGCACTTTGGTGCAGGACCAGCTCGGTGGGTTCGGCAGAACCCTCACGCTCACCCTCATGGGCGTTCTGGCCGCGCTGGTCGGCGCGCTCCTATTCGGGCTCGTCATGATCCGCCGCAAAGACTTCGGACGCCGCCGGGCACTAGGAGCATCCCGTTCGCTTATCGTCGCTCTGGTCAGCGTCAGCACGCTGATCATCGCCTTAGCCGCCAGCGCGCTCGGCGGAGCCGTCGCGCTCACCATATTGTCGGTCGGAGGAGAGCCGCTACCCGGCTGGGACTTCACCGGCGCCACACTCATCCTCGCTGCGGCTGCAGCAGGCGTAGGCGCACTACCTCCCAGCGTCGCCGCTTCCCGCCGTGATCCGCTCAGCGAACTTAGGGTTCCATGACTCTTCGGCACTCACGCCAAGGTCGCAAAGCGACATCCAACAAGACGCGCCTGAGTCCTCAGCGCAGCCGCGGCCGCACGTGCAGACCCACCTCGGGATCAACGATCAGTTCCTGGCTGGCGTCGATGCCGTCCACCAGCACCTGGGCATCCGCGGACACGTTGCGCTTGATCAACGCGAGAGCGATCGGGCCCAACTCGTGGTGCCGGGCCGACGAACCGACCCGGCCGACCACCCGACCGTCGAGCACGACGTCCGCACCCACCTCGGGCAGCGCCTCGGCGGTGCCGTCCAGATGCAGCCGGGTGAGCCGGCGGGGCGGGCGGCCCAGCGTGTAGACCCGGGCCACCGTCTCCTGCCCCGGGTAGCAGCCCTTCTGCAGGTGCACGCCGGCGCCCAGCACCAGGCCCTCCGGATTCGCCAGCTCGTTGGGAATGGTCTTGTCGTCGGTGTCGACGAAGGTCCGCGGCTGGCCGGCCTCGATCCGCAGCGCATCCGCGGCCCAGGTGCCGGCCCGCTGCTCTCCGAGCACCTCGTCCAGTTCCTCGCGCGGCACGATCCGGGGGCCGCCGGCGATCACCATCGCGTGGGTGTCGCTGCGGTCGGCGATCTCAACCCGGGCCGCGAACTGCATCCGCCGCAGCCAGGCCAGCAACGCGTCCAAGCGTCCCGGTTCGGTGGACGCCCACAGCGTCTCGCCGTCATCCACGCCGCCGAAGACGTGGCTGATCCGGCCCTGCGCATCCAGGATGTAGGCGGTGGTCCACTGGTCGGGCGCCAGGTCATCCAGCTTCTGCGAGGCGATGTTGTTCAGCCAGCTGAGCCGGTCGGGGCCGCTGATGCTGAAGGTCGGACGGTGCGACATATCGACCGTCGCCGCACCGGCGGCCAGCCGGCGCTGTTCCCGGATCGGGTCGCCGTAATGCCAGACCGCGCCGGCGTCCGGGCCGGTCTCGTGCCGGACGGCGGTCATCCGCGCACCAGCGTCGCCCATACGTAGGGTCGCAACGGCACGTCGTCGGTGGCCCGGTCGAAGGAGTACATCAGCTTGCCCTCCACGGTGCCGTACAGCCGGCGTCCGGCGGTGTAGGCGACCGCGGCATCGGGTGAACGGACGACGGCGTCGGTGACCAGATCGACCCGGCCCGGCTGCAGCTTGCCGTACCAGACCTCGGCGAAACCCTCGGGTGCGCACATCACGACATCGACGGTGCCGTCGGCCAGCGGACGCCAGAAGCCGGTCTCCATCATCAACGGCTTGGTCGGCTTGCCGTCGTCGTCGACCTCGAACGACTGCGCCAGGTAGTGCAGGTAGTCGCCGCCGTTGTCGGAGAAGTCGACCTGCTGGGCGAACCGGATCTTCTCCTCACCGGGCCATTCCCGGTAGCCGGTGCCCTCCCAGCGACCGCGCAACCAGGCGAGCCCCACCAGGGCTGGGTTGAGGTCGGCGGGGATTTCGAAGGCCATGAATCACTCCTGCTGCTTGTCGGTGAAGATGCGGACCACGATCACCAGGGCGGCGATCAGCACCGCGGCCGCGGCGACGATCAACGCGATCGTTCCCGGTGTCAGCACCGCGGCCACCAATTCCACTCGCCGAAGTCTAGTGCCGTACTCTCGGCGCCCATGAGAGCGGTGGTCCAGCGGGTCAGCAGCGCGTCGGTGAGCGTCGCCGGCGAGGTGGTCGGCGCCATCGAGACACCGGGCCTGATGGTGCTGGTCGGCGTCACCCATGGCGACACTGCCGCCATCGCGGATGCCCTGGCCGACAAGGTCTGGAACCTGCGCATCCTGGACGGCGAACGCAGCTGCGCCCAACTCGGCGCACCCTTGCTGGTGGTCAGCCAGTTCACCCTCTACGCAGACACCCGCAAGGGACGCCGTCCGTCGTGGCACGCCGCCGCCCCGGGTCCGGTCAGCGAACCTCTGGTGGACGCCTTCGTCTCGGCCCTGCGCAGCCGCGGTGCCGCGGTGGAGACCGGTCGGTTCGGCGCGATGATGCAGGTGTCGCTGGTCAACGACGGCCCGATGACGCTGATTCTGGAGTTGTAGGAAGCACGGGCCATCGCTGGTCGGGCTTGTCGAGACCTCGGAGGCGTTTCGACAAGCTCAACGGTTTCGACAAGCTCAACCACCGGCGGGATGCACTGATCGGCGACTCTCGGCACCCCAAAGCACAGCCCTGTGACGACCCGGTTACAGAACCGGGAACGAAATTCGATCGAGCGATACGTCGCCGGCCTCACTATTCTGATGCCGGCGTCGATTGGGGATATGGATGGCAACTCTGCTTGTCGTGAGCAACCAACTCGTCGATGACACGCGCCCCGAGGCTGTTCTGCCGGCACTCGGACTGCTCGCCCACGAGTTGCACGGCGCACCGGCCGACACCTCGGCACTCACCGAATCGGCCATCTCGGACGCGATCGTGGTCGACGGTCGCACCGACCTGGCGACAGCCCGGACGATCAGCCGGCTGTTCCGCTCCTCCGGCATCTCGCTGCCGATCCTGCTGGTGCTCACCGAGGGCGGCCTGGCCGCGCTCAACGATGACTGGCGGGTGGCGGATTTCGTCCTGGACGGCGCAGGCCCGGCCGAGTTCGACGCCCGGATCCGTCGGCTGCTGGCCAGCGAGGAGGCCGAGGGCGTCATTCAGGCGGGCGGCATCCTGATCGACGAGGCGGCCTATTCGGCCCGACTGGGCGACGTGCCGCTCGATCTGACCTACACCGAGTTCGAACTGCTCAAATACCTGGTGATGCATCCGGGCCGGGTGTTCAGCCGTGAGCATCTGCTGGCCGACGTCTGGGGCTATGACTATTTCGGCGGCACCCGCACCGTCGACGTCCACATCCGCCGGCTGCGTGCCAAGCTGGGCCCCGAGCACGAGGCGCTGATCGGCACCGTCCGCAACGTCGGCTACCGGTTCGCGCCGTAACCCGTCATTCCGGGCTCTCTCCGACAGCCACAGCTCGGCTCGGTCATCCCGGGCTCCGCCCCGGGATCTCCGCCGGAGCCACAACGACCAGCACCGGAGATCCCGGCATTCGCCGGGATGACGGACAGGGAGCAGGATGGCGAGCCAGCGCCCTGGACGAATTGGGCGAACTGACCGTGGAGATGACGGGGCATCGGCCGATCCCACTACCCTGAGCGCATGTTGGTCAGCGACGACATCAACCGCATCCGTCATCTGGTGACAGTCGTGGCCGAAGCGGACGGCGAGCAGCCACTCAATGAGGACGCCATGCTGGCGTTGAGCGGCGACGGCGCCGAGGTCAGCCACTACCTGTTCGAGCAGGACGGCGAACTGGCCGGCTACGCGCAGGGCAACACCAAGCACGGCAGCGCGCAACTGCTGGTGCACCCCGGCCACCGCCGCCACGGACTCGGCAGCCGCCTGCTGAGCGACGTCGCCGGCCTCGCGGTCTGGGCGTTCGGTGATCTGCCGGCCGCGCAGAGCTTCGCGTCCGCCCACGATCTGACCGAACGCCGCCGGTTGTTGGTGATGGAACGTCCACTCGACCCGACGTCCGGGGGCGTCTTCGACGGCGTCCGGCCGTTCGACTACGCCACGGACGCCGACCAGCTGCTCGCATTGAACGCGGCCGCCTTCGACTGGCACCCCGAGCAGCGGCACTTCTCCCGCGCCGACCTGGACGCCCGGATGGCCGAGCCGTGGTTCGACCCGGCCGGGCTGCTGGTCACTGCCGATGCCGACGGGTTGACCGGCTTCCACTGGACCAAACGGCACCCCGACGGCCGCGGCGAGGTGTACATCCTGGCCACCCACCCCCGCGCCCAGGGCACCGGGCTGGGCCGCAGCCTGCTGGCCGCCGGCCTGGAACACCTAGCGGCGACCGGGTCCACGTCGGTGCACCTCTACGTTGAAGCCTCCAACAGCCGGGCGGTAGAACTGTACGAGCGGGCCGGCTTCGCCGTGGTGCACCGCGATGTCCTGTACGGCCCGACCCTCACCAGGAGCAGCGATGACCGCTGAACCCGCAGTCGACGACCTGCCCGACCTGCCCGATGACCGGTTCTCCGATCGCGAGTTGAGCTGGCTGGCCTTCAACAAACGGGTGCTCGACCTCGCCCGCGACACCACCCGGGTGCCGCTGCTGGAACGGGCCCGCTTCCTGGCGATCTTCTCCTCCAACCTGGACGAGTACTTCATGGTCCGGGTGGCCGGCCTGAAGCGCCGGATCGCCGCCGGGGTGGCGGTGCCGTCGGCGTCCGGCATCCTGCCCCGTGACCTGTACGACCTGATGCTCACCCGAGCCCGCGACCTGGTCGAGCAGCAGGCCCGCACCTTCGCCGACGACATCCGGCCGGCGCTGGCCGAGCACGGCATCGAGGTGCTGCGCTGGGACGAGCTCACCGACGCCGAGAAGGAGACGATGCGGACCCTCTTCGAGGAGCGCATCTTCCCGGTGCTCACCCCGCTGGCGGTCGACCCGTCACACCCGTTCCCCTACATCTCGGGGCTGTCGAACAACCTGGCCGTGCTGCTGAAGAACCCGATGACCGGCGCCCGGCAGTTCGCCCGGGTCAAGGTGCCCAGCCTGATCAGCCGCTTCCTGCAACTCGGCGAGGGCCGGTTCATCGCCGTCGAGGACGTCATCGCCCGCCACCTGGACCGGCTCTTCTCCGGCATGCAGGTGCTCAGCCATTCCACCTTCCGGGTCACTCGCAACGAGGACCTGGAGGTCGAGGAGGACGACGCCGAGAACCTGCTATACGCCCTGGAACAGGAGTTGTTGCGGCGCAAGGTGGGGCGTCCGCCGGTACGTCTGGAGGTCGAGGACGACATCGACGACAAGATGCTCGACCTGCTGGTCAGCGAACTGGACATCGGCGAGAAGGAGGTCTTCAAGCTGCCCGCACCGCTCGACCTGCGCGGCTTGTTCTCGCTGGCCGACCTGGATCGCGAGTCGCTGAAGTACCCGGCCTTCCTACCGAAGACCCATCCCGAGCTGGCCGAGGTCGAGACCGCGATGCCGGCCGACATGTTCGCCGCGCTGCGGCACCGCGACGTGCTGCTGCACCACCCGTACCACTCGTTCGCGACCAGCGTGCAGCGCTTCATCGAGCAGGCCGCGGCCGACCCGGCGGTGCTGGCGATCAAGCAGACGCTCTACCGCACCTCGGGCGATTCACCGATCGTGGACGCCCTGATCGACGCCGCCCAGGCCGGCAAGCAGGTGCTCGCCCTGGTCGAGATCAAGGCCCGCTTCGACGAGCAGGCCAACATCACCTGGGCCCGCAAGCTGGAACGAGCCGGCTGCCACGTGGTGTACGGGCTGATCGGCCTGAAGACGCACTGCAAGCTGTCGCTGGTGGTCCGCGACGAGACCGACGGGTTGCGCCGCTACTGCCACATCGGCACCGGCAACTACAACCCGAAGACGGCTCGGATGTACGAGGACGTCGGCCTGCTGACCGCCAATCCGGTGGTCACCGACGACGTCGCCCGGCTGTTCAACCACCTCTCCGGGATGGGTCAGGAAACCCACTACAAGCGGTTACTGGTCGCCCCACACGGCATCCGGCGGGGCCTGGTCGAGTTCATCGAGGACGAGATCGAGCACCAGCGCGCGGGCCGTCCGGCGAAGATCCGGATCAAGGTGAACTCGATCGTCGACGAGACGGTCATCGACGCGCTCTACCGCGCCTCACAAGCTGGGGTGAGCGTCGAGTTGTGGGTCCGCGGCATCTGCACCGTCAAGGCCGGCGTCCCCGGGTTGAGCGAGAACATCCGGGTGCGCTCGACCCTGGGCCGCTTCCTCGAGCACAGCCGGCTGTTCTGGTTCGCCAACGGCGGGCAGCCGCGGGTCGGGCTGGGTTCCACCGACCTGATGCACCGCAACCTCGACCGCCGGGTCGAGGTTCTGGTCTCGCTGACCAACCCGCGGCACATCGCGACCATCGAGAACCTGTTCGACCTGGCGTTCGACGACGGCACCGCCTCGTGGTGGCTGGAAGAGGACGGCTGGCACCAGCGCACCAGCGACATCGAGGGCGAGCCGCTGCTCGACCTGCAGGAACATCTGATCTCGTCGCTGGGTTCGCGGCGCGGCGAACGGAGCGCTGGATGAGCCGCAAACGCTTGGTGGAGGCCGCGGGGGCGGTCGTGCTGCGCCGGCCCAAGGGGCGGGGCCTGCAGGTCCTGCTGATCCACCGGCCCAGCTACAACGACTGGTCGCTGCCGAAGGGCAAGCTCGATCCCGACGAGTACCTGGCCGGCGCCGCCGTCCGGGAGACCGTGGAGGAGACGGCGGTCATCGTCCGGTTGCGACATCCCGTGGACCGCATCCAGTACCCGATCCCGTCCGGGACCAAGCGGGTCGCCTACTGGCTGGGCACGGTGATCGACCAGCGCCGGTTCAAGCCGAACTCCGAGGTCGACCGGCGGGTCTGGCTGTCCATCCCGTCGGCGCTGAAGCGGATGACCTACGCCGACGAACGGGCGTTGCTGGAGCAGGCCGTCACCCTGCCCGACACCACGCCGCTGCTGATCGTCCGGCACGGCAAGGCCATGGAGCGCAAGCATTGGTCGGGCAAGGACCAGCTGCGTCAGCTCAGCTCCCGCGGACGCCGGCAGAGCAAGCAGTTGGTCCCCCTGCTGGACGCCTACGGGGTGGCCGAGTTGGACTCGTCCGCCTCGATCCGTTGCATGTCCACCCTGGCGCCCTACGCGAAGGCCAAACGGCTGGACGTCCAGGGCTGGGCCACGCTGTCGGAGGAGAAGGCGAAGGACAACCCCGACGCCGTCCGCAAACTGATGAAACGGCTGATCAAGCAGACCGCCGCCGGCGGCGTCCCCCGGGCGATCTGCGGACACCGTCCGGTGCTGCCACTGATGCTGGAGGCCCTCGGGGTGCCCAACCGTCCGATGCTCACCGCCGCGGTGCTGGTGGCCCACCTGTCGCCGGAGGGCGAAACCATCTGCGTGGAGTGGCACAAGCCCCGGGTGTGAGAGCCGGGCGCGCCGTCAGTCGGAGAGCTGCCAGCGCATCCCGTAGGGATCGGTGAAGTCCGAGATGGTCTTGCCGGTGACCGGGATGAAGGTGTCGGTGCGGCTGAAGGCGGCACCGGTGGCTTCACTGATCGCGGCGGCGTCGGTGGCCTGCGACCTGGACCGGAACGCGACGTGGTCGATCACGAACGCCTCCAGGGTCGCGTCCTCACGCAGTTCGAAGACGACCTGCCCCTCACCCGGGAGCGCCAGTTCGACCGACTTGCGCTCGGGCAGTCGTCGCCGCTCGACCAGCCCCAGGCCGGCGAACCAGGCGACCGCCTGCTCCAGGTCGGGAACCTTGAGATCGATGTGATCAACTGCCTCGAGCATGCGCTTCCTCCTGTGTCTGGTAGCCGGACCCGGTTCCCCGGGCACTAGTGCCCCGGCCCTAGACGATCTTCACACCTTTGAACCCGCCGGTGTACTTCTTCGCCTGCTTGTCGGTCAGCTTCACCTTCTTGGACGTGGTTTTCGTCCAGCCCGCCGACTTCCAGACCGAGGTGACCAGCCGGCCCTCCCAGCGCGGGGTGCCCATCTTGAACAGCGTGTACTGCTCCACGTAGCGCTTGCCCGACTTGCTGTAGAACCGGTAGCCGCTGCGGCCCCAGTCGAGCATGCCGAGCGAGTACCAGGCGTACTTGGCGGAGCGGTCCTTCGGCGCGGCCTGGCGAACCAGCTTGTTCTTGCGCCAGGTCAGCACCGCCGTGGTGTAGCCGTCACCGCCGCCGGTGGCGAGCAGCAGTTCGTAGCCCTTCACTTTGTCGAGCTTGGCGGCGCCCCAGTACGGCTCGATACCCCAGTCGGTCTCGATCGTCGAGGTGAGGGTCAGCGACGACTTCCGCTTCTTCTTCGCGGTGGTGACCGTCACCTGGTAGCGGTCCTCCTTGACCTTGGTGATTTTCACCGTGTCCTTGCGGCCGTCGCCATCGACGTCCACCTTGACGGTGCGGGCGGCGGCCTTCTCGGGCAGCGGAGTCGCCGCGGCGGGCGTGGCCTCCAAGCCGACGCCAAGTACGAGCGCCAGCGAGGCGGCGAATGCGGGCAGTGCACGGAACCTGGTCATCAGACATCCGATCTAGTAGCTGGGCGAGCCGCCATCCCCCTGGTCGCACACCGATGCCTCGGACGTCGATGTCCGAGAGGCGGTGCGTTCACCGGCTGTTTACCCAGGACTCCCCAACCGGTCGACTCGGCTGCCTAGCATGCCAGCCGGAGCGGGTTCCGTTCCACCCATTGTTGAAAGGAAAGCCGTGAAGATTTCCACGTTCGGCGCCCCGGTGGCCCTGCTCGTCGCCGCCGCGCTGACTCTGTCCGCCTGCGCGGCGAACGAGACCGCCAACCCCGGTACCGGCTCGAGCGGCAGCACGACCGCCGAGAGCACGCTGGCCGGCAAGGGCGCCTCGTCGATGTCCGCAGCCCAGCAGAAGTGGATCGCCGACTACCAGTCCGCCCACCCCGGCGTCACCATCAACTACTCCCCGGACGGCTCCGGCGCGGGCCGCCAGGCGTTCACCTCCGGCGCCGTGCAGTACGCCGGCTCCGACCGTCCGTTCAAGGACGAGGAACTGGGCGCCGGGAAGTTCGGCAAGTGCACCGCCGAATCCAACGCGCTCGACCTGCCCGTCTATGTGTCGCCGATCGCGGTGGTCTTCAACGTGGACGGCGTCAAGGACCTCAAGCTCGACCCCGACACGCTGGCCGGCATCTTCGCCGGCAAGATCACCAAGTGGAACGACGCCAAGATCGCGGCCACCAACCCCGACGCCAAGCTGCCGGACGCCAACATCACCGCCGTGCACCGCTCCGACGATTCGGGCACCACCAACAACTTCACCGACTACCTGCACCAGGCCGCGCCGTCGGTGTGGACCGAGGCCGCCGCCGACGCCTTCCCGGCAGCCTTCGGCGGCGAGTCGGCCAAGGGCACCTCGTCCCTGGTCGATGCCGTCAGCACCGGCAAGAACACCATCGGCTACGCGGACGCCTCCGCCGCCGGTGAACTCGGCCATGCCCAGCTGAAGGTGGGCAACGAATGGCTCAGCCCGACCGCCGAGGCGGCCGCCAAGATCGTGGACGCCTCCAAGCAGGTCGCGGGCCGCGGCGAGCATGACCTGGCGCTGACCCTGGACCGCAAGGCCGCGGGCGTCTACCCCGCCGTGCTGGTCTCCTACGCCCTGGTCTGCGAGGCCTACTCCGACGCCAACGACGCCAAGCTGGTCAAGGACTTCATCGGCTACGTCGCCTCGGCAGAAGGTCAGCAGGCCGCTGCCCAGGCTGCCGGCAGCGCACCGCTGAGCAAGTCGATGCAGGCCAAGGTGAAGGCCGCCATCGACTCGATCAAGTGACGTCAAACACTGGCGTGGATGAACTTGTGAGCGAAGGATGGCTTTCGTGACCCAGTCCACCCAGCAGGTGGCCCCGACGCCGACCCCGACGGGTCCTGCCGGCAACGGCACCCGTCGCCGGGTCGGCGATCGGGTATTCAGCGGGCTGGCGACCGGCTCGGGGATCATCATCCTGGTGATCCTGGCGATGGTCGCCGGCTTCCTGCTGATGCAAGCGTTCCCGGCCCTGACCACCGCTCCGGCCGAACTCGAGGCCAAGGGCTACGGCGAGTTCTGGTCCTGGATCATCCCGTTCGCCTGGGGCACGGTGTGGGCCTCTTTCTGGGCCCTGCTGCTGGCCGTTCCGGTGTCCATCGGCATCGCGTTGTTCATCTCGCACTACGCACCCCGCCGGCTCGCCACCAGCCTCGGCTACGTGATCGACCTGCTGGCCGCCGTTCCGTCGGTGGTCTTCGGCCTGTGGGGCAGCATGGTGCTGGCGCCGTCCGCCCAGCCGCTCTACCTGTGGCTGAACACCTACCTGGGTTGGATCCCGTTCTTCGGCGGCCAGCCCTCCGGTACCGGACGGACCCTGCTGACGGCCTCCATCGTGCTGGCGGTGATGATCCTGCCGATCATCACCTCGCTGAGCCGGGAGGTGTTTCTGCAGACCCCGGTGCTGCACCAGGAGGCCGCGCTCGCGCTCGGCGCCACCCGCTGGGAGATGATTCGGATGGCCGTGCTGCCGTTCGGCCGGGCCGGCGTGATCAGCGCGGTGATGCTCGGTCTGGGCCGGGCACTGGGCGAGACGATGGCGGTGGCGATGGTGCTCTCAGGTGCGCACGTCATCACCCTCGAGGTGCTCACCTCGCAGAACCCGAACACGATCGCCGCCGTGATCGCCCAGAACTTCCCCGAGGCGTACGGCGTCAAGACCAACCAGCTGATCGCCGGCGGCCTGGCTCTGTTCGTGATCACCCTGGTGGTCAACGCCATCGCCCGGCTGATCATCTCCCGCTACAAGGATTTCTCGGGAGCCAACTGATGACCACCGTGACCAACGACACCACGAACCCGCTGACCGCCGGGCAACTGCCGAAGTACACCACCTGGCTCGCCCTGGCCGGCGCCCTGATCGTCGGGGCACTCATCGACGCATCGGCGCTGGGCGGCTTCGATCTGGGCACCACCGTCGTCGTCGGGGCGGTGATCTTCCTGCCGGTGATGTACCTGATCGCCCGTGTCGTCGAGGGACGCCGCGCGGCAACCGATCGGCTGGCCACCAATCTGGTCACCGGCGCCTTCCTGCTGGCCCTGGTGCCGCTGGTGTCGCTGTTGTGGGAGACCCTCTCCAACGGTCTACCCGGCTTCAATGCGCAGTTCTTCAGCTGGTCGATGCGCAACGTGATCGGTGAGGGCGGCGGCGCCGTCCACGCCATCTACGGCACGTTGTTCGTCACCGGCATCGCCACGCTGATCGCGGTGCCGATCGGGCTGCTGACCGCGATCTATCTGGTCGAGTACGGACGCGGTGCGCTGGCCCGCGGCATCACCTTCTTCGTCGACGTGATGACCGGCATTCCCTCGATCGTCGCCGGCCTGTTCGCCTATGCGCTGATGGCGCTGGTGTTCGGCCCGGGCACCATCAGCGGCTTCTCCGGCTCGCTGGCCCTGTCGGTGCTGATGATCCCGATCGTGGTCCGCTCCACCGAGGAACTGCTGCGGATCGTGCCCAACGAACTGCGCGAGGCGTCCTACGCGCTGGGGGTGCCGAAGTGGCGCACCATCCTCTCGGTGGTGCTGCCCACCTCGATCTCGGGCATCGTCTCGGGCGTCATCCTGGCCATCGCCCGGATCATCGGGGAAACCGCGCCGCTGATGATCGCCGCCGGCTTCACCAACTCGATCAACACCAATCCGTTCGGCAACCCGATGATGACCCTGCCGGTCTTCGTCTACGACCAGTATGCGCACCCCGGGATCGAACGCATCTTCTACAACGAACGGGCCTGGACGGGCGCGCTCACTCTGATCATCCTGGTGATGGTGCTGAACCTGCTGGGCCGCTTCATCGCCAAACGCTTCGCCCCGAAAATCGGGCGCTGACCGAAGGAACAACCGACGCATGTCCAAGAGGATCGAGGTCAACGACCTCAACTGCTACTACGGCAAATTCCTGGCCGTCGAGGACGTCTCGATGACCATCCAGCCGCGCTCGGTGACCGCGTTCATCGGGCCGTCCGGCTGCGGCAAGTCCACCTTCCTGCGCACCCTGAACCGGATGCACGAGGTGATCCCCGGCGCCTACGTCGAGGGCGATGTACTGCTCGACGGCAACAACCTGTACGGCCCCGGGGTCGACCCGGTCAACGTGCGGCGCCAGGTCGGCATGGTGTTCCAGCGGCCCAACCCGTTCCCCACCATGTCGATCAAGGACAACGTGCTGGCCGGCTACAAGCTGAACAAGCAGCGGATGCGGGCGAGCGAGGCCGACGACCTGCTGGAACGCTCGCTGCGTGGCGCCAACCTGTGGGAAGAGGTCAAGAACCGGCTCGAGAAGCCCG
Source organism: Micropruina sp. (assembly GCA_039811845.1). Lineage (GTDB taxonomy): Bacteria > Actinomycetota > Actinomycetes > Propionibacteriales > Propionibacteriaceae > Micropruina. Next base: position 24,935 of record JBDHZN010000003.1, on the reverse strand, counting down.
GCTCGGGCCTCTCAGGTGGCCAGCAGCAGCGGCTGTGCATCGCCCGGGCCATCGCCATGCGGCCCGAGGTGCTGCTGATGGACGAGCCGTGCTCGGCCCTTGACCCGATCTCCACCCTGGCCGTCGAGGACCTGATCCAGGAGCTGAAGGAGACCTACACGATCGTGATCGTCACCCACAACATGCAGCAGGCCGCCCGGGTCTCCGACGAGACGGCGTTCTTCAACATCGCCGGCACCGGCGCCCCCGGCAAGCTGATCGAGATGGGCCCGACCGAGAAGATCTTCTCCACCCCCGACGACAAGGCCACCGAGGACTACATCACCGGCCGCTTCGGCTGAGTTCGCTCCCGCTGGTCGAGCTTGTCGAGACCCCTCCCCCTCCCGGGCAGACCCGTTCATCCGGGCCTGACCCGGGATTTCGACGTATCGAGACCCGTCATTCCCACGAACATCCGTCGACGGTCATGTGACGGCGCCGGCGCCGCGCCCGAGCACTGGATCGTCCCGTCTAGACTCGCCCCGTGAGTCAGGCTGGATGGTATCCGGATCCGGGTGGACAACCCGGTATGTACCGCTACTGGACGGGTTCGTCCTGGTCGGCGGCGATCACCAACAACCCGATGCAGGCGCCCCCGCAGGGTGGCCTGGGCGGCCCGCCGCGTCCGGCCGGCCAGCCCGGGTGGAACCCGAACCAGCGCCGCCGCTCCCCGATCGGCTGGTGGCTGGGTATCGCCGCCATCGTCGTGGTGCTCGGGTTGATCGGCTACCTGGCGATTCGCAACCTCGGCGGCATTCTCGGGGTCACCCCGTCCACGGGCACCAACCCGACCCAGAACGTCTGTCCCAAGCAGGTCGCCACCACCGTGACGCCCTCACCCCCGCCGAGCGACGGACGGGTGCACGGCGGGGCGCTGTCCTATCCGCAGCTGGGTGACCCGTGGAGCGTGCCGGCTCCCGAGACCCGGGTGCCGTTCGGACGCGACGTGCTCACCCAGACCGTCATGGTCGAGCCCAACTACAAGGGGGACCAGAACAGCTGGGTCGCCTCGGTGCTGGTCGGCGAACTGGTCGCCGGCGACGGCTTCTTCAGCCCGCAGCAGGGCTCCGAGATCGTGGTGAAGTGCATCATGGGCGTCTTCTACGACGACGCCGAGGTGGTCCGCGACGACAAGGTGAACAAGGCGACCACCGTCGGCGGCAAGGAAGCCTGGCTGGTGGAGACCCACCTCACCTTCGACATCCCGAAGCTGAAGACCAAGGGCGAACTCGCGATCATCCTGATCGTGGCCACCTCGGACGCCTCGTCGAGCATCTTCTACGCCTCGATCCCCGACACCGCCGCGCAGTTGGTGCCGGACGCCCGCAAGGCGATGAGCGGTCTTCGGGTCGGCTGAGCCGCGCCTGCTGCTCAGCGGCAGGGCACCAGTCCCTGGTCGATCTTCATCGTCACCACCCGGACGGCTGCGTCGCGCACCTGGGCGGCCACCGCGGAGTCCTTGGCGGCGCTGCGGATGCCGGCCACGAACTCGTCGGCCAATGCCGGCGTCACCGTCATCGCCACGTCACCACCGGCCTTGATGAAGTCGGCGCCCCGCTGTTTCGCCGGCACCGACGCCATCGACTTCGCCGCACCCAGATCGTCGGAGATCACCACCCCGTCGAAGCCGAGCCGACCACGGATCAGTCCGATCACCTTCGGCGAGAACGCCGCCACGTGGTCCGGGTCGATCCTCGTGTAGGTGACGGTGGACACCATCACGCTCGACGCGCCGGCCTTCACGGCGGCGGCGAACGGCGCCAGGTAGGGATCGTCGGGCCGCGTTGTGGTGTCCTTCACTCCGGAGGTGAAGTCGGTGTTGCCGATCACCCGTCCGATCCCCGGGAAGTGCTTCGTCGAGGTGGCGATGCCGGCAGCGTCCATGCCCTTCACGAAGGCGGACACCTTCTCGCCCACCACGTCCGGGTTCGACCCGTAGCCGCGGCCCAGCGCACCGATCGGCGCATTCTTGGTGCCCACCGAGGTCGGCACGGTGTCGGTGACCGGCGCCAGCGTCCAGTGCACTCCGGCGGAGCCGAGTTGGCGGCCCCAGCGGGTGGCCCGCGAGGTCAGCTTGGCGTCGCTCCACTTCGACTGCACCTTCGCCGACCCGATGGTGTCGAAACCCGAGCCTTTGAGCCGCTGCACCAGCCCGCCCTCTTGATCGACCGAGATCAGCAGCGGTGTGGGCAGGCCTGAGATCTGCAGCTTCTTGGTCAGCCGGCGCACCCCGCTGGTGCCGTCGCTGTGATTGCCCATCAGGATCACCGACCCGATGTGCAGCTTCCGCAGCACCGTCAGTTCGGACGCCGACCCGCTGGTCACGCCCACCATCACCACCTGCCCGACCCGCTCTGCCGGCGTCATCGTGTCGACGATCCGGGCTGCGCATTCCGTCGCCGTGGGACGCTGCGCCGTCTCGCTCGGGGCGGTGCTCGCCGAAGCTGAGGGCGTCGCCGACCTCGAGGGGTCGGCCGGGGCCGTGGTCGCCGTGGGCGCGCCGGCGCAGGCGGACAGCAGCGCCACCAGGGCGGTGGTGACCAGCGTTCGACTCTTCGCGGTCACAGCTTCAGCCCCAGCAGTGCGTTCTCGACCACCTCGGTGAGTGCCGGGTGGATCCAGTACTGGCCGCGCGCCATGCTCGGCACGTCGAGGTCGAAGCTCATCGCCTGGATCAGCGGCTGGATCAGCGTTGTCGCCTCGGGCCCCAGCAGGTGCGCGCCGAGCAGCCGTTTGGTCTTGGGGTCGGCGATCAGCTTCACGAAGTGGTCGGTGTCCTCCATCGCCCAGCCGTAGGCGACGTCGCCGTAGTTCTGCCGGGCCGTCACGTACGGTTTTCCGCGTTCCTTCGCCTCGGCCTCGGTAAGACCCACCGAGGCGATCTGCGGGTCGCTGAACACCGCGTGCGGAATGAACCGGTGGTCGGCGGCGATCATCCGGCGCGGATGCAGCAGGTTGTGCTGCACCACCCGGGCCTCATGGTTGGCGACATGCTTGAGCTGGGCCGCCGACGACATGTCGCCGAGGGCGAAGATGCCTTTCACCGTGGTCTGCTGGTACTCGTCGACCTTCACCCGGCCGTCGTCGTGGGTCTCGACGCCGGTGGCGGCCAGGTTGAGCAGGTCGCCGTTGGGAATCCGCCCGAGCGCCACCAGCACCCGTTCACATTCGAAGTCGTAATGGATGCCCTTGGCGTCGACGCTTTCGACGATCACCGTGTCACGCTCGGTCATCTCCAGCCCGACGATCTGCTGCTTCAGCCGCAGGTGCACCCGGCTCGCCAACTGTTCGGTGAACGCGGCGGCGATGTCGGCGTCCTCTTTGCGCAGCATCACCTCGGAGCGTTGCAGCACCGTCACCTTGGTGCCGAAGGCGGAGAAGATGTGGGCGAACTCGGCGGCCACGAAACCGCCGCCGATGATCACCAGCGAGGCCGGTAGCGCCTCCAGCCGCATGATGTCGTCGGAGGTGTGTACCCGGGCGGCGACTTCCGGATCGTCGAGCCCCGGATAGTCGGGGACCTGCGGACGGGAACCGCCGGCCAGCACGAACCGGTCGGCGGTGATGGTCTCGTCACCGATCCGCAGCCGCTTGGGGCCGACGAAGTGCGCGGCCTCACGGTACAGGGTGACGTTGCGGTTGCTGCGCCGCCATTCCTCACCGCCCTCGCTGATCGGGTCGATCCGGCCGAAGACCCGGTCGCGGATCGCCGGCCAGTCGGCGCTGGCGGCACCGAGGTCGACGCCGACCCGCTTCGCATGGTCGACCGACGACGCCAGATCGGCGGGATGGACGAACATCTTGGTCGGGATGCAACCCACGTTCAGGCAGGTGCCGCCGAACCGTTCCCCCTTGTCGACAAGGGCTACCGAGAGATCGTCGAAGGACTCATCGATGATCGAGTTGCCCGAACCGGAGCCGATCACACACAGGTCGAAATGCCGCATGCGCCGATTCTTGCACTCGGCACCGACAGGACGGCCGCTGGGTCGAGACTCAGATACCCGCGTAGGAGTGCAGCCCCGAGACCAGCAGGTTGATGCCGATGAAGTTGAACCAGAAGCAGGCCACGCCGATGATCGCCACCACGGCCGCCCGCTTGCCGCGCCAGCCGGCGGTGGCCCGGGCATGCAGATAGCCGGCGTAGACCACCCAGGTGACCAGCGACCAGGTCTCCTTCGGATCCCAGCCCCAGAACCGTCCCCAGGCGTACTCGGCCCAGACCGAGCCGGCGGCGATGGCGAACGTCCACAGCGGGAAGGCGAAGGCGTGGAACCGGTAGGCCAGTTCGTCGAGCCGCGTCGAGGACGGCAGCTTGGCCAGGTAGCCGCGCACCGTCTCGCGACGCTCGGCCCGGCTCTTCAGCAGGTACAGGATCGACAGCAGCCCACCGACGTTGAACGCCGCACCCGCGATGGCCGCGATGACGATGTGGACGATGAACCACACCGAATGCAGCGCGGGCACCAGCGGCGCCACCGCGACGTAGAAGACGGTCACCGCCAGACCCTGACCCAGCGCGGTGAGCAGCACCACCGGTAGACCCAGCCAGCGCATGCCGCGGAAGGCGAGCACCAGATAGAAGGTGACGATCAGCAGCAGCGCCATCGTCACGAACTCGTACATGTTGCCCCAGGGCATCCGGTTGGCGGCGATCCCGCGGCACACCACCCCGGCCAGATGGCAGGCCCAGGCGATCACCATCAGGGCAAGCCCCATCCGGCCGAACATGTCGGTGCGCAACCGGGCGCGCTCGTCGGACGGCGACGTCGGCGCCGCGTCGTCCGCGACCTCCGCCAACTCGCCGGGAGCGCCGGCACCGGCGGCGACCAGGACGCCGGCCGGCACGGCCACCGGTTCCAGGCGGCGGGCTGCGGCCCATTCGGCGGCGAAGGCGGCCAGCGCCAACAGGTAGACCACCACCGAGGTCACCATCGCCAGATTCGACCAGTACACGGCCATCACGGTTCTCCCTTCTGAGTGGAGCCTGCGGCATCGGCCTCGGCGGGCGCAAGCCCCCGGTCCGCGCTGAGGTTCAGTTCGTCGGCGATCAGCCGTAGTTCGTCGTCCAGGCCGCCGCGACCCTCGGTGCGGTCCAGGCCGGCCAGCTCGACCACGTCGCCACGGACCCGCAGCCACACCCGGCGCGGCCGGATGAACAGCGACAGGCACAGCCCGGCAACGGCGACCAGAACGGAGCCGAACACCAGCCACAGCCCCGGCGTGCTGGACACCTGCAAGCTCACCCAGCGCTTCCAGTCGTGGAACTGGATGGAGCCGCCGCCGGGCAGGTCGAAGATCTCCCCGGGGCGCAGGGTGAACCGCAGCTTCGAGCCGTCCGCCTTGGTGTATTGAGTGAGCCCGGTGGTGTCCAGCGAATAGACGTTCTCGGGCCGGCCGGTGGCCGGCAGGGGCGGCCCGTGCCAGGCGTTGAGCAGCAGCTGCGGGTTGAGCGCGTCCGGGAACACCGAGGTGCCGACGCCGTCGGTATCGACCGCGGTGGGCAGGAACAACGCTTCGAAGGCGAGCCGTTCCGGACGGGCGTAGGGCGCCTTGATCGCGCCGACCGAGAGGAAGTTGCCGTCCTGAGGCAGCAGCACCACCGGACCGGAGAAGGCCACATTGCCCTGGGGGTCCTTGACCGTGACGTCGACGGCATAACCGTGGCCGCCCAGGTGCACGGTGCTGTCGCCCAGCGTCAGTGGATTGTTGACCTCGAGGGTCTGGTGGTTCTCGACGCCGCCCATCGTGGTGGTGGTTTCGGCGCGGAACACCCGGGCGGCACCACGCTGCACCGGACCGGTCTCGAATTTGGCTTCGAACGAGTCCAGCCGGACGGTGAACGGCACCAATTGCTCGGCCCGGAAGGCACCGCCGGCGGTGAAGTCGTCGAACTGGGTCAGGGTGTTGCTGAACGAACTGCCCTCGACGACGGCGACGGTGCCCTTGTAGCCGAACAGCGAACCCCAGCCCAGGCCGCACAGCAGGAAGACCAGCGAGAGGTGGAAGACCAGGTTGCCCAGCTCCCGCAGGTAGCCGCGCTCGGCGCTGACCGAATCGTCCAGGCGCCGGATGCGGAAACGCCGCTTCGCCAACACCTTCGCGGCCTCGTCGAGGACGGCGTCCGGACGGCCGGCGGTCAGCGAGAGATGGGCCGGCAGCCGGCCGAGATTGCGCGGGGTGACCGGCGGCTGGCCGCGGAAACCCCGTAGATAGACGCCGATCCGGGGAATGATGCAGCCGACCAGCGACACGAACAGCAGCAGATAGATGGCGGCGAACCAGGGCGACGCGTACACGTCGAACATGCCGATGGCGTTGTAGAAGCCGCCCAGTTGCGGATTGTCCCGGATGAACTCATCCACCCGCACCGGGGCGGTGGGACGCTGCGGCAGCAGCGAGCCGGGCACGGCACCGAGCGCCAGCGCGAACAGCAGCACCAACGCCGTCCGCATCGAGGTCAGCTGGGTCCACAGGAAGCGCAGCGTCTCCCCCGGTCGCAGGCCTCCCGGCTTCCGCTCCGCCATCAGATCACCGTCCCGAAGCTGGCGGCCCATTGCCGCAGGGTGGCCATCAGGACGTCCCAGCCGCCGGTCAGCAGCAGCACTCCGACTACGATCATCATCACGCCTCCGGTGACCTGCAGCGCGCGGTGGTGGCGACGGACGAAGGCGATCGTCGAGCCGAACCGGTCCAGGGCCAGCCCGGCGATCAGGAACGGCAGGCCCAGGCCGAGCGCGTAACACAGCGCGAGCAACGCGCCACGCAGCGCGGTCGCCTCGTTGAGCGCCAGGGTGAACACCACCTGGAGCGCCGGTCCGATGCAGGGCGTCCAGCCGAGCGCGAAGACGATGCCGAGCAGCGGCGCCGCGGCCAGACCCACCTTGGGTCGCAGGTTGAGCCGGAGGGTGCGGCCGGCGAACGGCACCCAGCCGGCGAACACCAGGCCCAGCGCGATGGCCAGCACACCGCCGATCACGGTGATCGTGCCGCGCCACTGCATCAGCGTGGTGCCCAGCGAACCGAACAGGACGCCGCCCGAGACGAAGACGATCGCGAAGCCCAGCACGAACAGCGAGGTACCGGCCAGCACCCGGCCGCGCTGCTTGCCCTCGGCCAGCTGTGCCGCGCTGAGCCCGCTGGCATACGACAGGTAGCCGGGCAGCAGCGGCAGCACGCAGGGTGAGAAGAACGACACCAGGCCGGCCAGGATCGCGACCGGAGCGGCCAGCAGCATGCTGCCGCCTACCGCCTGCCGGGCCCAGTCGCCGATCTCCAGAACGATCATCAGCGGCCTGCCGCCACGTCCTCGATCAGGCCGACCAGGGTGGCTTCGGTGGCCTCGCCCATCACCCGGGCGGCGATCCGGCCCTGATGGTCGATCACCACCGTGCTGGGAATGGCGCTCAGTGGCAGCTGGCCGGCGAACTTCAGCACCAGTTCACCACCGGGATCGAACAGGTTGGGATACGGGACGCTGAACTCACGGACGAAGGCCTCGGCCTGCGCGGGCGCCGCGTCCCGGGTGTTCAGGCCGACGAACTGGGCGATCTTCTCGGTGCGGTGCGCGGCCTTGACCAGCGCCGGCGCCTCTTTCACGCACGGCGGGCACCACGAACTCCAGACGTTGTAGACGAGCACCTTGCCGGTCGCCGACGAACTGCTCCACGGCTTCTCGTCCAGGGTCTTGCCCTCGATGGCGGGGGCGGGGGTCCGCTGCTCTGGCGGCACCCGGGTGATGGTGCCGTCGCCGCTGACGAAACCGCCCTCGGCGGCCGTCCCCGACCCGGTGCAGGCGGCGAGCAGCAGCGTCAGCACGCTGACGCAGACGAGGGCCAGACGACGCATCACGAGCCGGGGCGGAACAGGACTTTGGACTTCTTGGCCGGCAGCAGGTCGGCGGCCGGTTCGGCATAGTCGACAGCAACGATCCGGTCGTCGATCCAGGTGAACGAGGTGACGCTGGCCAGCCGGCACTGCCGCTTGCGCGGGTCGTGCACCAGCGAGCGTCCTTCGGCGGCCAGCCGGGAGATCCAGATCGGCAGCTCGTGCATCACGATCACCGCCTGCCCGCCGTCGCCGGCGGCCTTGGCGGCGTCCGCCATGGCGACCTTCACCCGGGCCACGATCGACGGGTACGCCTCGCCCCAGGACGGCCGCAACGGGTTGCGCAGCTGCCACAGATTCTGCGGCAGCAGCAGCACCTGGTTGTACTTGCCGAAGTTGCGGCCCTCGAACACATTGGCCGCCTCGATCACCCGGTCGTCGGTGACGATCTCGAGATCGGGATGCTCGGCGGCGATCGGCGCCATGGTCTCGCGGGCCCGCTGCAGCGGGGAGCAGCGCAGGTGGGTGAGCGGCACGTCGGCGAAGTGCTCGCCCAACCGGTCGGCCATCGCCCGGCCCAGCTCGCTCAGGCCGAAGCCGGGGAGCCGTCCGTAGAGGATGCCGTCGGGATTGTGAACCTGCCCGTGGCGGACCAGATGAACGACGGATTGCATGGGTGACGGCGGCCTTTCGGTGTGCTCGGGCTCCAACAATACGGGACGCCTCGGGCGGGCTGCCCGCGTCCCGCGCGACCGCGATCGGGGTGGCGGATCAGGCCTACGGTCAGCCGAGGGCGGCGCGTAACTGCGCCTCGTCCAGGAACCAGATGGCGAGCCGACGCCCGTCCACGAAGGTGACCGGGACGTGGTCGGTATGCTCGGCGAGCGCCGGATCGGCGTCGATGTCGACGACGCTGAGGTCTGCGCCACGCTCGACGCAGACCCGCTCAGCGATCGCCACCGCGTCGACGCACAAGTGACAGCCGTCGCGCACGATGACCACCACGCGGGGGCTGGTCATCGTGACGGACGCCTGAGAACTACTTGCCGGCGCGACGACGCTGGATGCGCGTCTTCTTCAGAAGCTTGCGGTGCTTCTTCTTCGCCATCCGCTTGCGACGCTTCTTGATGACCGAACCCACGCTAGGACCTCTCGATGCTGGCCCACTGGACGGGCCGGATAGTGCTCTTGGTTGGTGGTGGCCGGTTGCCCGGCAACTACGGCAGCTTACCGACTGGCTCACCCCGACGGCCAATCGCGCCCCGAGGCGGACCCTGAGGGCGCCACGCACCTCGCCCCTCGCCCTCCACCCCGCACGACGTGCCGCTGCTCCCGTCGAATGCGATCCGAGCCGGCCCGTCGTCGCCGAACTTTCGAACTGCACCCGAATCGGCCTGTATCAGACCCCTGCCCCGTCAACACCTATGGGCGTATTTGCCAATCGTCGAGGTCAAGTTGGCAAAACCTGACCCCGACTAAGTTCCGGGGGATTTGTGAATCGCTGAATTACCGGCCGCACGGCGTCACTATCGCGACACCCGATCGTCGATATTCAGCTCTGGTCGCGAATTCTTCTGTTCACCCACCCCTCAATACCGTCCGCTCGTCAGCCTGTTAGGAGCAGCATGCGAGGAAAACACATCAAGCGAGGGATCGCGCTCGCCGGAATCACCGGCCTCGCGTTGACCACCACGTTCCTGGCCACCCCGGCCACCGCCCGGGCGGAACTTCCCGCCGGACCCCCGACCAAGGACACCGTCAGCCATGCCAACACTCTGACGCCGGAGGTCAAGGCACTGATGAAGGGCACCGGCACCGCCGCGGAGGCCCGGGCACTGGAGAGCTACTGGACGCCGAATCGGATGAAGGCGGCCAAGCCCTTCGAGAAGGCCCCGTCGATGACCCGGTCCGGGAAGGCGCCCCAGCAGCGCGCCCAGGCCACCAGCCCCGACGGCAAGTTCGGCAGCGTCGCACCCTCGCGCACCAGCAAGGCTCCGAAAGCGGCCGTCAAGGTCGCGGTGAAGAAGGGCGTCACGCCGCAGTACAGCCAGCCCAACTACCCCTCCAGCGCCCCTGCCGCCCGTACCAACGGCAAGGTCTTCTTCAGCCGGGGCGGCAAGAACTGGGTGTGCTCGGCCTCCATCGTCAACAGCGAGGGAAAGAGCCTGGTGTGGACCGCGGGGCACTGCCTCGCCGAGAACGCGGTCTGGTCGAGCAATGTGTCGTTCGTCCCCGCCTATTCCAACGGCACCCGGCCCTACGGAACCTGGTACGCCAAGAACCTCACCACCACCACCAGGTGGTTCAACAACCACGAGTGGGCCTACGACGTGGGTGCCGCCACCATGCAGGCCAACTTCGGCGCCCGGATCGCCGACTATCTCGGCAGCCAGGGACTGATGTGGAACCAGACACCGAAGACCTACCCGGCGGCAGCATTCGGCTACCCCGCCGCCTCTCCGTTCAACGGGGCCTACCTGTACCGCGCCGACGGAAGCACCGCCGATCCCAATGACGGCACGATCTACATGTACTCGGGCCTGACCGGCGGCTCATCGGGCGGCCCATGGTTCCGCAACTTCGACGGCAACTGGGGCTACGTCAACGGGCACAACGACTTCATCTACACCAATCAGCCGGTGTACATGTACAGCCCGTACTACGGCAACCAGGTCGCCGACCTCTACAACGCGGTTCGGTACCAGAGTTCCGACGCGATTTCGGGAACGAAGCCGACGATCAGCGGCACCGCCACCGTGGGCGCGACCTTGGTCGCCAACCCGGGTAGCTGGACGCCGGCACCGGTCAGCCTGGCCTACCAGTGGCGGGCCGGCGGATCCGTGATCTCGGGTGCCACCGGATCGACCCTGTCGATTCCCGCCTCGGCGCTCGGCAAGGCCATCACGGTCACCGTGACCGGCTCCAAGACCGGATACACCGGCGCTTCGTTCACCTCCGGCAGTACCTCGAATGTCGTCGCGGGAACGCTCACCGGGGCGAAGCCCAAGATCTCCGGCACCGTCAAGGTCGGCAAGAAGCTCACCGCCAAGCCCGGCACCTGGACGCCGTCCGGCGTCACCCTGAGCTACCAGTGGTACCGGAACTCGAGCCTGATCAAGGGCGCCACCAAGTCGACCTACAAGCTGGTCAAGGCCGACAAGAAGAAGCAGATCTCGATCAAGGTGACCGGTACCAAAGCCGGGTACACCACGTTGACGAAGACCTCGGCGAAGACCAAGAAGGTCAAGTAGCAGCGCACCGGTTCTCAACCGCTGGCCGGCCCGGTTCGTCCGGGCCGGCCAGAAACCGAATCCCCCTATAAATGAGAGAGACCTGAAGATCGGCCTCGTTTCTCAGGCCACACATAAACTTCGTCCACGGCCGTCGGACTGTTTCTCGAATTTGGCGACTCTATGGGAGCATTTGCCATCGGCTTCGGGTTCGGTTCGACAGATCCGACCCGGCCGTTCATCCCGGGGGGGAGTTGTGAACCATCGCAATCGCGGGCCGCACCGCTTGCCTTTTGTCGCCATGCTGCATCGTCGCTATTCAGTCATGATGACGGATTCTCCTGTGCACACCTCGACCTCAGAACCCGTCCGCTCGTCAGCCTGTTAGGAGCAGCATGCGAGGAAAACACATCAAGCGAGGGATCGCGCTCGCCGGAATCACCGGCCTCGCGTTGACCACCACGTTCCTGGCCACCCCGGCCACCGCCCGGGCGGAACTTCCCGCCGGACCCCCGGCCAAGACCACCTCTGTCGTCTCCCACGACAACGTCCTGACCAGCAAGGTCACGAAGCGGATCAAGAAGACCGGCATAGAAGCCGAGGCCAAGGCGCTGGCGGACTACTGGACGCCGGCGCGGATGAAGGCTGCCAAGTCCATGGAGCGGACGGCCGACCGTTCCGACAGCGCTCCCCAGCGCACCCAGCAGTCCGTCGCTCAGAGCACCGCCGGCAGCGTCGCACCGTCGCGCACCAGCAAGGTCTCGAACGGGATCGCACCCCAGTACGCACAGCCGAACCTGCCCTCGAACACTCCCGCGGCACGCACCAACGGCAAGATCTTCTTCAGCCACAACGGTGGCAACTACGTCTGCTCGGGAGCCGTGGTGAACAGCGAGGGCAAGAGCCTGGTCTGGACGGCCGGGCACTGCCTGGGCGAAGACGGCATCTGGTCGAGCAACGTGGCCTTCGTCCCCGCCTACTCCAACGGTGCGGCGCCCTACGGAGTCTGGTACGCCAAGAACATCGCCACCACCGGCGAGTGGTTCTACGAACACGACTGGGCCTACGACGTCGGCGCAGTGACCCTGCAGGCGAACTTCGGCTACCGGATTACCGACTATCTCGGCGCCCAGGGCATCAAATGGGGCGAGAAGACGAAGACCTTCACCGCCGCGGCGTTCGGCTACCCGGCCGACGATCCGTTCAACGGTGAAACTCTCTATCGGGCCGATGGAAAGACCAGCGACAAGGGCGACGGCACCCTCTTCATGACCTCGGGTCTGACCGGCGGCTCATCGGGCGGTCCGTGGTTCCGCAACTTCGACGGCAACTGGGGCTACGTCAACGGGCACAACGACTTCATCTACACCAACGCGCCGCTGTACATGTACAGCCCCTACTACGGCGCACAGGTCGCCGATCTGTACAAGCACGTGCGGAAGATGAGCGCCGAGGCGGTGTCCGGGCCGACGCCGAAGATCAGCGGCACCGCCAAGGTGGGCAAGAAGCTCACCGCCAAGCCCGGGACCTGGAAGCCGTCCGGCGCCAAGCTGAGCTACCAGTGGTATCGGAACTCGACCAAGATCAGCGGCGCGACAAAGTCGACCTACAAGCTGGTCAAGGCCGACAAGAAGAAGAAGATCACCGTCAAGGTCACCGGCAAGAAGGACGGCTACGCCAACACGACGAAGATCTCCGCCAAGACCAAGGCGGTCAAATAGCAACGCCTGATTTGACCTCGCTGGCCGGCCCGGCGATGCCGGGCCGGCCGGCACCCGATTGCACATCGACTTTGCGATCAGAACCCGACCTGAAGGAGGCCAGCGATGATTCCGTTCACGACCCGCAGCCGAGGTGGCGCGTTCCTCGCGCTGGCTCCTGTCGCCCTGCTGATGTTCGCCGCCTGCACCGGCGGCCCGGCAACGACGCCGTCCGCCGACCCGTCCGGCGGAATCGTGACGTCCGGCCCGCTCACTCCGCCCACCGACGGCGCACCGACCCAGCCGAACCTGGTCACACCTGAGCCCGTCAAGGACACCCACAAGCAGGCGTTCACCAGGGTTGAGGCCGTGCCCGGCAAGTCCGCCGTACGCGTCGAGGGCACGCTGATGACGGGACCGCCCTGCAATGTGATCGGACGCGCCGAAACCGTCGAGACCAACACGCAGGTGACCATCACGCTGTGGGCGGGGGCCCGTCCGGACGCCAAGTGCGACGGTCCTCAAGCCACGGTGCAGTTCCCGTTCGTCATCGAGGTACCGCTGAGGGAACCGCTGGGCGAACGCCCTGTGGTCGACGGAGCGCTCTGAGCCCACCGCCCCGGAGGCGGGCGGCCCTCAGCCTCAGCCGGCCAGTGCCCGGCTGCGATCCCGGGCCGCCTCCATCGCGGTCAGGAAGGCTGCCTTCACCTTGTGATCCTCCAGCTGCCGCAAGGCGGCCGCGGTGGTGCCACCGGGTGAGGTGACCTGCTCACGCAGCACCGTCGGGTGCTGACCGGATTCGACCAGCAGCTTGGCCGAGCCGAAGACGGTCTGCTTCACCAGCGAGCTGGAGATGTCGCGCGGCAGGCCGAGCAGCACACCGGCGTCGATCATCGCCTCAACCACGAAGAACAGGTAGGCCGGGCCTGAGCCGGAGATCGCGGTCACCGCGTCCTGGTAGGCCTCCGGCACGGTGATCGCCTTGCCCAGCGCGGTCATCAGTTCCATCGCGTGCGCCACGTCGGCCTCGGACGCCGTACTGCCGGCGGAGACCGCCGCCATTCCCTCGCCGACCAGCGCCGGCGTGTTCGGCATCACCCGGACGACCGCCGTGCCTTCCGGGAGGTGGCTCTCCAGTTGCGCGATGGTGACCCCCGCGCACAGCGAGACCAGCAGCGTTCCCGGCCGCAGCACCGGCGCAATCTCGGGCAGTACCGCGCCGACGTCCTGGGGCTTCACCACCAGGATCACCGTGTCCGCCTCGGCCGCCGCCTCGGCGTTGCCGGTTGCCTCGACGCCGTGCGCGGCGACCATCTCGGCCCGGCGGAAGTCGCGCCGGTCGGCGACCACGATGGCATCGCTGGCCCAACCGGCCCGCAACAGTCCACTGACCAGCGCCTCGCCCATCACACCGGCGCCGATCACCGCCAGCCGGGTCATCGGTTCACCAGCAGTTCAGCGACCTGGACGGCGTTGAGCGCGGCGCCCTTGCGCAGGTTGTCGTTGCTGACGAACAGCACGATGCCCCGGCCGTCCGGCACCGACTGGTCGACCCGGATCCGGCCGACGAACGACGGATCCTTACCGGCCGCCAGCCTTGGCGTCGGCACATCGACCAGCGCCACGCCGGGCGCGGTGGCGAGCAGCCCGCGGGCCCGGTGCGGGCTGAGTTCCTCGGCGAACTCGGCATGGATGACCAGCGAGTGACCCGAGAACACCGGCACCCGCACGCAGGTGCCGGCCACAGCCAAGTCGGGAATGTGCAGGATCTTGCGCGTCTCGTTGCGCAGCTTCTGCTCCTCGTCGGTCTCGTCGGTGCCGTCGTCCACGATCGAGCCGGCCACCGGGATCACGTTGTAGGCGATCGGGGCGACGTACGGCGCGGTGTCGGTCACGTCGTCGATGTGGCCGTCCAGGGCGAAGGCGGAGGGGTCGGTCGCGTCCTGACTCTGGCTGAGCAGCGCGTCGATGCCCTTCACACCGGAGCCGGAGACCGCCTGGTAGGTGGCCACCACCAGGCGTTCCAGACCGGCCGCGTCGTGCAGCGGCTTGAGCACCGGCATCGCGGCCATCGTGGTGCAGTTCGGGTTGGCGATGATGCCCTTGGGCGGGTTGATCGCGTCTTCGGGGTTCACTTCGCTGACCACCAGTGGGACGTCCGGATCCTTGCGCCAGGCCGAGGAGTTATCGACGACCAACGCACCGGCGGCCGCCACCTTCGGGGCGTACTCGCGCGACATGGTGGCACCGGCAGACATCAGCGCGATGTCCAGGCCGGAGAAGTCCGCGGTCGCGGTGTCCTCGACGGTGATCGGGGTGCCCTTGAAGTCGAGTGTGCGCCCGGCCGACCGGGCCGAAGAGAAGAAGCGGACGGAGCTGATCGGGAAGTCCCGCTCGACCAGCAGCGAACGCATGACATTGCCGACGGTGCCCGTGGCACCGAATACACCCACATGCATGGGGCTCACCCTATCGCCCGGGTGCCGGTACCTCGGTCACAGCCAGGTCAGGTACGGCGCCAGCAGCGCGTAACCGACGAAGGCCGCGATGTCGAGGATGGCGTGGGCGGCCACCAGCGGGCCGACGCGCTTGGCGCGTAGGTAGATCCAGCCGAAGACCAAGCCCATCGCGACGTTGCCGACGAAGCCGCCGAAGCCCTGATACAGGTGGTACGAGCCACGGATCAGTGCGCTCACGATCAGCACCGCCGGCACTCCCCAGCCCGCCTGGCGCATCCGGGTGAACCAGAACCCGACGATGATCACCTCTTCGAGGACGCCGTTCATGATCGCCAGCCCGATCAGCACCGGAACGGTCCACCAGTTCTCGGCCAGGTTGGCCGGCGCGACGATGGTGTTCAGCCCGGCAGCCCGGGCCGCCAGATACAGCCCGATGCCGGGAATACCGATGCCGGCCGCGATCACGAAGCCCCAGCCCGCGTCGCGCCACGGACGGCTCAGGTCGAAGCCGATCCGTTCCCGGTCGCCGGACAGCCGCAGCAGGTAGAGAGCCAGCAGCGCCGGCACCAGCGGGAAGACGATCCCGGCGAGCTGGTAGGACAGGTCGAGCCAGGGCCGGTCGGGGGTGACGCTGGTGTTGATCTGGGTGGTCTGCTGGTTCAGCGGCACCGCCCGGGTCAGCTTCTCGGCGATGGACAGCAGCGAGTACACCGCCGACTGCCCCAACGACACACCCAGGACGAGCAGCACCTCCCGCCCCGGACGGATCACGCGGCGCCCTCGAGCTGCCCGAGGTGCTTGCGGGCGAAGTGCAGGGCGTCGGCGAGTGCCTGTTCGCGGGCCGGGCGATCCAGGTCGTTGGTGTTCACCTCGAGTACCACGTGGCCGCGGTAGCCGCGTCCGGCCAGTTCGGCGAGCACGGCGTCGGCCCGCTGCGAGCCCCGCCCCGGCAGCAGATGCTCATCTTTCGCCGACCCGTTGCCGTCGGTCAGATGGACGTGCGCCAACCGGTCCTCCCAGCGCCGGACGAGGTCGAGCGCGCTCTGCCGGGCGGTGGCCGCATGGGACAGGTCGAGGGTCAGATGGTCGTAGTCGAGGTCGGTGGGATCCCAGCTCGGACGGTAGGCCTGGAACTCGCCGCCGCCGGGCGCCCGCCACGGATACATGTTCTCGACCGCGATGGTGACGCCGCTGGCCGCAGCGAGTGCCCGGACACCCTCGACGAACCTGGTCGCGTAGCTG
Organism: Micropruina sp.; assembly: GCA_039811845.1. Classification (GTDB taxonomy): domain Bacteria; phylum Actinomycetota; class Actinomycetes; order Propionibacteriales; family Propionibacteriaceae; genus Micropruina. The sequence goes on along the minus strand of JBDHZN010000003.1, from coordinate 8,438 downwards.
CGCTGCCAGCGGAACGGCGGATGCACCACCACCACGTTGGCGCCGAGCTGGTTCGCCGCCTCGGTGGCCCGCTTCAGCTTCGCCCAGGGGTCACTGCCCCAGACCCGCTGGGTGACCAGCAGGCACGGTGCGTGCACCGCCAGCACCGGCAATTGGTGGTAGTCGCGGAGCCGCTCCACGGCGTCCACGTCGGCAGCCAGGGGGTCGATTCCGACCATCACCTCGACCCCGTCGTAGCCGAGCAGTGCCGCCACCTCGAACCCGGCGGCCGTGTTCTCCGGGTAGACCGAGGAGGTCGACAGGACGACCTTCGACTCGGCTCGGGGACCACTCACACCGGTCATCATAGGCGGGCCGCCAGGAGCCCACCGAGGCTGGGCGAGACCGGTAGTTGACCGGTCAAAATTTCATCATCGTGACGTTTGTATGACGCTTGGGCAGCGCCCCAGTCCTCGATTTCGCGGGAACGGCCTCTCATGGTGACAATGTCTCCATGCATGTCGATCACCTGACGTTCGCAGCAGGTCCGGACGGTCTCAAAGCGGAGGCCGAACGGCTCGGGGAACTGCTCGGCGCCAAATTCCGTGACGGCGGTTTTCATCCCCGCTTCGGCACCCGAAACCGCATTCTTCCGCTGGCCGACGACCGGTACATCGAAGTGGTCGAGGTGCTTGAGCACCCGGCTGCCGAGAAGGCGCCGTTCGGGCAGGCCGTCCGCGCCCGCTCCGAAATGGGCGGCGGCTGGCTGGGCTGGGTCGTGTCCGTCAACGACCTCGGTCCCTACGAGCAGCGCCTCGGACGCCAGTCCGTGGCCGGCTCCCGGCATTTCCCCGATGGTCGGCTGCTGGAATGGGAGCAGATCGGCGTCAAGGGACTGATGTCCGACCCACAACTGCCGTATTTCATCAAGTGGAGCAGTGACGAGTCGGTCCTGCCCCGCGCGCTGGGCGGTGACCTGCAGTTGGTCGAATTGGAGATCTCGGGTAACGAAGAGCGGGTCGAGGACTGGATCGGCGCCGAGGTCGACGGCAACTTCGACGGCGTCAACATCCGGTTCACCTCACCCAACGGCCAACCCGGCCTGGACGCCGCCACCTTCCACACCTGCAACGGCACCGTCCGCATCTAGTCCTTCAGATCAGCCCCCGGCCCACGTCATCTCGGGGTTGCCCCGGGATCTCCCAGCTGAGCGATTCTCGTTGGTCGAGCTTGTCGAGACCTGAAACCTGCGCCCGCTGGACGGGTTTCGACAAGCTCAACCAGCGGTGGCCCGGCTGCGGCAGGACCGTCACGCCTCGCCGGGCTGACGGGTCGACGAAACTGTCGGCGGCGCCCTCTAGCCTGCGGTGCATGGCCAAGAACAGCACTGCCCACCGTTGCTCCGAGTGCGGCTGGACGAGCGCCCGCTGGGTGGGGCGCTGCAACCAGTGCCAGAGCTGGGGCTCAATGGCTCCGCACTCCCCTGCGCCCACCGCGACCGGTGCGGTGCGCGGCGCGCCAACCGGTCCGGCCCGGCCGATCCGTGACGTCCCGCTGGCCGAGGCGGCGTCGGTGCCGACCGGCGTGGCCGAACTCGACCGGGTGCTGGGCCAGGGCCTGGTCGCCGGCGCGGTGGTGCTGCTGGCCGGTGAGCCGGGGGTCGGCAAGTCGACTCTGCTGCTCGATGTCGCCAGCCGCTGGGCCGGCGGCGGACGCCGCACCCTGTATGTGTCGGCCGAGGAGTCGGCGGCCCAGGTGCGCTTGCGTGCTGGGCGGATCGGCGCACTGGCAGACGAGCTCTACCTGGCCGCCGAAACCGATCTGGGCGCGATCCTGGCGCACATCGAACAGACCGCACCCGAGTTGCTGGTGCTCGACTCGGTGCAGGCCGTCACCGTCGGTGGCAGCGACGGCGTCACCGGCGGTGTCGCCCAGGTCCGTGAGGTGACCAACGCGCTGGTGCGGGTGGCCAAGCAGCGCCGGTTGCCGGTGCTGCTGGTCGGTCACGTCACCAAGGACGGCACGGTGGCCGGGCCGCGGCTGCTGGAGCACCTGGTCGACGTGGTGCTCTCCTTCGAGGGTGACCGGCACAGTGGCCTGCGACTGGTGCGGGCCGCCAAGAACCGGTTCGGCCCGGCCGACGAGGTGGGTTGCTTCGAGATGATCGAGGACGGCATCCGCGAGGTGGCTGATCCGAGCCGGCTGTTCGCCTCCACCCGGGCCGAGCCGATGCCCGGCACCGCCCTGACGGTCAGCTTGGAGGGCCGCCGTCCGCTGCTGGGCGAGGTGCAGGCACTGGTCGCGAGCTCGGCGGCCCAGGTGCCGCGGCGGGTCACCCACGGCCTCGACTCCGGCCGGGTATCGGTGATCCTGGCGGTGCTCGAGCGCAAGGCCAGGGTGCGGCTGCACAACAAGGAGGCCTATGTCTCGACCGTCGGCGGGGCACGGCTGATCGACCCGGTCGCCGATCTGGCGGTGGGGTTGGCGGTCGCTTCGGCGGCGGCCGAGCTCGCCTTCCACCGCCCGGTGATCGCATTGGGCGAGGTCGGCCTGTCCGGCGAGTTGCGCCGGGTGGCGGGCCTGGAGCGACGGTTGGCCGAAGCGAAGCGGCTCGGTTTCGGCGTGGCGCTGGTACCACCGGGCACCGGCGTCAGCCTGTCGGGAATGAAGATCGTCGAGGTGGCGACCCTCGAGGCGGCGGTCGACCTGCTCGGCCTGCGGCCACCCAAGCGCCGCAAGTCCGACGGCGCCCATCTGCGGCTGGCCGGGAGCTGACGACACAGCGGGGCGCCGTAGACTGCCGTGGATGGTGAGCGTTGCGTCGAATCGGCTGAATCGGGCCCTGGGCCTGATCGCGCCCGGCACTGCCGTCCGCGACGGTCTCGACCGAATCGTGCACGGCCGCACCGGCGCGCTGATCACCCTGGGTAACAACGCCCGGTTGCAGGCGTTGAGCACCGGCGGCTTCGGCATCGACGTCCCGTTCACGGCGACCGCACTGCGTGAGCTGGCCAAGATGGACGGCGCGATCATCCTCAACGACGCGCTCGACCGCATCCTGTTCGCCGGCGTCCATCTGATGCCGGACGCCGCCGTCGAGACCACCGAGACCGGCACCCGGCACCGCACCGCCGACCGGGTGGCTCGGCAGATCGGCGTCCCCACGGTCACCGTGTCGGCGTCGATGTCGACCATCTCGCTGTTCGTCGACGGCACCCGCTGGATCGTGCAGCGCCCCGAGCAATTGCTGGCCCGCGCCAACCAGGCGCTGGCGACCCTGGCCCGCTACCGTGACCGGCTCAGCGAGGCCACCGCACGACTGTCCGCGGCAGAGGTGCAGGACGCCGCCACCGTCCGCGACATCGCGGTGATCGCCCAGCGGCTCGAAATGGTCCGCCGGCTACAGAACGAACTGAACGGGTACGCGATCGAACTGGGCTCCGACGGACGGCTGGTGCGGTTGCAGCTCGGCGAACTGGTCGCCGGCCTCGACACCCTCGCGGTCGAACTGGAGCGTGACTACAGCGACGAGGCCAACGAACTGCGGCTGTCCCGGCTGGCCGGCCTGGACACCGACGACCTGGCGCACCCGGCGCTGATCGCGCAAGCCTGCGGCCTGGGCGAAGACCTGGGCCGCCGGGCGACGCCGCTGGGTCATCGTCAACTCGCCCAGATCGGACGCCTGCCCGCACCCGTCGCTGACGCACTGGTCAGCCACTTCGGCAGCCTGCAGGGGTTGTTCGGGGCGAGCACCGCCGACCTGCTCGGCGTCGAGGGAGTCGACTACGGCGTCGCTCGGACCGTCCGCGAAGGGCTCATCCGGCTGGCCGAGTCGGCCTACGCCGAACGCTTGGACTAGCGATCCTTGGTCGTTAGAGCCGGGGCACTCGTTCAGGGCTTGGTGAGCGCGAACGCGAACCGCTTCGTCGCGCTCTCCTGGTAGGCGGCGGTGGCCACATAGGTGCCGGCACCCAGCAGCGACTTGGCCTGCTTGCAGCCCTGCGCCGACCGGAACGTCGTCCATTCGACCTTGAACTCGACGGTGGCGCCCGCCTTGAGGGTCTGCTTCTTCACCTCGGGCAGCCACTTGTCGCAGTGCGCGGTGCTGAAGACCGGGTCGCTGCCTGAAGCGACCCGCAGCACGAAGCTGGCCGGGGCGATCTCCATGACGCAGGGCAGTGCGGTGTTGTTCTCGGCTGTCACGCTGAAGGTCTGTTTGCCGCCGGACTTCACGCTGCGGAAACCCTTCAGGTCCAACTGGACGCCGATCGGTTCGCACGCGGTCGGGGCTGCCGGCGAGCCGCTGGGTGACGTGCTCGGAGTCGGCATGTCATCGGACGGGCTGCCGCTCGGCGACGGTGCCGGATCAGAGGCGACGTCGGTCGGCGTGTCGGCCGGCGCCGGGACGCCGGTGGTGGGTTGTTCGCCCTTGGGCAGGAACGCCCACACCAGCAGGCCGACGACGATCACCGCGACCAGGACGACCAGACCCCGCCGGATCCAGTACACGACAGGTGGCTGGGGGCCCTTGCCTGTCAGCACTTCGCTCATGCCGCCAAGGGTAAGAGAGCCATGCCGCTGCGGCGGGGACACCACGCCGGAGCCGAATACAGTGGCCCGCGATGGACACTACCCGCCTCACCACGACGATCATCGCCTGGTACGACCGGCACGCCCGCGACCTGCCCTGGCGCGCACCGGACGCCTCACCCTGGGCCGTGATGGTCAGCGAGTTCATGCTCCAGCAGACACCCGTGGGCCGCGTCCTGGAGCCGTGGCGCAGCTGGCTCGACCGCTGGCCGACGCCCTCGGCACTGGCGGCCGAGCCTGTCGGCGAGGCGATCCGGGCCTGGGGACGGCTGGGCTATCCACGCCGGGCGCAGCGGCTGCATGCCGCCGCAGTGGCCATCGTGGAACGGCACGGCGGCGAGGTGCCGGCCGGTCCGGACGCCCTGCGCGCCCTCCCCGGGGTGGGTGACTACACCGCCGCCGCAATCGCCAGTTTCGCCTTCGGCGCCCGCCAGGTGGTGCTCGACGTGAACGTGCGGCGGGTGCTGGCCAGGCTGGCCGGCGGCACCGACGCCCTGGCCGGCTCACCGACCGCCGCCGAACGAAACCGCGCGGCGGCCTGGCTACCGCCCCAGCCGACGGCGGCGCGCTGGTCGGTGGCGGCGATGGAACTGGGCGCCCAGCTGTGCCGGGCCAACAACCCGTCCTGCACCGACTGCCCGGTCCGCCCGGACTGTCGCTGGCTGGCCGCCGGACGGCCACCCGGTCCGCCGCGCCGCCGCCAGCTCTACGCCGGCACCGACCGGGCGGCCCGCGGCCATGTGCTGCACCGACTGCGGGCCCGGGATGCCGGCGAAAGGGCGTCCGCCGCCCAGCTGACCGCCGACTGGCCGGACGCCGCGCAGGCCAGCAAGGCGTTGCGCTCGCTGGTCGCCGACGGACTGGTGATCGCCGAGGCGGACGGCTACCGGCTCTAGGGGGCCTGTCTCAGCACCGCCACCACCGCCTCGTATCCTGGTAGGGATTCAGGAGGGCACCCATGAGCAATGAGCAGTATTCGCCTTGGGCGAGCGGCGACGGCTTCGGCACCCCGCGTCCGCAACCGGCGCGGTCCGAGGAGCCGCCGACCCGAGAGCAGCCGACCACGGCCTACTACACGAATCCGGTCCCGCAGCCGCACGACCCGACCGAGCCCAGCGGCTGGTCGCAGCCGCAACAGTTCGGTGCGCTGGTTCCGCAGCCGCAGTACCCGTCGCCGAGCGCTGCCTACAGTTTCGGCCAGCAGATGCCGTACGGGGTCGCCGGTGAGCTACCCGAGCACCCGAACGCCGTCACCACGCTGGTGCTGGGCATCGTCGGCATCGCGGCGATGTTCGTCGCCTTTCCGTTCATCAGTCCGGTGGCCTGGTACCTGGGCGCCAAGGCGCGCCGCGAGATGCGGAACGAACCGGGCCGGTACCGCGCCTCGGGCGCGCTGACCGCCGGCTACGCGCTCGGCATCGTGGGCTCGGTGATCTCGATGCTGTTCGTCGGGCTGATCGTGCTCGCGATCCTGCTGGTCACCCTCGCGTAGAAGCCGACGGGGCCCCGGGGAGAGGTTCTCCCCGGGGCCCCGTCACGCTTGCCCTGTATGGCTCAGCTGGTCTGACCCAGCTCGGCCGGCACGTCCGGCATCTGGGCCTTCGGGACGCCGTTGAAGGTGAACGGCAGCTCCGAACCCTCGGGCGCCACGTCCACCACGACGATCTCGCCCGGGTGGATGTCGGCGAAGAGGATCTTCTCGGCCAGGATGTCTTCGATGTCGCGTTGGATCGCGCGACGCAGCGGACGAGCACCCAGCACCGGATCGAAGCCACGCTTGGCGATCAGCGCCTTGGCCGCGTGGGTGAGCTCGATGCCCATGTCCTTGTCGCGCAGCCGGGACTCGATCTCGGCGACCATCAGGTCGACGATCCGCTCGATATCGGCCTGCGACAACTGGTGGAACACCACGATCTCGTCGACGCGGTTCAGGAACTCCGGACGGAAGTTCTGCTTGAGTTCGTCGGAGACCTTTGCCTTCATCTTTTCGTAGCTGCTGGCGCTGTCCGAAGACTGGCTGAAGCCGAGGTTCACCGACTTGGAGATATCGCGCGTCCCCAGGTTCGTGGTCATCACGATCACGGTGTTCTTGAAGTCGACGACCCGGCCTTGCGCGTCGGTCAGACGCCCTTCGTCCAGAATCTGCAACAGCGAGTTGAAGATGTCCGGATGCGCCTTCTCGATCTCGTCGAAGAGCACCACGCTGAACGGCTTACGACGCACCTTTTCGGTGAGCTGGCCGCCCTCTTCGTAGCCGACATAGCCGGGGGGTGAACCGAACATCCTCGAGGCGGTGTGCTTCTCGGAGTATTCGCTCATATCGAGGGTGATCAGAGCGTCTTCGTCACCGAACAGGAACTCGGTCAGCGCCTTGGTCAACTCGGTCTTGCCGACGCCCGAGGGGCCGGCGAAGATGAACGAGCCGCTGGGCCGCTTCGGGTCCTTCAGCCCGGCACGGGTACGCCGGATAGAGCGCGAGAGCGCCTTCACCGCGTCGTGCTGACCGATGTAGCGCCTGCCGATCTCCTCTTCCATCTTCAGCAGCCTGGAGGACTCCTCCTCGGTCAGCTTGAAGACCGGGATGCCGGTGGCCGAGCTGAGCACCTCGGCGATCTCCTCCTCGCCGACCTCGGCCGGCACGTCGGAGTCGCCGACCTTCCAGGCCTCCTCCTTCTCGGAGCGGGCGATCAGCAGCTTGCGCTCGTCGTCACGAAGCCGGGCGGCGCGCTCGAAGTCCTGCGCGTCGATCGCGGCCTCCTTCTCGAGCCGCACCTTGGCGATCCGCTCGTCGAACTCGCGCAGGTCGGGCGGTGCGGTCATCCGGCGGATCCGCAGCCGAGCGCCCGCCTCGTCGATCAGGTCGATCGCCTTGTCGGGCAGGAAGCGGTCGGAGATGTACCGGTCGGCCAGCTGCGCCGCCGCGATCAGCGCCGCGTCGGTGATGGTGATCCGGTGATGCGCCTCGTAGCGATCGCGCAGGCCGCGCAAGATGTCGATGGTCAACGCGATGGACGGCTCGGCCACCTGGATCGGCTGGAAGCGGCGCTCCAGCGCGGCGTCCTTCTCGATGTACTTGCGGTACTCGTCGAGCGTGGTGGCACCGATGGTCTGCAGTTCACCGCGGGCCAGCATCGGCTTCAGGATGGACGCCGCGTCGATCGCACCCTCGGCGGCACCGGCACCCACCAGGGTGTGGATCTCGTCGATGAACAGCACCACGTCGCCACGAGTCTTGATCTCTTTCAGCACCTTCTTCAGGCGCTCCTCGAAATCACCGCGGTAGCGCGAGCCGGCCACCAACGCACCCAGGTCGAGGGTGTAGATCTGCTTGTCGCGCAGCGTCTCGGGGACGTCGCCGCGAACGATCGCCTGGGACAGGCCCTCGACCACGGCGGTCTTGCCGACACCGGGTTCGCCGATCAGCACCGGGTTGTTCTTGGTGCGCCGGGACAGCACCGTCATCACCCGCTCGATCTCTTTCTCGCGGCCGATCACCGGGTCGAGCTTGTTCTCGCGGGCGGCCTGGGTCAGGTTCCGGCCGAACTGGTCGAGGATCGACGAGCCCTGCTGCTGCGGCCCGGTCTCGGGGGCGCCGGCGGTGGCGGCCTCCTTGCCCTGGAAACCACTGAGCAGCTGCAGCACCTGGTTGCGCACCCGGTTCAGGTCGGCGCCCAGCTTGATCAGCACCTGGGCGGCAACGCCCTCACCCTCGCGGATCAGGCCGAGCAGAATGTGCTCGGTGCCGATATAGGGGTGATTGATCTGCAGCGCCTCGCGCATCGACAGTTCGAGCACCTTCTTGGCCCGCGGCGTGAACGGGATGTGCCCGGTCGGCGCCTGCTGGCCCTGCCCGATGATCTCCTCGACCT
>JBDHZN010000002.1:0-50803 GCA_039811845.1 Micropruina sp. | reverse complement strand
CCACCTCAGGAGGACCGAATGAGCGATGACGACAACACCGTGATCCCCACCCGCTGGGTGGGTCCGATCCGGGTCAGCGGCGACACGGTCGCCGGCGAGTTCGAGGTGCCGCTGGCCACCTACGAGACCCCGCTGTGGCCGTCCGTGGGTCGTGGCGCGCGGATTTCCCGGCAGGTCGAGGGCGGCATCCAGGTCACCGTGCTGGGCGAGCGGATGACCCGCTCGGTGCTGTTCATCGCCCCGGACGCCGCCACCGCCGACCGCGCCGCTCGCGCGATCGCAACCCGCAAGCCCGAACTGGACCAGGCCGTCGGCGGCACCAGCCGGCACGCCAAGCTGGTCGACATCCACGACGAGATCGTCGGCAACCTGCTCTTCGTCCGGTTCGCGCTGGAGACCGGGGACGCGTCCGGGCACAACATGGTGACCCGGGCCGCGGACGCCCTGATGGAGCAGATCCTCGGCTGGAATCTGGGGCTCAGCTACGGATCGATCTCCGGCAACTACTGCATCGACAAGAAGCCGAGCGCCGTCAACGGCATCCTCGGCCGGGGCCGCAACGTCGCTTGCGACATCCTGATTCCGCGCGAACTGGTCGCCAAGTCGCTGCGCTCCACCCCCGAGGCGATCACCGAACTGGTGATCCGGAAGAACTTCGTCGGCAGCACCATCGCCGGTGCGCTGCGCTCGGCCAACGCGCACTTCGCGAACATGCTGCTGGCCATCTACCTGGCCACCGGGCAGGACGCCGCGAACATCGTCGAGGGCTCCCAGGGCTTCACCTACGCCGAAACCCGGCCCGAGGGGCTGTACTTCTCCTGCACGCTTCCCCACCTGATCGTGGGCGCGGTCGGCAACGGCAAGCATCTGGCGCACACCCAGCGTGCGCTGGAGCGGCTCGGCTGCGTCGACCCCGACGCCCCACCCGGCGGCAACGCCCGACGACTCGCCGGGCTGATCGCGGCGACCGTGCTCTGCGGCGAGCTGTCCCTGCTCGCCGCCCAGACCAACCCGGGCGAGCTGATGGCCGCCCACATTCTGCTCGAACGTCGAGAGAGGAACCGCTGATGACATCGATCGGCATTCATGACCTCTCGGTCGCGACCGCGCACTACGTGGTCGACCTCACCGAGCTGGCCGAGGCGGCCGGAGTGCCGCCGCAGAAGTACCTGACCGGCCTGGGACAAGAGGCGATGAGCTTCCCGGCACCCGATGAGGACATCGTCACAATGGGTGCGGCGGCGGCGCTGCCGATCCTGGAGCGGCACGGCACCGAACGGATCCGGACGGTGCTGTTCGCCACCGAATCGGGCATCGACCAGTCCAAGGCGGCCGGTGTGTTCGTGCACAAGCTGCTCGGGTTGCCCAGCGGCGTCCGGGTGGTCGAGTTGAAGCAGGCCTGCTATTCGGGCACGGCCGCGCTGCAGATGGCAGCCGGCATCGTGGCCCGCGATCCGCGTGAGCAGGTGCTGCTGATCATGTCCGACGTGGCCCGCTACCAGTTGGACACCCCCGGCGAACCGACCCAGGGTGCGGCGGCTGCGGCAATGCTGGTCAGCGCCGATCCGGCGCTGCTAGAGCTGGAGCCGACCACCGGCATCCACACCGCGGACGTGAACGACTTCTGGCGTCCCAACGACTCCACCACCGCGATGGTGGACGGCGGCCTGTCGCTGCGCGCCTACCTGGCGTCGCTGATGGGCGCCTGGGACGACTTCCATGCCCGCGGCGGCGCCGGTTTCCACACCATCGAGCGGTTCGTCTATCACCAGCCGTTCACCAAGATGGCGCAGAAGGCGCACGCCCGGCTCTCCCAGCACACCTCGCACGCCGTCTCGCCGAACGCGCTGAAGGGCTCGCTGGACTACAACCGGGTGCTCGGCAACAGCTACACCGCCTCGCTCTACGTCGGCCTGGCCGCGATGCTGGACAACTCCGACGATCTGGCCGGACGCCGGGTCGGCCTGTTCAGCTACGGCTCGGGCAGCGTCGGCGAGTTCTTCACCGGCATCGTCCAGCCCGACTACGCGCAACACCGCCGGCGCGAGGCAACCCTCGCCGCCTTGGAGGCGCGCCGTCCGCTCGACATCGAGGGCTATCGCGCGCTGCACTCGGCGCACACCGAGAGCAGCCAGGACCGCGAGACTCCCCAGGTCACCACCGCCCCGTTCCGGTTCAGCGGCATCCAGGGCCAGGCGCGCCAGTACGAAGCGAACTGACCCACCCCACCGCCGGTCGAGCTTGTCGAGACCCTTCTGTGGTCGAGGACCACCATCATCGGGACTGCCGTCATCCCGGGCTCCGACCCGGGATCTCGGTGGCGATGAACCGCCGGCCAGGACTGAGTCCCGCAACCCACGTGAATTCCCTACGCTTTTCACAAAAATTCACGGTAAATTGCGGCTCATGAGGATCACACCGTGATCAGCCGCACCACCCGGGAGCGAATCGAAGCGCTGCTGGACACATACCGCGACCTGGCGACTCGCCACCCCGAAGCGCTCCGGCAGATCGCGCTGGCCGAGTTGGCCGAGACGGTTCAGCAGTCGAACGCGATCGAGAACTCGACGCTCACGCTCGATGACACCGAGCGGATCCTCGCCGGACAGTTACCGTCGAGACGCCACGATCTGCGCGAGATCTACGAAGCCAGAAACCTGGCCGCCGTGACGACCGACCTGCTGTCGACGTCCGAGCCGCTTTCGACCGACCTCATCCTGCGCTGGCACCGGATGCTGCTGGCCGGTATCCGTGACGACGCGGCCGGACGGTTTCGCCGGGCAGGTGAGTGGGTGCGGGTGGGCAATCATCTCGGCGCGAACCCCGAGTTCGTCTCCGGGCTGATCTCGGACGCGCTCGCACGTTATCGGGACGATGTCACGTCGTCACCGCTCGATGCGATCGCCCGGTTCCATTGCGAGTTCGAGGTGATCCATCCCTTCGTCGACGGCAATGGACGGATCGGGCGCGTCCTGATCAACAAGCAACTCCAGGACGCCGGTCTGCCCCCTGTCATCGTCCGGGCGAAGAACCGGCAGGCCGACTACTACCCGCTGCTGGACCGTTATGCGACGACCGACGCCCACGGCGGCATGACCCGACTTCTAGCGTTGCTGCTGCTCGAATCACTGCACAAACGCATTACGTTAATCACCAGTCCCCGGGTGGTGCGGCTGGCCGACTGGGCACGAACCAACGGCGTCCGCGGCAACGTCGCGACGAACAAAGCCAAGCGGCAGACGATCCCCGCCTTCCGGCTGCATGATCGCTGGATGATCGCCGAGCACTACCGCTGACCCGGATTGACAAGGAACTACGCCGACAACAGGGCCTCGATATCCGGGCCGATCTCGCCGGGCTGAATCGGCGGCTCATACCGCCGAACCACGCGACCCTCCGGGTCGATCAGGAATTTGGTGAAGTTCCAGTGCACGTCGCTCGGGGCGGCGTCCGGCATCGCTTTTGAGATGGATTCGTAGAACCCGCCGTAGGCCGGGCCGAAATCGCCGGGCGCCTGGCTGCGTAGGAACGCGAACAGCGGGTCGGCGTCCGGCCCGTTGACGTCGATCTTGGCGAACACCGGGAAGCTGACGTCGTAGGTGGTCTTGCAGAAGTCCTGAATCTCGGCGTCGGTGCCGGGCTCCTGGTCGAAGAACTGGTTGCTGGGGAAGCCCAGAACCTCCAAGCCGCGGTCGCGGTACTGCCGATGGAGCGCCTCCAGGCCCTCGTACTGCGGAGTCATGCCACATTTGCTGGCCACGTTGACGATCAACAGCGCCTTGCCCGCGTAGTTCGCGAGCGGCACGGACGTCCCGTCGGCAGCTTTCACCTCGAAGTCGAACACTCCACTCACGTCAATGCTCCTGGTCGGTCTGTTCGTTGTCGGGGAAGCCGGTCACATGTCACGGTAGCGCCGAGCTTCGGCGACCTTGCTGGCCAGGTCGGTGCGGTTGAGGTTCTGCACGTAACCGGGGGTGTCCCGCTGTATCCGCCAGCCCTCGCTCAGCGGGCCGAGGTCGAGAACATCGAAACCGATGGTGTCGAGGAACTCCGCCACCTGTGCACGAGCCGTCTCTTCGTCTCCGGCGACGATCAGCGCCCGCCGGTCCGAGGCGCCCGCCGGGCGGGCGGTGCTGAGAATCTCCGCGGCAGGAATGTGGTTGAACGCCTTCACCACCCGAGCACCGGCCAGATGGTGCTGCACCAGTTCGCTGGTGGTCGTCGACTCGTCGTCCAGTGCCGCGATCTGCCCGTCGCGTTGCGGGTAGTAGTTGTTGGCGTCCACCACGGTCTTGCCCACGAATGGCGCCGGATCGAGGTCGGCGACGTTCTTCAACGGAACCGCCACGACGACCAGGTCGCCCCGGCTCGCGGCGTCGGCGACCGTGCCCGCTTTGGCCTGCGGGCCGAGTTCCGCGACCAACCCGGTCAACGTCTCGGGTCCGCGGGAGTTGGCGATCACCACGTCGTACCCGTGACCGACGGCGGCCTTCGCGACCGCAGTTCCGATGTCTCCAGCGCCGACAATGCCCACTGTCCTCATGGGAGTCCCAACGCGGGCGGGGCCGGTGTCATTCCGGCCGCGCTCACCCAGCGGGCCCGTCCGGTCGCCTCTCTATCGGAGCGGTTGCGCCGCGTCGATACTGGTCTCACGGTTCCACGGCACCGGGAGGATTCGATGGCACGCCGCCTCTGGACGCGTTGCCCGCACACGGCTGCGGGGACGCCATGACGGGCCTCGCCGACGCGCCCTTCGACCACGCCGTCCGGGGCCGGTTCAACGCCTGGTTCTTCTCCGCCCTGGACCGCTACATCGACCGCGTCGCCCGGCCGCTCAAACGCATCGCCTTCGACAGCCTGGACGCGGCACGCGTGGTCGAACTCGGTCCCGGGGTCGGCGCTAATCTGCGCTACCTACCGGCTGGTGCGGAGTTGATCGCCATCGAGCCCAATCTGCGCATGCACGCCCCGCTCGAACGACGATGCGCCGACGCCGGAGTTCGGCTGACCCTGATCCCCGGCTACGCCGACCGTTTGCCGCTGCCGGACCAATCCATCGATGAGGTGATCTGCTCACTGGTGCTGTGCACCGTCCCCGACCCGGACGCCGTGCTCGCCGAGGTGACCCGAGTGCTGCGTCCAGGGGGACGGTTCCGTTTCGTCGAGCATGTCGCCGCGCCGTCCGGCAGCCCTCGGGCGAGGACCCAACGGGCGCTGCACAAACCTTGGGCGTGGCTGTTCGAGGGCTGCGATCTGCATCGCGACACTGCAGCCGCCATCGAACGCGCCGGCTTCACCCGCACCACGATCGTCACGATGAAACCGCGCGGCAGCATCTTCTATCCGGTCAACACGATGATCTGCGGGATGGCTGAGCGCTGATCACGCTCGGCAGGCAGCATCCGGCAATTGCCGTGCGCCCAGACGACGTCTCAGCGGGTTCAGCGTAGATTACTATTCACTTGAGTAGTAATCTATTCGTATGAGTAGTGACCATCGCGATGCCGATCTGACCGCCCGCGCACGGATCCGCGAGGCTGCCATCGAACTGTTCGGCAAGGTCGGCTACGAGCGGGCGACCACCCGGGCCATCGCGGAGGCTGCGGGCGTCACGTCCGGTCTGATCCGGCATCACTTCGGCTCGAAGGAGAATCTCCTGGCGGCCTGCGACGACTGGATCATCCAGGTAATGGATGAACTCGACGCCGAAACCACCAACCTGGCCGCCGGCTTCAATCCGATGCGCCGGTTCGGCCAGTACCTGCCATATCTGGCTCGGGCATTGTTCGAGGGGCGGGCGGTTCGGGTATTCGACCATGCCCGCGGCGCGATCGAGCACCGATTGCGCAGTGCGCCGGAGGGTGACCGCCTCGCGTCCGTCGAGGATGAGGCCACCGTCCGGGCCGCGATGTCGCTGGCGATCACCGTGCTCGGCGGCCAGATCGCCGAGGCCTTCGGCGAAGACCTGCGCAGCCCGTCGGGCGAGCGGCGGCTACTCCACGCCCTGCTTCAGGTCTATTCACACACAATCATCACGGCGGAAGAGGCACGGATGTATCGCGACGAGTTGGGCGATCTGCCCAGTGCCGGGCAGCCGGGCCCGCAGAGCGACCCAGGGAGGCAGCGGTGAGCGGGCAGCCGGCCGTCACCGCCACGGGCTTGGTCAAGTTCTACGGACGCGCTCGGGCCCTCGACGGGCTCGACCTGCAGGTCGACCGCGGCGACGTCCATGGCTTCCTGGGTCCCAACGGCGCGGGCAAGACGACCACCCTACGCACGCTGCTCGGCCTGATCCGCGCCGATGCCGGCACGGTCAGCGTCCTCGGTGCCGACCCGTGGCGTGACACGACCGCCCTGCATCATCGGATCGCCTACGTTCCGGGCGATGTCACCTTCTGGCCCAACCTGACCGGTGGCCAGGTGATCGGGCTGCTGGCTCGACTCCGTGGGGACGCCGATCAGCGGCGGCGGGCCGAACTGCTGGAGCGCTTCGAACTTGATCCCGGCAAGCGAATTCGGGCCTACTCCAAGGGCAACAGGCAGAAGGTCGCCCTGGTCGCCGCATTCGAGTCGAGTGCCGAGCTACTGATCCTGGACGAGCCGACGTCCGGCCTCGATCCGCTGATGGAGCAGGTGTTCCGCGACTGCATCCGCGAGGAGGCGGCTTCCGGCGACCGGACGGTGCTGCTCTCCAGCCACATCCTGGCCGAGGTCGAGGCGTTGTGCAGCACCATCACGATCGTCCGAGCCGGCCGGGTCGTCGAACACGGCGCGCTCAGCGAACTGCGGATGCTGGGCCGCACCCGCGTGGACGCGCGGCTCAGCACCGGATCCAATCTCACCGGACTGTCGAGCGTTGCTGGCGTACATGACCTGGTCATCAATGCTGACAGGGTCAGCCTGCAGGCCGACAGCACCGCTCTGGACGCCGTGCTCGGACGGCTCGCCGCGGCCGGGCTCGCCGCGATCAGCTGCCAGCCTCCGACGCTCGAGGAGCTGTTCCTGCGGCAGTACGCGGGGGCAGGATCATGAGGACGCCTGGCTGGCCGTCCGCGGCGGGAGGGTGGGCACTGCTGCGGCTCAACCTTCGCCGCGACTGGATCATGCTGGTCGCGTTCGCATTATTCCTCGGCCTGATGCCGGGGGCACTGACCCAGGCGATCGACGCCGCCTACCCCACCGCCGCCGGACGAGCCGAGTATGCCCGGCTCAGCCAGGCCAATCCGGCTTTCACCGTCGTGTACGGCCCGCTGTTCGGCTCCGACCTTGGCTCGATGGGTGTGTGGCGGTCCGGGTTCGTACCGTTCGTGCTGCTTCTCTTGACCAGCCTCCTCGCCGTTCGTTGGACGCGCAGCGACGAGGCTGCGGGACGCACGGAGGTGCTCCGCGCGTTGCCGGTCGGGCCGGCGGCGCCCGTCGCTGCCGCGCTCGGTGGGGCGGCGGTGCTGAGCCTGGTCGTGGGCGGCCTGGTCACCACCGGCTTCTTGGCGCACCAGTTGCCGGCGGCCGGATCGTTGGCGGCAGGCCTCGGCTACGCACTCACCGGCATCGTGGGGGCGAGTGTCGCCGTCCTGGTCAGCGAGCTCTTCGCCGGCCGCGGGACGAGTCTCGGCATGGTGGTCGCGTTGACCCTGGCCGGCTACGCGCTGCGCGGTGTCGGTGAGGTCTCCGCGACCACGGGCGGGACGGCGGGGTGGCTGACCTGGACGGGAGCACTGGGCTGGCTCACCGAGCTCCGTCCGTTCGCCGGGGAGCGTTGGTGGACGCTGTTGCTGCCCGCGCTTGTGACGCTGGCTGCTGGATTCGCCGCCGTCCGGCTCTCGGTTCGCGACGTCGGTGGTGGACTGCTCAAGCTGCCCGAGCCGCGCAGGCCGCGTCGCGCGCCGTCCTCGATACATGGCCTGGCCTGGCGGCTGCAGCGTGACCGGCTCGCGGCATGGCTGGCGATCTACCTGCTACTCGGCGTCGGGCTGGGCGGAATCGCCGGCACGATCGAGGACGTGGTGGCCGCCAATCCCGCGGTGCTCGATGCGTTCGCGCGATTGGGCGTGCCGGGCACCCCGGCGCAGATGTACCTCTATCTGATGGTCGGCCTGTGCGCGGACGCGGCGGCCGCCTTTGCCGTCGCATGTCTGCTCATGCTGCGGCGCGAGGAGGTCGAAGGACACGCGGAGGCCCTGCTTGCCACACCTCTGACCCGGGTTCGATGGCTGCTCAGCCACCTCCCCTACGCGGTGCTCGGTCCGGTGCTGCTGCAAGCCGTCCTGATCGGCGGGATCCTCAGCGTCGGCGGTCCGTCAGTGGCCGGCCAACTCGACTTCATGATCGGTACGGCGCTGTCGTTGCTGCCACCGATCTGGATGTTCGCCGGGATCACGCTCGCGCTCACAGCAATCGTCCCGCACCCGACCCCTTGGCTGGCCTGGACGTACGTCGTGGTCGCTTTCAGCACCCGACTGCTGTCGCAAGGGTTCGGGCTGGACGAGCGGATCCGTTTCCTCTCACCGTTCGAGTGGAGCGGCCGCGCCAGCTCGTCAGAACTCGCCCGGACCGACCTGCCGTGGCCGAACATGATCGCCCTCGCCGCCCTGGCCGCGGTGCTCGGTCTGGCCGCGGGTGCCGTGCTACGCCGCCGCGACATCCCGACGCCTTGACTGGTGGCGGGATCAGTGTCAGTTCGAGCCGGCCGTGACGGCTGGGCTGTAGGGAACGGTGAAGATCGAGACGAAGTCGTCCAGCAGGCCGGCATCACCCTCGACGGCCACCGCACCCTGGGAGAGCGCGGCCGCCGGTTTGAGGGTGCCGGCCAGTAGATCGCGAAGTCCGGGTCCGGCGATGATCACCAGATCGGCGTCCGGAAGCTCGCCGGCACCGACCTGCACCGCGCCGCCGCCGACGACGGCGTGTGCGACGGCAGCTCCGACCCTGACCGTGAAGGTGAGCCGCCGACCCTTCGGGGTAGCGCCCTCCGCCGCCACCCGCAGGGCGGAGACCAGGGAGGCTTCGGTGACGATCTCACCCTCCCGCGGTTCGCGCATCCCCGCGGCTCCCCAACGGGACAACGCATCGAGAGCGGGTTGCAGTTCAGCGCCCCGGTCGGTCACCGCGTAGACGATCGAGCGATCCGCACCGCTGCGCGCCTGGCGCATGATCAGCCCGTCCTGCTCCAGTTCCTTCAGCCGGGTGGACAGCAGGTTGGACGGAATGCCGGGGAGCCCCGCGGCCAGGTCGGAGTAGCGCCGCGGGCCGATCAGCAGGTCGCGCAGGATCAGCAGGGTCCATCGCTGGCCGAGCACCTCGGCGGCACGCGCCAAGCCACAGAACTGCCCGTATTCACGGTTTCGCACGGGACAAACGTACCACTTGACTTGATTTATTGCAGTGTGCTTTATTATTTGAAGTAGCGAGCGTTGGAGCCCACCGACGCCATCGAGAGACAAGGACCGCTGATGGAACTCATGGTCGACTACATCACTTCGCTCGACGGCTACGGCGCCGCGGAGGGCTGGCCCGGTTGGTGGGGGCTGGAGGGCCCCGAGTACCTCGACTGGCTCGGCGAGGACTCCGCCGCCCACCGCACGCTGCTGATGGGTGCCAACACCTACCGGCTCTTCCACGGCTTCGCCGCAGCGCAGACCGAAGGTGTCGATTCACTCGGGGCGGTACCGAAGATTGTCTTCTCGAGCACACTCGACGATCCGCTGGAGTGGCAGAACAGCCGGCTGATCCGCGGCGACGCGGTCGAGGCGGTGCGAGAACTGAAGGAGACCAGCGAGCATCCGCTGTCGACCATCGGCAGTCTTTCGCTGGCGCGATCGTTGCTGGCCGCGGGCCTGGTCGACCGCTTCCGGGTCGTCGTCTTCCCGGTGATCACCGGGAAGACCGGGCACGAACGCATCTACGACGGCTATCCCGACATCGCCCTCGAGCTGATCGAGACCCGCACCTTCGACGGCGGCACCCAGCTGCTCGACTACCGCCCACGCGTGCTGGATGCGCCCCTTCCCCCAGGCCCCGGCAGCGCGTAACCATCGTCATCAACAGCAGGCCGATCGGCTAGGAAGTGGGACTCTGATGGACGTGTCCGACACCGCACCCGTATACAACGGTGCTCCCGACGACGGGTTCCGAACGTTCCTCCATGTGCTGGTGAACACTGCAGTCGCCAACGTGACGACGAGCTTTCTGTGGTTCGCACTGACCTTCTGGGCCTACGCCGAGACCCGCAATGTGCTGGTCGCGGGTGTCGTGGCCGCCTCGTACATGCTGTTCGTCTCGCTGTTCAGCATGTTCTTCGGCACCCTGGTCGACCGGTTCCGCAAGAAGGCAGTGATGGCGTGGGCGACCGTGGTCGCGCTGATCGTCTTCATCCTGGACGCCGCCCTCTTCTTCGCGATCGGCCCGACCGCGATCATCGATCTGAGCCGTCCCTGGTTCTGGATCTTCGCCGTGGTGCTGCTGGCCGGCGCCGTGGTCGAACAGCTGCGCGGCATCGCCTTGTCGACCACGGTGACGCTGTTGGTGCCCGCCGAGCGCCACGCCAATGCGAACGGCCTGGTCGGCGCCGTGCAGGGCGTCGGGATGATCGTCACCAGCGTCTTCAGCGGCTTGTCGGTCGGGTTCCTCGGGATGGGATGGACTTTGCTGATCGGCGTCGGCGCACTTGCCGTGACGCTGCTCCACCTAGTGCTGTTGCGCATCCCGGAACCAGAGGTCGTGACCACTGAGCAGGGCGCCAGCTGGGTCGATGTGCGTGGCGGCTGGCTGGCGGTACGCGCCGTGCCCGGTCTGCTGGCGCTGGTGTTGTTCACCACGCTGAACAACCTCTTCGGCGGTGTCGCGATGGCGGTGATGGACCCCTACGGCATTGAGATGTTCGGCGTCCAGGGCTGGGGCATCTGGTTCGCGGTGATGTCGACAGGATTCATCGTCGGCGGCGCGCTCGTCGCGGCGAAGGGGCTCGGCGGGAATCCCATCCGCACCATGCTGCTGTTCGCCGCCGCCATCGGCGCCGCCGGCGCACTCAGCACCATCCGCGAGCAGGGCTGGGTCTACATCGTCGGCGTCTGGCTGTTCATGGCGATGATCCCCGCCGTCGAGGCGGCCGAGCAGACGGTGATCCAGCGGGTCGTCCCCTATGAGAAGCAGGGACGGGTCTTCGGCTTCGCCAACACCTTCGAGGCCGCAGCCGCACCGATCACCGCCCTGCTGATCGCTCCCCTCGCGGAGTTCTGGATCATCCCGCTACTGCGCACCGAAGAAGGGCTGCGGACCTGGGAGCCACTGCTCGGCACCGGGCACAACCGCGGCATCGCCCTGATCCTGTTCCTCTCCGGCATCGCCTGCGTGGCGGTCGCAGTCCTCGCCATGTGCACACCGCAATACCGCCTGCTCTCGGATCGGTACCTGAACTCCGCCGACAGCGAGCAGGACACCGACCAGCGCCCGCAGAAGACAGATCCGGTCGAGAACATCGCCTGACGAAGGGGCGCGGTCGGCGGGTATACGTTCGGACGATGAGCAGAGCGACGCTGATTCTGACCGACGTCCGTCCCGCCACGGTCGACCCCGGCTCGATCGGCGGCGACATGGTCGACCTCGTCATCGGCGACGACGAGATCCTCGCCGTCACCCCAGCCGGACGTGCTCGTGCTCTGCACCCCGAAGCACCGACCGAGGACGGTCGCGGACTGCTGGCACTTCCCGGCTTCATCAACGCCCATGCCCATGTCGACAAGTCGTGGTGGGGTCGCGATTGGGTGTCGTACGGCGGCGAGGCCACCACGCAGGGACGCATCGCGCATGAGCGCGCGCATCGTGACGAGCTGGGCATTCCCTCGGTGGAAGCAGCGGAGGCCGTGCTCCGCGAGTTCCTGCGGCACGGCACGACCGCGACCCGCTCGCACGCCGACGTGGACCTCGGCATCGGCCTGAAGGCGGTCGAGAATGTGCTGGCGGCGGCAGTGAATCTGGACGGCGCCGTCGAGGTCGAGATCGTGGCGTTCCCGCAGGACGGCGTCATCCGGCGTCCCGGTGTCGTACGGCTTCTCGAGCAGGCCGTCGGACTCGGCGTGCAGAACATCGGCGGCCTCGATCCGGCGGGCATCGACCGCGACCCCGTCGCGCAGCTGAACGCGCTCTTCGACATCGTCGACCGCACCGGAGTCGGTCTCGACATCCACCTGCACGACCCCAACGAGCTGGGTGTGTTCCAGTTGGAGTTGATTATCGACCGCACCATCGCGGTCGGCGCCCACGGCCGGGTCAACATCGCCCACGGATTCGCCCTTGGCGACACCAAGGGCGTGGCTCAGCAGGAACTCGTCCACCGTCTCGCCGAGGCGGGAATCTCGTGGACGACGGTGGCACCACCCCGAACCGAGCCGCTGCCCTGGCGGGCGATGCGCGAAGCCGGCATACCGCTGGGTCTCGGAACGGACGGCATCCGCGACCTGTGGAATCCGTTCGGCGACGGCGATCTGCTGAAGGTGGCGCTGGCCTTCGCCCGGCTGCACGGCATGCGCACCGACGAGGACCTGGCCCACGCCGTACAGCTCGCCACCACCGGTGGCGCGCCGTTCGTGCACCGTCCTCATCACGGGCTCGAGGCCGGGAACCGCGCCGACATCGTGCTGCTGGATGCGCAGAACGTGCCGGACGCGTTGGTGCGCGCTCCGCGCCGCGAGTTGGTCGTCGCCGGCGGCCGGGTCGTCGCCCGCGCCGGCGAACTGGTGATCTAGTTGTTGCTGGCCAGAAGGTTATTGACGGTTTCGCGGTGGAGTGGTGAACGGGTTGGCGATCGTGGCGGGCAGTACGGCGAAGCGGGCTTGCTCAGGGCGCGTTCGTGAAGGAGGCCCAGCCTGCCATCGCGCCGGTGACGACGTCTTCGAGTTCGTCGCGTGTGGCGCCGTCGCGGGCTTGGATGGAGAGCCCCTGCACGATGGTGGTGTAGTAGCGGGCGACCGCATCGATATCGATGCTCCCGACTGTCAGCTCGCCGTCGTCTAGCCCGCGCTGGAGTCTGTCCTTGATTGCGGTGAACTGGGAGCGGCGGATGTCGGCGAGGAACTCCCGGATCGGCTCGTTCTCGATCGCGCCTGTGGGTGCGGCGAGGATGAGCATGCAGTAATGGGGCGCGTCCGAGCGAGTGATCTGGTCGACGGTCGCACGGAGCATCGCGTGGATCGCGTCTCGAACGGCCGGGTGTTCATCGAGCGCATTGCGCGGCGGCGCGCCGGCTGTCGTGCCGTAGCGTTCCATGACCTGGCGGAAGAGGCCCTCTTTGCTGCCGAAGTAGGAGTAGATGCTGGCAGAGGCGATGCCCATCGCCCGCGTCAGCTCACTGAGGGACGTGCCCTCGTAGCCGCGCTCCCAGAACACCTCGAGGGCCCGCTGCAGGGCAGCATCGGGATCGAAGGTCAGGGGCCGGCCGCGGGTTGCCATGACGTGCATCTCCATACTTGTTTGTCGATCGATCAATATTAGCTTGACTGGTCCTCTCCTCCGTGTGAGGGTTTGTTTGTTGATTGACAAACAAACTTGATCGGATGGTCATGAGCATTCCTGCCACGATGCGCGCTCTCACACAGTCATCTCTGGACGGCCCGGGAGGCCTTCACCTGGTCATGGACATGCCGGTGCCGACTCCCGGCCCCGGCCAGGTGCTGATTCGGGTTGGTGCGGCCGGCGTCAACTTCGCTGACATCTCGCAGTCCCGCGGCGTCTTCGCCGGCGGCCCCAAGCCGCCGTACGTGGGCGGCATCGAAGCCGCCGGCGAGGTCGTCGCTCTCGGTGAGGGGGTGCCGGGCGTCGAGCTCGGCGCCCATGTCATCGGCGTCACGATCATGGGCGGCGCGTTCGCGGAGTACGCCGTCCTCTTCGCGGCCGGCTGCGCCCCGATCCCACCCGGCTGGATGGATGAGCAGGCGCTGGGGTTGGTCGTCTCGTGGCCGACCGCGCTGGCGGCCCTCAAGCCGCTGGGGCAGATCACGCCCGGCGAGACGGTCCTGATCCACGCGGCCGCCGGCGGCACCGGTCAGGCGGCAGTGAAGCTCGCCAAGCACTACGGCGCGACCGTGATCGCTGCGGCATCACCCGAGAAGCACGACGCGGTCAGAGCGCTGGGCGCCGATCATGTCATCAATTCGCGACGCCCCGATCTTGCTGCGGAGGTCATGCGTCTTACCGATGGGGAGGGTGCGGATCTCGTGCTGGAATCGGCGGGCGGCCCCGCGTTCCAGGCGAGCTTGGCGGCGGCGAAGCGAGTCACCGGCCGTGTCGTCGTCTTTGGTTTGGCAGGTGATGAGGCCGCGATCACCAACTGGGATCTCGTCTACAAGTACCAGGTTCACCTCATCGGGCTGAACATCGGCATCCTGATCCAATCCGCACCGCAGATCTTCGGCCAGGTGATGGGCGAGATGTTCGATCTCATCGCCGCCGGGGTCCTCGGTCCCGGCACTCCGACCATTCGTGAGCTGGCCGACGGGCCACGAGCCCTCCAGGATCTTGAAGCGCGCGCGACCGTCGGCAAGCTCGCCCTCGTCCCATCAGCTCCGTCTACCTCGCCTGCCGACGCTGGAGCCTGAAGCACCGGGCGCCGGGGCGAGGCAACTTCGCATGACCCCACCTGGAGGTCGCCGACCGCCGGTTGACCGGGCGGATCGCCGGCCCGATCGTCTACGGCGATCCCTTCAATGTGCCGTTCGATGCTCGCACGCTCCCCGCGTATACGGGCCTGCGCGAGCTCGAGCGATTCGACGCGATCCGCGAGTTCTGATGCGCACGAGAAGCAATCACCGGGGTACCTGCAGCATCGCGCGGGTTGTTATCCAGATTCGTCGAACCGTTCGTACCACTGCCTGATTCGGGCTTCGCCGTTGTCGTTCACGGAGCCGCCGAATAGGGCGTCGCACGCGCGCGGCAAGCTCGTCCTGCATGGCTGCAGCACGCCGGCAACGGCACGATAGGGTGCGATGTCTTCGCCCAGAGCCGCATCGCCCCAGATCGGCGCCGGGCCTGCCTCGATCACGGTGAAGCCGTCGCCACGCGACAGGGTGATGCCGGCTCGTCCCGAGAGCCGGTCAAGGTCGGGAAGCCGGGGAAGGAACTCGTCGCCGATGAGGGTGCGCCACCCGATATCGGGAATCGAGACAACCGGCTCGATCTTCAGGCGCAGTTCCGTGACCGTCGCAGTGCGGCGCAACTCGGAGTCGATGGCATTCGGCTGCACTTCGATGGCGCATCGATAGCGTGATGTCGCACGGGGCAGCATCCAGATCAGGCTGTCCAACGCGACCGGCTGGAACATTCCGAACCCCATCACACCCCAGACCACCGGCAGCTCCGCCACCAGTTCCAGGACACGGTCCGCGAACCGGGTGGTGAGCGGCGAGTCGGGTGGCAGTTCGATCTGGATCGTTGAGAGACGTGCGCGCTGCTCCAGCCGCAGACTCGGCGGGCCGCCGAGGTCGAACTCTTCGAACCAGCGGGTGAATCGCAGCGTGGAGGGCCACTCCCACTCGGCCTCCGCCGCCCAGGCCCTCGCCCTGGCGATCACCTTGTCCGTGACAGGAGTCGCGCTGAGCCTCCGGTATCGCCCGCCGGCACGACCGAAATACATGCCCTCAAGATTGAGCCCGTCCAGGAACAGGTCGAGCAGAGAGGCGGTCAGGGCCTTCATGGCCGGATCGCCCATGGGTTTCTCGACCTGCAGCAGGATCCGGAAACTGGGCACCGCGTAGACCTGGTCGGAATCTCGCACAAGCGGAGCGGGCATCGCCATGACACCGACACCTCGGGCTGTCGGCGACGCCTGCGTGTCGCCCGTCACCTGAACCTGAGCTGAGCCGAGGTGACCGGACGTTCGGCCTCCACGAAATCTGCGAGCTGCCAGGACAGGCCCCCTCCGTGCTGGTCCGCGATCATGCGTGCGGGAACCGAGGTCCGAGATTCCAGCTCGACACCACGGCGGACGATCTTGACCTTGCCGGCCAACGCCACTCCGTCGTCGTAGAACCTCAGCTCCGCGGGTGGCGCCTCCCGATACGCTCCTGTCGCCTTCTCGGTCAGCCCGACATACAACAGCGACGGCTCGGGCCAAGTGCCGATCGTCGTGGACACCTCGGTGAGTTCTTTCGCGGTCTCCTTGACTTTCAACAGGAACCGGCACGCGCTGCCGTGCTCGCTCACGATCTGCGCCGCATGGTCGATGAGGTCGGTGTCGTCGGGCTTCAACGCTTTCAGGCAGGCGACCACGCCCTGCGGGACTCTGCTCGCGGCGTCCGGCCCTGGGAAGTCGTCGGGCACGCCGATCGCGACTTGCCTGAACCACCAGTCATCGGGGGTGAACTTCGGCGGCTGCGCCACGATCTCGCCAGCGGGGGTTTCTGGATCGAAGTGAATGTACAGAGCCGGATCGTGGCCGATCCCGAACCCTTCGCTGTTGAGCCAGAAGGCCAGGCGGCGCGCGAACGCCTCGGCTTCTCTCACACCGTCCCAGTCCTCGAGTTCGAACCCGAAGAGCCGGATGTCCTTGATGCGCGAGGGCCGACCGTCTTTCGTCATGTCACTAGGCTAAAGCCTGTCGGACGGCATCTCAGGTGCAGTTTCCTGGTGGGGCGGTGTGCGCTTGTCCGGTCAGGACGATCTTCCGTATCTGAGGTCGTCGAGCTCTTCGATGCGTGCTCGTTCTTCCTCACCGGAGCTCACGATGCTGCGCAGCTCATCCAGGGTGATCCGCGATGCGGCGTCCGCGGTGTCATCGCAATCGGTCCTGGTGAGCACTTCACGCAGGACGAAGCCGACGCCGTGGGCTTCCCAGCCGGAGAGCAGTTCGAGGATGCGTGCAGCCTCACCGTCGTACCAGTCGTTGGTGAACATCTCGACATCGAGCACCGGAGCCCCCGCAGCGATCAAGCCCTGATACTCGACGAGCCCCCGCGCCGACACCTGCTTCAGCTCGGCCAGCACACGTGCGGGTGCTGTCGTGCCGTCGATGAGTACGTGGAGCCGCGGTGACGAGAAATCATTCATGAGGGCGCTCCTTCTGTCATCGTGGCCAGCGCGTATACCCGCTTGACGTCGGGATACTCGGGATACTTCTGCGGGGGCAGCGGAACGACCTGGCCGGCCAGGTTGCGGGGAACGCGCATGCTCTCAGTCTAGGAATGCCACGGCGCATGGACCGATCAGGCATCGGTGAGCGGGATGCACGACGTTCCTCACCAGGCCCCGGCCCTCAGACCCGGCCCTCAGCCCCGGCGCTCGGCGCCGGGCTCGCTGACGTTCCCGTGAAACGATGGGCTGGCCGACCGGCGAGCGAGGAGGCGGCGATGACGGTCCTGCGGGAGTATGGAGCGCTCTCCCCCGCTGTGGAGCGAGGTTTATGAACGGCACGGTCCAGCCCGCGATCGCAGAGTTGCGACGGCTTGCCCCGCAGCTCGACGATTCCCTCGACCAGGCCACGCTGACCGCGGCCTCCGCCGCCATCGACCAGATCGTCCAGCCGCTCAGCACGGACGATCTGGAAGCACTCGTCGCTCTGCTGCCCGCGAACGGCGATGATGCCTATGGGCTCAACTGGGTCGTCCTGCACGGGATCGAGGCTGCCGAGGACTGGCCGCGCTGGGACCTCCTGGAGGATCTCGACCACTGGTGGGTGCGGCTCTTCCGGCTGCGACTCGCGAATGCCGGCATGCACGATCCCCGAGGCAGCACGCCGCAGGGGATGGGGCAGCGATGATCGCCGATCGGTACGACCCGTCCCCGGCTGCGATCCGGCCGTTGATGCAGGCCCACTGGCGCAATGGCTGGCGTTTCCCTCCGGTGCTGCCCGAGGAGGAGGTTCTCGCGGGTGCGGTCGATGCGGGCGTGATGTTCCGCGACGCCCCTGAGCACGAGCATGACGAGTGGGTGGCGATCGTGCGGCGTCTCGCGGGTACCGTGGCTCCGGCGGAGGCCGGTGCGGCGTTCATGGCCGGTCTGCGGTCCCGGCGTCTCGACCTGCGCTCCGCGATGTCGTCTCTCGCGGTCGCGCGGTCGCTCCCCGAACACGCGTTTCTGCGAGGCCCGGACGGGGTGACATGCCAGGTCTGCTCGCTTTCAGGTCTGCCGCAGGATCGGAATCGGCTGAATTTCGAGCGGTTCAAGTGGGGCGGCGTGCGGCTGGACGATCTGCTGTATGTCGCGCTCGACCTCGAGCTGTTCGTGCGAGCGAGACGGGCGGGTGCCGTTCCCGAACCGCAGGATGCCGACCTGGATGCGATGCGCGCGCTGCTCGACGTCTTCGACGGGGCGGAGCCAGACGATTCGGCGGTGAGCCTGCTGCCTCGGCTGGCGTCGGTGAAGGGCAACCGCGCCGAACGCGTGACGCTGATGGCCGTTCTCGCCGTCGCCGGGGTGATCCAGGACCCGGGGCACCCCGGCTATCTCGCCGCGTTCACGCCGTGGGAGGCGCGCCTGTGGCGGGGCCGCGCGGACGAGGACCTCGTCTACCCGCTCACGTGGTGGCGCGGGCTTCATGGGGTGAACGCGGCGGCGGTCGCGGAGTGGTTCCCGCGCTTCAGCGGGGGTGCTGAGGCTCGTCGGTGAGATGCAGGAGCGCCCTACGATGGTGGGGTGGAGCACAGCGAATACCGAGAGTATGGGGAGGGGTGGATCAGGTTCACCAGCCCGGTTTCTGCGGGTCCATCCATCACCGCTGCGCTCGATGCGATCCGCGACAGCCCCCTGCAAGCGGAGTATGAGGAGGCTCTGGAACCGCTGCGTCTCGGGCCGGCCGGCGATCCGCCGGCCTTCCTCACGGCGGTCGACGGCCAGACGCGCATCCCGCTCTCCCCGCAGCTGACGGAGTTCTACGCATACGCCCGGTGGTGGCGCGGCAGCAGGCTGCTCGGCGAAGTGGTCGACCCTGACGATTTCCTCGATCACCTCACCGATCCGCGGATCGACCTGCAGGACCTGCTCGACGACGAGTTCGAGTCCCCGTATGTACTCGTAGACCATCGCGGTGCCGGGCTCGATCCCGCCCGCTGCGCGCTCTTCTCCCTCGACACGCTGACTCGCTCCCCGTACAGCCGCGTCTACCTCGTCTTCGACCCGTCCGAGCACTCGCGCGCAGAAGGGCACATACCTGGTGAGCCAGAGGTCTGGGGGTTCCAGGGCGAGCACTTCCACGCCCCGGACCTGCGCTCCTACCTGACGAGATGAGTACGGTGGATCGAGCGCTTGAGCGCGTCTTCGAGGGCGGTGAGATCCTCGGCCCAGTGCCCGATGATGCGATCTGTCGTGCGGAAGCAGAACTGGGTGTCGTGTTCCCGGACGAGTACCGCGAGTTCTTGGGAATCTTCGGCGCCGCCGTCGGCAACGGGATCGAAATCTATGGCCTGCCTCCGAACGACCCCGACGCCGCACCGACTTGGCAGTCGGTGGTGACGGTGACCCGTCGCCTCCGCGAACAGCGGCAGGCCGGAACCGAGAATCAACAGCACATCGCGATATCGGACGATGGCATGGGCACCTACTTCTTCCTGGACACGGCCGCCTCTCCCCGAACCATGATTCGTGCCATCGGTCCGTACGGAGATGCTGATGCTGATGCTGCGACGAGTCTGCTGGAACTCGTTGCCCGATCGAAGCGCCCATCATGACCCGATCCTGATCTACCAGTGCGTGAGTTTCTGGGGGTTGCGGACGGCCCACACGTGTGCGATCTTCCCGGCAGGGGTCGTGTCGACTGTGATGACGGCGAGGACGTGGCCTTGGTTGTCGGTTGCGACGAGGCCGGGTTCCCCGTTGACGAGGTGGGTGGCGATGGTGAGTTCTGGCTGCCGGTCGAGGACGCCGAGGAAGAAGTGTGCGATGGCTTCCGGGCCGAGCAGTGGATCGCGGGACGCGGAGACCAGGCCGCCGCCGTCGGTGATGGCGGTGGCGTCGGGGTTGAGCACGGCGATGAGGCCGGCCAGGTCTCCGCTTTGCCAGGCCGTCTTGAACGACTGCACGGCTGCGGCGTGCTGCGCCGGATCGACGTCGTGGCGTTGTTCGTCGCGGACGCGACGGCGGGCGGATGAGGCGAGTTGGCGGCACGCCGCCGGGCTTCGGCTCACGATGTCGGCGATTTCGGGGTAGGTGTAGCCGAACACGTCGTGCAGGATGAACGAGACTCGCTCGGCGGGCGTCATCGATTCCAGGACGATCAGCAGGGCCATCGACACCGAATCGTCCACGGCCACGCGGTCGGCCGGATCGACCGCCGATGGGGTGTCCTGGCTGGTCCATCTGGCAGCGGTGGGGACGGGTTCGGGAAGCCACTGGCCGATATAGCGCTCACGGCGGACCCGGGCGGTGGTGAGCATGTCCAGGCAGATCCGGCTGGCGGTCTTGATGAGCCATGCGCGCGGGTGAACGACGGCGCTGCGCTGGTCGTCGCTGAGCCGATACCAGCGGAGGTAGGTCTCCTGCACCGCATCCTCGGCATCGGCGAGGGAGCCCAGGAGGCGGTAGCCGACGCCCAGCAGCACGCCGCGCTCCTGGAGCGCGTCGACGATCCCGGCCGGCTCACTGCGTGCTCCGTCGGGCATGCGCCTCCTCCTTCCCCCGGGCCGGGCCGGACCACACGTCTCTTACAAGGAGACGAGATAGCCCGGGAATGTGCAAGGCAACCCAGCGACGGCGCCTCGTACTGACTGGCGCGCCCCCACCGGCCGGGCGGCCTGACAGTGGGCGGGGCTGTCTCGTCTACCTCGCAGAGCGGTCGATCCCGGCCGCTCCCTGCCCCTCAGAACCCCGGCGTGCGCGTGCCACGGCGCAGACTGCCGGGCGCGGAACAAGGAGGAAGTCATGTCCAACCCCATCACGTTCATCAACGTCGTCGATGTCGACCCCTCCAGGCAGCAGGAGGTGATTGACATCTTGACCGAGGGCACCGAGAAGGTGATCTCCCAGCGTCCCGGCTTCATCTCGGTCACACTGCTGGCCAGTCTCGACAAGACCCGCGTCATCAACGTCGCGCGCTGGGAAACGGCCGACGACGTGAAGGCCACACAGTCCGATCCCGAGGCAGCGGACTACGCCCAGCGCACGGCAGCGATCGCCCAGCCCCGACCCGGCCTCTACGCCGTCGTCAAAGAGTTCACCGCCTGAACCACGTCCTCGGACGGGGACGGTCCCAGGCGTGGTGAGAGCCATTGACTGTCGCGTAGCGCCTCGATGCAGGCAGCGAGACTCTCGTGGAGTGGCGCTGATCGGGTGGTTCGAGCCCGCTACCCATATCATTCTCAATACTGATATTATTGACGCATGACCACTTCTTCGGCGTTGCTGCACCCGGTGAGGCTTCGGATCGTCCAGGTGCTGTTGGGTGCCGGTGAGCTGACGACGCATCGGCTTCACGAGCGGCTCTCGGATGTGCCGATCGCGTCGCTGTACCGACACGTCGGCCATCTGGTCAAGCATGAGTTGATCGAGGTGGCGGGTGAGCAGCAGGTCCGGGGAGCGAGCGAGAAGACCTACCGGCTGGCTGCGGGCTTCGCGAACCCCTCGGCCGAGGAACTGAACTCCCTGAGCAAGGATGAACTGCTGACGGCGTTCACAGTGTTCACCTCTGGGTTGATCCGTGACTTCGGCGACTACGTACAGGCGGGCGAGCCCGACCTGCATGCCGATCGGGTGAGCTTCGCGCAGGCATCGTTCTGGGCCGATGACGACGAGATCGACGCATTCGGCCACGCTCTCATGACCGCGCTCGAGGGCCTGCTGGGCAATACTCCGGCTCCGGGCCGGCGTCGCCGCACCCTGACCACGGTCGTACTGCCACGACCCGACACCGGACAGTCGGACCCGGGCCGGGAAGAGCCGGAGGCGGCGAGGTGAACACGACCGAGACCGCGACCGCCACCGGGCTCGTGGCGGGCTACGGCACCACCGAGGTGCTCGGCCCGGTCGACCTGGCATTGAGACCGGGCGTGACGGCATTGCTGGGCCGGAACGGCTCGGGCAAGACGACGCTGATGCGCACGCTGTGCGGGATCATCCCGCCCCTGCGCGGCAGCTGTGAGGCGCTGGGCTCGGCCGTGGCCGACGGCGCTACCGTGCGTTCACGGGTCGGCTATCTCGGGCACGAGTCCGCGCTCGCCGGCGCGTTGACGGTGGAGCAGAACCTCCGCTTCTGGGCGGACATCACCAGCACCTACCCGGACGCCACCCTGATCCCAACCGAGGAGCTCATCGAGCGGTTTGATCTTGCTGGGCTGCTGGACACGAGGGTGTCGGCGCTCAGCCGAGGGCAGCGGCAGCGGGTCGATCTGGCCCGGCTCGCGATGACCGACCCGATGTTCATCGTGCTCGATGAACCACTCAGCGGGCTTGATCCGGTCTACGCGGCACAGACCCGCGCCCTGCTCGGCACCTGGGGACAGACCCGCACGGTGCTGTACTCCACCCACAGCGTGCCCGAAGCACTCCAACTCGCCCGGCACTATCTCCTCGTCAACGGCCGCGACCTCATCGAACTCGACACCGACGATCCAGCAGCTGTGACCGAAGCCGCCATTCTCGATGTCCTGGAAGGCGCATCATGACCACCACCCCCGCATCGTCTCGACGACGCGTGCTCGCGTTCGCCCGCCGCGCCTGGCTGCAACAGGGCACCACCGCGGTCTGGCTCGCCGCCCTGGTCGGTGGCGGCCTCGGCGTGCTCGTCTTCCTCGGCTCCGGGGGCGTGAACACGCTGGCGAACATGCCCGACCTGATCCCCGCCAGCCCCGACGGGCTCGTCGCGGTGCGCGACGCGGCAGGCGAGTTCCTCCCGATGACCTCCTACCTGCTGACGATGACCCCGGCGATCCTGGGCACCCTGGTGGCTATCGTCGCCACGCTCACGCTTCCCGGCGTGGTCGCCGACGACATCAGCGGCGGCGGCATCGAGACGCTCCTGGCCAGCCCTATCCCCCGACGACGCCTCTTCTCCTCATACCTCGGCGCGGCCCTGGCCCTGACCGCCGTGGCCTGGATCGTCGCAATGCTTGCCTTCACAATCACCGCCATCATCACGTCCCTGGCCGCCGGGGTGTCCGTGTCGCTGTCACTGGGCTACGGCCTCGCCCTGCTCGTGCTGCCGCTGTCCATGGGCGTGTGGTCGGCCACCGCCACCCTCTTCGGCGCGCTGCTCCACCCGCGCAGCCTCGACAGCAAGGCCGGGATGAACGGCGGACCCATCCGCCTCGTCGCGCTGCTACCCGCCCTCGTCGTCATCCCCTCCGTGCTGCTGCTCCCCGAATGGGTACTACCCGCACTCGGGATCGTGCTCACGATCACCCTGCTCGCCAGCCTCGCCCTCATCCAACTCACCGCACGGGGATTCCGCAGCACCCGCGTCCTCGGCACCTGAACCACTGAGCACCTGAACCACTGAGCACCTGAACCACTGAACGCCTCCGAATGAACGGCAGATCCCTACCTCACGGCTTCCCGGACACCCGCGGAGCGAGCAGGATGGCGGCGCCGGTGA
Organism: Micropruina sp.; assembly: GCA_039811845.1. GTDB lineage: Bacteria > Actinomycetota > Actinomycetes > Propionibacteriales > Propionibacteriaceae > Micropruina. The sequence continues at coordinate 27,297 of JBDHZN010000002.1, read as the reverse complement.
CGAACGCCGCAGTGATCGCTGTGACGATCCAGTGAGTGGCGCCGGGAAGTGACCCAGCGTCCGCGAGCAGGTTCAGCGCGGTAAGCGGGAGTGCATGTGCGAACACGGCCGGCCAGACGCTGCCGAATCGGGCCGCAGCGGCACCGAGAAGCAGGCCGAGCGGGAAGAGCCCGATCGTCGAGGTGATCGCGGCGATCCACGGGATCGTTTCTTGCAGAGCCATGACCCCGTGCAGCGGAACGTGGAACGCCATCCAGACGGCCGACACGGCCATGGTGGAGGGCCAGAACCCCCAGCCCGACCACGCCCGTTGCAGGAAGCCACGCCAGGCGGCTTCCTCACCAACGGTGCTGAGGGACATGACGAGGATCGTCGGCACCATCAACACAGCGACCTGGCCGAGCACCGCCCACGGCTGGAGGTCTGCCAGTCCCAGCGCGATGACTGCGGTCGCGCTCAGCACGTAGGCCGCGAGCAGCACGCCGACGGCGACCATGCCGCCAGTCAGCAGCCGGACCCAGCTGCCCGGCCGCAGGCCGAGCCAATGCTTCCAGCCGCCGAGCAGCGGGTGCGTGCGCAGCACGACGAGAACGACGAGCACAGGCAGCCACCGTCCGGCGATCACGAACCACTCGGGGATGGGGACGCCCGCCACCAGGAAAGCACCGCAGATCAGGGTGATCGCGGCGAGAACCAGGACGACGAACAGGCGGGTGGCCCGCGAGACCGAGATATTTGATCGTTGCACAAATAGCGACGATATCATCGACGCGTGACAGCCCAGCAGCGCAAACGTGGTCCCCGCGGAGACATCTCCGCCGGCCTGCTCCTCGATGCTGCCGACCGCGTGCTCGACGGCGGACTGCCCGGGCTGACACTGCGCGCGGTGGCCCGCGAGGCCGGCGTCACCCCGACCGTCGTCTACACCTACTTCGCCGACATGCACGACCTCCGCACCCGCCTCGGCGACCGCTTCCTCTCCGGTGTCGACCTCTCTCTGCTCGACGACCAGACCGCTGTCGCCCCCGTCCTCCGTCGCTTCCTCGACCACGTCGTGACGATGTTCGCCCAAGCCCCGGGACACGCCGCCCTCCTGGTTTCCCAGCGCATCGCCGGACCGCACGCGCTCGCCCTCAACGAGGCACTGCTCGCGTTCTTCGTCGACCGGGTGGGGCACCCACTCCCCCTCGCAGCGGCGTCCGTGTCGTTTCTCACCGAGTGGGTCCACGGCCACGTCCTGCTGGCACCGAGCAACCCGTCCACGGAACGCTTCGAACGCGATCTCACCCGCGAAGACCTCGCGCGCTACCCGCGCACTCTCGAGTCTTTCGCAACGGCAGACGATGACGCGATCGGCCTCGTTGTCAGGGGGCTGACGCTTCCTCGATGACACGGGCCTGCATCGGGGGAACGGGGCCGGTGGGCGCCAACCACCGCGCCGCCCACGCCAGGGTCGGTTGGATTGAGACCACAGTCGGTTGGATTGAGAGCACATCCTGCCAGCTCAAGCACATGGGCTCACTCGGAGTATCCGGCACCTCTGACGTTCACGTCAGCCAGGATGTGCCCGGCCGATATGATTCGTCATCAGCCATGCTTACGTGTATACGTTTCGTGTCGCGGGGAGTGGTTGTGGCGTCGACGTTGAGGCCGGGTACGGCCGAGGAGGCTGGTCGGTGGCGCCTGCCCCGGTGGTGTCGCCGAGGACTCGCTCGCGGAAGGTCCGTGCCGCCGTGTAGGAGTCGACAAGCCGGAACCAGTCCTCGCCCAGCGGCTCCTCGGGCGTCGGATGGCGTGGGCTGCCGAAGCCGTCGATCGAGAGGTTCAGGTCGGCGTGTACTTTCATCGTACTCTCCTTCTGGTGGTGCTGAGGCTCGAGGGTTCAGGGAAAGAGCGGTCCACCGTCCGTCGCGTCATATCGCTTGATGTCCATGTACTTCGGCTTGTCGACTCGTGGCGCCCGCGCTTGTTTCCGCCACTCGCTGAGGGCATCGGCGTCCCGCCACACCTCGGTGACATTGACCCGTTCTGGGTCGACCGTGTCGGCCGTGATGGCCACATGCAGACATCCTTCCGACTCGCGTGCACGCGCTACGAGGTCGCGGAACTTTGCTACGAAAGCGTCGCGTTGTTCAGCTGGAACGAGTTCGTGGCCGGTGATGATGATCATCTGTCGTCTCCGCTCTGGGTCTGGTCGGTGTTCCTTGATGGTGGTTCTCGTCGAGGGATGGAGTTGGGTATCCGCTATGGACATCGGGGTTCTTCGGAGCGTGTTCGGGCTCGATCGAACCACCGCAGGAGCCGCGCGTAGGTAGACAACTTCGCCGGGGTCGCTGGCGGGGTACCCACGGCGCACTGCAGCCTGTCGAGCAGCTCCTCAAGGATGGGGTCGTGGGCCGGGGCGATGATCGTCTTCCACGCGAGCCACGCGATCGGGGTCGCCTGAGCGTCGACGTCATGCCGAGCCAGCGACCGTCCCGGGCCGAGACCCGTCACCGTGAATGTGTGCGTTCCTGTGATGCCTGTGCCACTCGGGAACGTGATCTCGATGAGACTGCCGGGTGCATAGGCGCTGATGATGCCGTGCGTTCCGCTGGCTCCGACGCCGACGGGTTTGTCGAACCTCATCGGCTCCCACAGCGGCGGATAGAGAGCATCGTCGGGCTGCCCAAGGGTTGCCAGCAGCGGTGCGATGTCCAGGGGATCAGCGTCGATGATCCGCTCGTGGATGTTCCGGATCCGCACGAGGAATCTCCGCCCTCTGGTGCTCATGTCTCCGCCTTCTGTCGGGGGTCGCCGGGCCGGACGAGTCCGTGGTCGAACGCGAAGACGACGGCCGCGGCCCGGTCGCGGAGGTCAAGCTTGGTGAAGAGGTGGCTGATGTGGGTCTTCACAGTGCCTTCGCCGAGGAACAGGTCGGCGGCGATCTCAGCGTTGGACAGGCCTGCCCCGATGAGGGCGAGCACGTCTTTCTCGCGCGGGGTGAGCAGGTCGACCTGTGCACCGGGCCGCATCGGAGGGCGGTCTTCGCGATACGAGGCGAGCGCCCGGCCGGTGACCGCGGGATCGAGCCAGGCTCCCCCATCGGCGAGAGAGCGGACGGCGCGCTGGAGGTCCTCGGCGGGGGCGCCCTTGAGCAGGAATCCGGCAGCTCCGGCGCGAAGGGCGCCGGCGAGGATCTCATCGTCATCGAAGGTGGTCAGCACCAGCACCGGTGGTGCATTCTCCGAGCGGGTGAGTGCGTGCGTGGCGGTGATCCCGTCGACATGGGGCATGCGGACGTCCATCACGATGACGTCCGGCTCGTGCCGGGCGACGGCCTGGGTGACGTCGATTCCGGTGTCGAGCTCGCCGACGATGGTGAAGCCGTAACGTTCGCGCAGGATGCCGCGGAGTCCTGCGCGGATGAGTTCCTGGTCGTCGACGACGAGGACGCGGATGAGGGGCGCGGTCATGCGGGGATCACCGCCTCGACCAGCCATCCGCCCGGGGCGGGCCCAGCCGTGAGGGTGCCGCCGAGGGTCGCCACGCGCGTTCGTTCATCGCCGTGATTCCCGAGCCGGAGGGTTGCCGGGCGCGGAAGACGCCGCTGTTGCGGACCGTGATCTGGATGCGTTCGCCGGTGGTGTCGAGGTGGACCTCGATCGGTCCTCCGTCGCCGTGGCGGACGGCGTTGGTGAGGGACTCCTGCACGATCCGGTACGCGGTGAGGCCGCGGCTGGCGGCGATGCCCGCCGGGGCTCCCCGCACGTCGAGGTCGATGTCGGCTCCCGCGTTGCGATAGGAGTGGACCAGGCCGGGGATGTCGGCGACCGCCGGGGCCGGCGATGCCGCTGTCGAATCGCGGCCGCGCATAAGACCCACGGCGGCACGGACATCGTCGAGGCTGTCGCGGGCCGCCGACTCCGCCTCCGTGAGTGCGACGCGGGCGGCATCCAGATCGTCGTCGAGCGCGAGGCGGGCGCTGCCCAGATGCAGCAGCGCGACGGTCAGGCTGTGCCCGACGAGGTCGTGCATCTCCCGGGCGATGCGATGCCGCTCGTCGGCGCGAGCCCGTTCGGCGAGCTGGGCCTGAGCGGCGCGCAGTCGCTCGACGAGCTCGCGCTGTCTGCGGACGAACACGAACGCGCCGCAGGTCAGCGCGACGCCGAACGTCCAGGTCACCCAGCCCGGCTCACGGCTGACCACGGCGAGCATGGCGACGAACACCGCCATCAGCGCGGCGCCCACGGCGATGGCCCACCGTGTCGGGAGCACGAGCGCGGCCCACCCGGCGATCACGCACATCCCGAACCAACCGAGGTTGCGCGGATCCCCCCAACACGCCACGGCGACGGTGGCGGCCAGCACGGCGAGACCCGCGACGAGCGGCCAGCCGGTCGCGTCGATCCACACCAGCACCGCCCCCGTCACGACCGCCAGGGCACAGAGCGCGAGGGCGATCAGGGGTTCGCGGTGCGTCTGGACGGCGCCGGCCGCGGTGAGGAGGGTGATCGTCGCAGGGGCCGCGACGACGGGGACGGCCCGCGCCATCCGGCTTCGAAACCCGACCGTCGGTGTCATAACCGGCTCCGGGGTGTGGCGAGTGCGGTCGCTGCGACGGCGATCGCCGCGACGACCAGCAGCGGCCCGGTTCCGTCGCCGAGGCCGAGCCACGGGTCGCGGATGGCCTGATTCGCCAGAGCCAGCGGCTGGTTCTCGGCGATCGCTCGCAGCACCGGCGGCATGACAGAGGTCGGCGGACCGCCGACCCCGAGCAGGAACGAGGGGAAGTACAGCAGCAGGCCGACCGCCTGTGCGGCGCGGGCCGTGGGCAGCAGCGTCCCCAACAGCACGCCGATGCTGACGAAGGCGATCGAGCCGACCACGATCCCCGCGCCGGCGCGCAGCGGGTCCTGCATGGCCGGGACGCCGTAGACGGGCGCGGCGACCAGCAGCAGTACGACACCGGCGACCCCGATCGCGATCAACCCCAGCCACGACTCGGCGAACAGGAACGACCAGCGGGAGAACCCGGCTGCGGTGAACCGTCGCAGCACCCCGCGCTCACGGTAGGAGGCGATGTGGATCGGCAGCATCACGAACCCCACCGCGCCGATCATCACCGTGAAATAGGACGCGATGTAATAGTGCGACGGGTTGATCGGGAACCCGTGCGCCGGCTCGGTGCCGAACACCCCGCCGAGGGTCAGCATGCACAACACCGGGAACCCGACGGCGAAGATCAGCGTGAACGGGTCGCGCGAGACCAGCCGCAGTTCCTGCGCCAGCAGCTTGCCGGTCACCGACCGGTTCCGCGGCCGGGACGGATCTGTTCCGGCGGGTCGAGCCACTGCGGTATTCGTCATCGTGAGCCTCCTGCGGGCTGCGCGGCCTCGAGGTCGCGGGTGCGGGGTTCGTCGCTGTCGTCGATCCGATCGGCGAGCAGGGTCAGCAGAGCAGTCTCGAGATCGGGGATATGGACGTCGAGGTCGTCGGGGATCGGGTCCGGTCGGCCGGCGAGCCAGGCGCCGATGTGGGCGATGACCACGCGTCCGCCGCGGACGGTGATGAAGTCGCCGGCGCGGGTCACCGTCTGCACCCCCGGCAACCGGTTGAGCTCGTGCAGTGCGGTCGCCGCGGCGTGATCGTCGGGGGACGGCAGGGTGAACCGGATGATCGCCTGCCCGGCGTGACGGTCGATCAACTCGGACGGCCGGCCCTGGTCGAGAATCCGTCCGGCGCGCATCGCGATCACCCGATCGCACAGCGCCTCGGCCTCGGTGAGTTCATGGGTGACCAGCAGCACCGTGACACCGGTGCGTCGGAGCTGGTCGATCGCCGCCCACACGTTTCGGCGGGCAGCCGGGTCGAGTCCCTGCGTCAGCTCGTCGAGGATCACCAGACGCGGACGATTCAGCAGTGCGAGCACCAGGAACAGCCGCTGCCGCTCCCCGCCGCTGAGACCGGCGAACGGCGTCCGGGCACGGTGAGCGATCCCGAACTGCTCCATCAGCGCGGCCGGGTTCTCGGCGTCCGGGCGGGCGAAGAGCGCGACCGCCTCCACAACCCGCATCCGGTCCGGAAGCCCGGAGTCCTGCAGCTGGCTGCCGATCTGGGACCGCACCCGCTGCGGCTCGCGCGTCGGATCGAGCCCGAGGACGCGGATGCTGCCGGCGTCCTGACGGCGAAGGCCCTGGATGCACTCCACCGCCGTGGTCTTCCCTGCGCCGTTGGCGCCGATCAACCCGACGACCTCGCCGGCCCGGATGTCCAGGTCGAAGCGGTCGAGGACGAGCTTGCCGCCGTAGGATTTCGAGAGGCCCCGGACGCCCACCACGGCGTCGCGTGCGGCGTCGGCTTCGGGCAGTGCTGTCTCGTTCATACCCTCCAGCGAACCGCGGCCCGGGGTGATGCGCCTCCGCGCACGGGCAGAGATTCCGCTCTCTCCACGGACAGAGGAGCCGGTGTCATGGTGGCGCCGCTACGCATCGGTGGCCGCCTTCGGCCGCGCCAGCGAGAGCAGGCCCGCCACGGCAGCCACCGCTGCGGCGAACCAGTAGCCCGCGGCGAAGGCGTCCGCGGTCGGTGTCAACAGGGCCACGGCAGTGACGCTCGATACGGCGGACACCCCGGTGGCCGCGCCGAACTCGTGGAACGTGCTCAGCACACCGGAGGCAACGCCGGCCTCGTCCGGTCGCACAGCCGAGAACAGGCTCCCCGCCGCGGCGACGAACCCGGCGCCGATCCCGAAGCCGGCCACGCTGGTGGCGACGATCAGCACAGTCACCGACGTGATCGCCGCGGCCGCCACCAGACCCGCAGCAGCGATCAGCAGCCCGGTCACCGCCACGGCACGCACGCCCCAACCAGGCAGCAGCCGACCCGCGAGGTTCGAGCCGAGGATGGTCCCGACCGCGACCGGGAGGAACGCCAACCCGGTCTGGAGCGGGTCGAAGCCGTGCGACTGCTGCAGTGCGAAGGAGCCGAGGAAGAACACCGCGATCATCAGCGCCGTCGACACGAAGATCAGCGCCAGGCCGCGCAGGATCGGACGCCTGCGCAGCATGCCCGGTTCGATGAGTGGTGCGGTGGCCGTCCTGATCCGCCAGGCGAAGAGGAGGTATCCCGCGAGCCCGACCGCGGCCGCGATGAGCGCGTGCGGGCTGATCCAGCCGTGATCCCCCGCGGAGACCAGTCCGAAGACGACGGCGCCGGTGGCCAGGGTCGCGAGAGCCGCACCCGGGAGGTCCAGCCGTCCTCCCGAACCGGGCATCGGAGGTACCGCGCGCAGCAGCGCCAGGAGCAGGACGCCGCCGACCGGCACGTTGACGTAGAACACCCACGGCCAGCCCGGACCGGCAGTGAGAACCCCACCGAGCAGGACGCCGACCGCCGCACCGGCACTACCGACCCGACGACGACCTCACGGTCATCAACGCTGGCCTGTCCGCGCACACCAGCGCCATGATCCTGCGACGCTGGCCCTCGCTTCTGGCCCCTGCCCCGGACTGGATCATCTGCGGCCTGGGTGGCAACGACGTCACCCGCATCGCCGACGGCAAGCCCCAGGTCTCGCTCTCCGAGAGCGTCGCCAACCTCGGCGAGCTGCGTCGCATTGCGGCCCAGCGCACGGCCGCACAGTGGACGTGGCTCACCCCGGTGCCGGTCGACGAGGAACGCGCCGCCGCCAACCCCGGCTTCCAGTACGGATCCAGCAGCTGGCGCAACACCGACATCACCGCCCTCGCCGACGCCGTCCGCGACCTCGACGACCCCGTCGTCGACCTGGTCGACGTGTTCGGCGTCCCCGCCCACCCGGACCTACAAGGAGTGGACGGCGTCCACCCCTCCCTGGCCGGGCAACAGCGGATCGTCACCGCGTTGGTCGAGACCCTGACAGCGTGAGCGAAGGAACTAAGCGGCCCGATACGAGAGAAGGACGGATTCCTATGAGTGAGCCACTGCGGAAGGACATGGAGCGGCCCCACCAGGGGCGCGGACGCGTGCTGTGGAGCTTCATGATGTCACTGGACGGATTCGTCGCAGGACCGCACCACAGCATGGACTGGATGGGAACCGGCGGATACCGGGCAGAGCCAGGCGTCATCGAGGGCTACATCGAAGGCACCGGCGCGATCATCGCCGGCCGCGACGGTTGGGACTCGCCGGTAGGGCACAGCCCCTGGGGCGGCGCCTGGCAAGGGCCGATCTTCGTCCTCACGCACCACCCCGAAGACGCGGAACCCGCCGAGAACGTGACCTTCCTGCATCGCGACCCGGCCGACGTCGTGCAGCTCGCACTGGCCGCCGCCGGAGGGAAAGACATCATGGTGTTCTCCCCGAACATCGGCGCCCAACTCCTTGAACTCGGCCTGATCGACGAGATCGACCTGCACATCGCCCCCGTCCTCCTCGGCGACGGCATCCGGCTCTACAACAGACCCGGTGGTGCGCCAATTCGGCTCAGCCCACTGACGGGCGACGCGACCTCGACGGTACGGGTTCGCTATCGGCCGATGCCCTGAACCGGGTGTGCGGACGTCTGTGCTGCAACGCTGGACTGCGAGCACCGGGGAGGCCGCTCAGGCGGTGCCGAACATGACCTTGCGGCCGTCGGGGTCGACGACGGTGACCACGACCTCGTCGACGTGGAGCGGTTCGATTCCGAGGCCTCGCAGGTGCACGATGAAGTGCTCGCAGTCCTCGATCGTGAAGTAGAGGTGAGTGAGGTTGGAGTCGCGATTCGGCGGGTAGGCATAGTCCGCGAACGCCTGCGCCTCGTGGATCGCGAGCTGCATGCCGCCCCGATCCAGCCGCCAGTACGTGTATTCACCTTCGCCGGCCTGCTCGAGCGGGAAGCCGGCGACGTCACGATAGAACCGAGCGGTCGCAGCAGGATCCACACTGGTGAGGAACACCCCTCGGAATGTCGCCTGCATGCTTCTCCTCCTCGTCGTCCGATCCGGCGTCTCCTCGGCGAACCGGATCCGGTAGGCGTCGTGCAGCTGTTGCCATCCGTAGGCCATCGCTCGCTGTCCGGTCGGGCGTTCCCGATCGGTTCCGTCTTCGGCGGCCAGCCGTGCCAGGCATACCTGCCAGCCTGCAGCGAGCATCGTGGCCGCCGCACGTTCGTCGGTGGTCTGCCGCAGCTCCAGGACAGTACCGTCGCCGTCAGGCGTGAGCGTCCAGCGCAGCAGATCGGAGCCCCAGCGGTGCACGAGCCGCCGGGGCGCATCGGCGACGAGAACTTCCGCATCGACCGGCTCGTCACCAGAGTTCTCCCGGCAGGTCGCCAGCCCAGGTTCAGTCAGCGGGCGGTTGGGCACGATCGGAGACCAGTGCGCCAACTTCGCGGGATCGGTCAGCATCACCCAGAGCTTGCTCGGGCCGTGCTCGAAGCGGCGTCGCATCACGACCGTCCACTGATCGTCTTCCAGCTCCAGCAGCACCTCGATGGGGGCGCGTACCTGCGCGGCGATGACCTCGTCGGGCGGCGGGTGCGGGTTGTCGGTCATTCTGCCTCCTCGTCCAGGGCGTCGGCCAGGCGGTCGAAGCTCGTGCTCCACCCTTCGATATAGGGCGTCACCCAGGCCAGCACATCCGGCAGTGGCCGGTCAGCGAGCCGATAGATCCTGCGCTTGCCCGCCACCTCGGACTCCACCACTCCGGCTTGCCGCAAGACCCGCAAGTGCTTGGACACCAGCGACTGCGACACCCGCAGCTCGTCCACGAGGCCGCCCACGTCGCTCTCGCCGCGCCGGAGCCGATCCACGATCGCGCGCCGGGTGGGTTCGGCGATCACCGCGAAACCATCCATGCTCACAAGTATTGCCGATCATTCACATGAATGACAAGGCATGTTATGCTCGTGGTCATGAAGCCCGCCACTGTCGTCGTCTCACTGCCCGTTGCCGATCTGGAGCGATCGCTGCGCTTCTACCGCGACGGCTTGGGCCTGCAGACGCCAGGGATCGATGAGTACATGATCGCCTTCGAGCTGCCGAACCTGTCGCTGTTCCTCATCGAGCTCAGCGAGTACGCGACGTATGTCGAACGCGCCGGTATCTCGACCCCGGCCTCAGCCCACCCCGGCGCTCTCGTCTTGTCGTGCGCCATGGGCAGCAAGAAGGAGATCGATGATGCCGTCTCCCGTGCCACGGATGCGGGAGGCTCCGCCCAGCCTGCCGCCGGGCATGATGGGGCGTACACGGGATATGTCAGCGATCCCGACGGGCACCTCTGGGAGCTGGTCTTCAACGACCGAACCGCAGCAGCAGCAGCAGCAACGGGAGGTTCGGAGTCATGACACAGAACGAAGTTCACGAGCCGCGCGCCGCAATCGAGTCGCCCAACGCACTCGATGACCAGGGCCGCAAGAGCGGCCGATGGACCGAGCCGGACCCCCACGGCGGGGTGATGGTCGGCGACTACCTCGAAGGCGAGCGTCACGGAGCCTGGCGGCACTACTCCACCGACGGCAGGCTTCGCTCCGAGGGCCCCTATGAGCATGGCGTCCTGCACGGGACGTGGACCTGGTATCGCGCCAACGGCGTCCTGCTGCAACGCGGCGACATCGACCAGGACGTCAAGCATGGCCGATGGGAGCGCTGGGACGCCGAGGGTCGCCCGCTCGACGCCGGCCACTACGATCAGGGCCGGAAATCCGGTGAGTGGATCACCTACAACCCCGACGGCACAGTCAAGACAGCGAAGCAGTACCGTGCTCGCACGGACGGATAGCGTTTCTGTCGTGCTGACGTGACGGTTTCACCGGCGCCGGACGACGTAGCTCAGGTGGGTGACGCGTTCGCTCGGTTCCGCCGGCAGTTGCTCCAGGGCTATCCGGCCCGCGTCGACCCCGTCGAAGAGGCGGACCCCTGAGCCGAACAACACCGGCGACAGGGCGACGTGTAACTCCTCGACCAGGCCGGCGTTCAGGTGCTCCACGATCGCCTCCCCACCGCCTGCGATGCGGATGTCATGATCGCCGGCGGCCTCGCGCGCCAGATCGAGCGCGGACTCGATGCCGTCGTTGACGAAGTGGAACGTGGTCCCGCCCAGCCGTTCCCAAGGGTCACGTTGTTCGTGTGTGACGACGAATACGGGCGTGTGGAACGGCGCGTCTTCCGGCCACATCTGCTCGCCGGCGTCGAACATGCGCTTGCCCATGATGCTCGCGCCGGTGCGCTCGAATGTCTCTCGCGCGATGTCGTTGTCGCGACCCTCTTCGCCACCCTCGCCGAGCTTTAGGTTCTCCCGAATGAACCGCAGCGGGAACATCCACGCCTGCAGTTCCATCCATTGCTGTCCCATCAGCTCCGAGAGCGATTCGGGCGCGATGAACCCGTCCAACGACATTGACACGCTGACGAACACCTTCCCGGCCATCAGCTATCGGCTCCCTTCCGAAGGGTCTCGGTGACGTAGGCGGCGAGGCCTGCGAGGGTCTGCTGCCCGCCCTCGATCGCGTGGTACTTCTCCACAGCCTCGTCGCGGGCCTGCTTGGTGGGAAACACGGTGCGCATCTCGATCCGGGTCGCCGTGCCGTCGGGCTCGAACGTCAGGACCGACTCGAAGGCGTCCGGGTCGTCGCGATGCTCACCGTGGAGGAACTCGAGCCGCTGCGGCGGGGTGAGCTCGGTCCAGGTAATCCACTCGGGGTAGTCCGTTCCGTCCGGTCCGCGCATGATGAAGCTCCACTCGCCACCGACGCGGAACTCGAAAGTCCGCGTGGTGGTGGTGAACCCCTCCGGCCCCCACCACCGCGACAGGTGCCGCACTTCCGTGAACGCCTCGAACACCAACTCCCGTGGGGCATCGATGACTCGAGAGATCACGATCTCGCGGTCAGCGGTTGCCGACTGCGGCGATGCTCCTCGTCCTGCGTTGCTCATGAGCTACTCCTTCTTGCCTTGCTGCTTGAGTTCCTGCATATACGCGTCCAGCCGGTCGAAGCTCTCGTTCCAGAACTGCTCGAACCCACCAGCCCATTCGTGGACCGTGCGTAGCCCACGTGCATCCAGGCCATACAGGCGCCGCTTGCCGGCTCTACGGTCCTGCACCAGCCCGACCTCGCGGAGCACCCGCAGGTGCTTAGACGCCCCGGGCTGGGTCATCCCCAACTCGTGGGCCACGTCACTCACCGGCCGCTCGCCCGCCCGCAAGAGCACCAGGATGTCCCGGCGTTGCGGCTCGGCGATCGCGTTGAAGACGTCCGACGTGGTCGCTGCGCGTGCCATACCCTTATCATATACCCATATGGGAAAATGTATTCAGAACCCGTTCACCGACCGTCCGCCACGATGACGGGATTCCGGTCGCCGCGGTCCAGGTCGCAAGACGATCGGGTTCAGTCAGATCGCTGAGATCACAGGAGAAGCCGGCGCGTGAGGCCGCAGCCAAGACGGGCGAGGGATCACATCAGAGCCTATCGGCGGACGTGCCTTATTGAGAGCGGGCTTTATAGCTCGCGCTGAGCGACGTAACCGGACCAGTCTTGTGCGGGCGGGTCTAGCTGCGGGGCGCACGAGGGGCACATGGCCAAGGTAGGGAACTCCCGCGGCATCCGATAGCCAGGATATGCGCGTGCCATGATATCATGAGGTGTGAGGTGGGCGGTTGAGTTCTCCGAGGAAGTGCGTGCCTGGTACGTGGGGCTGAGCCCCGCGGGTAAGGCAGCGGCCGATCGGATCCTTGAGCGGTTGGCCTCCCAGGGCAGCATGTTGCGGATGCCACACTCACGCTCCCTGGGCGACGGGCTGTACGAGCTGCGGTTCTCGTGCGAGAACGTCAACCGACGCATCACCTACGTGTTTGAGCCTGATCGCCAGGCCGTGACGTTGACGACGTTCCGCAAGCAGCGTCAGAACGAGCGAGCCGAGGTTCTGAGGGCTCGACGCGCGCAGGCGGCACGCAAGGCCGCCGGCAACACCGACAAGAAGGGGAGACAGCGATGAGCACCACTACGTCGTGGGAGCAGCTTCGGGATGAGTCCCTGGCCGCTATGTCTGAGTCCGAGCGGGCCGAGTACGACGCGGCCTCCATCGAGGCCGAGGCCCGGTTGCAGCTCGCAGAGCTGGTCTACAACGCCCGGACCGCGGCCGGCCTCTCCCAGACCGAACTAGCCCGGCGAGCGGGTACTCGCCAGTCCGTCATCTCTGCCATCGAGAACGGAGCTCAGGCTCCCGGCGGCGTCATGCTGGCACGCATCGCCCACGCTCTCGGTGGAACCCTGGGCATCAACACCGCCGCCTGAGAAGTGTTGGGCGCACCCGTTCACCTTCGTGGTCAGCGATGACCGAAGCCCGAAATAGAACAACCCCACCCGACTATCTAGCCTTGTCGGACGGGGTTTACGTTTGGTGGAGCTAAGGGGATTCGAACCCCTGACCTTCTCATTGCGAACGAGACGCGCTACCAACTGCGCCATAGCCCCAAGTGCTCAACGAGCAGGGACGACTTTAGCACCCCTGCGCCGATGGTTCATCTTGACCCGGACGCCGTCACTCCCCGACCGCGCGGCGCTCGTCGCCGTCGTCCTCGATCTGGCTGGGTAGCGGCTCGGCGGTGACCGGGACGTCGTTGGTCGGAATCATCGCGGGCGCGGACAGGTCGATGGTCCGGACGGTGCGCGGCGCCAGCGGCTTGGACACGTACGTCGGCGCGGTGATCGGGATCGGATCCCACAGCGAGCCGGGCTTGGCAACCGGGGCGGTCAGCTCGACGGAGGCCTCGGCGGTGTCCTCGTCCTCGGACAGGACGGCAATCGCGACGGTCTTCTCGTCGCTGGCCTCACGGATGCGTCGCGCCCGGGCGTCCAGGTCGCGCCGCATGGCCCGGACGCTGAACCGTGCCACGACCAGGAACAACAGCAGCAGGCCGGCCGGCACGATCGGTATCCACCAGGCGAGCAGGCCCAGGGCGCCCGGCACACTGACCGCGAACAGCACCAGCGCCAGCACCATCAACACCCGGCGCCGGCGGGTCGCCGCCTGCCGGTCGATCTGGCTCAGCTCGTACAGCGCCGCGCGCCGTGTCAGCGGGGTCGACACCACCGCGGCGCCCTCTTCGGCATCGGCCAGCGACACTCCAGGACGCACGATCGTCACGGTCGCCGAGAACGGCGCCGCCGGATCGACCTCGTCGAGTGCCGGATCAGTCTGCCGACGCAGAAAGTAGGGCACGAGATAGACCAACCATGCTGCGGCGATCACGCCGAAAATCACTCCCGTCAGGCCCACACCCGAACGCTACGGGGCGCCATCGGCGTGTCGGCGGACCAGTGGCGGAGTGTCGCTCATCACCTGGGCGATCCCGCGGTGATCAGGCCTGATCGTCCAATCGGGCGATCAACCCCGGCCCGACCTCCTCGACGTGCAGGGCGAACATCGCATGGTCGCGCCAGTCGCCGTCCACATGCATGTAGCGCTGCCGGACGCCCTCATAGCGGAAGCCCAGCTTCTCCACCACCCGCAGGCTGCGAGCGTTCTCGGGCCGGATGGCGACCTCGATCCGATGCAGCCGCAACGTGAAGAAGCAGTGATCGCAGGCCAGCGCGAGCGCCAGCGGAATGATCCCGCGTCCGGCCCATCGCTCATCGACCCAATACCCCGCTTGGGCCCATCCGGCTGAACCGTGTGCGATGCCGGAAATGGTCAGCTGACCGGCCAGTACCGGACGGCGCTGTTCGGGCGGCAGGTACTCCACCGCGAACGGCAACATGGTGCCCTGCCGTGCCCGGCGGTTGAACTGCCGCACCATGCCGGCGAAGGTCAACGGCGATTCGACCGAATCGCGCGGCCGGGTCGCGTCCCACGGCCCCGTCCACGAGGCGTTGCGGCGGCGCAACTCGTCCCAGCCGGCCCGGTCCGCCAGGCGCCACGGGCGCAGGGTGACCGGACCATGACTCAACCGCACCGGCCAGCCGACGGCACCGCTCATGTGCGTGCCGGCGTCAGCATCCAGACCTCGACATCGGAGTTGGCCGGAACCAGGTCGGTGCCGGGCGGCAGCACGATCAGGGCGTCCGCCCGAGCCACGTCGCGGGCCAGATCCGCACCCAAATCGCCCGCCGGTTCCACGCCCCGGTCGGTGGTGACGGCAGGGATGAGTTCGGTGGCGCCGCGTCGACCGTGCAGTGCCACCCGGGCCGGCAGCACACGGCTGACCGGTAGTTCGTTCGGCTCACCCTGCAGCCGGTTGAGCGCCGGGCGGACGAAGGCGTGATAGCCCACGAAGGCCGGCCACACCCCGTCGGGCAGTGCGATCACCGGCGTCCGGTCATCGCCGACGACGGCGAAGGCGTGAGTGCCGCCCGGATGCGCGGTGACCTGCCGCTGCCTCAGTTCACCGAGCCGCTCGAGCACGTCGGGCAGTGCGCCGTCGAGACCGCCGACAACCACGACCAGGTCGGCACGGATCAACTGATCGGTGAGCGCCTCGAGAATGACCGCCGCGTCGTTAGCCAGCGTGCCGGCCGCGAACACCTGGGCTCCGTCAGCCCTTGCCCCCGCGGCGATCAGACTGCTGGTGGCGTCGTAGCGATGCAGCCGTGAGGTCAGCGGCAGGCCGGGCGGCACCAGGTCGGACCCGATGGTCAACACCGCCACCCGGGGCGATTGGCGAACCAGCACCTTGTCGAGGCCGACCTCGGCGAGCAGGCCGACCGCCCCGGCGTCGACTATGCGTCCCCGTTCGAGCAGCAGAGTGCCCTCGGCGATGTCAGAACCGGCGAGGCGTAGATGCTGCCCGACCGCCACCGAGGCGTCGATCCGCACCTCGGACTCGCCGCCGTCGGTCCGGTCGAGCGCGACGACGGCGTCCGCCCCCTCGGGAATGGGCGCGCCGAGCGCTACCCGGATCGCCGTCCGTTCCAGCAGCGGCGCGCCCCGGTAGGCGGGCGAGTCCAGGGTGTCGAGCACCGGCAGCCGGACCGGATCGGACGGCGTCGCGGACGCCACGTCGGCGGCACGCACGGCGTAGCCGTCGGTGGCCGCACTGGTGAAGGTGGGCAGCGCGATGTCGGAGACGATGTCTTCGCAGAGCCGGCGGCCGAAGGCGTCCAGAACACCCAGTCCGATCGGCCGCAACGGTTCGATCGCGGCGAGCAGTTCGGCACGATACTCAGCCATTCCGATCGACGCCGACGACGCGGGCACCTCCTGATCGGACGCCGTCTCGTCCACCTGCTCGACCGTAGCCGCAGCCTGCTTCTTCCGTCCGAAAAGCGCCATGGGACTTACCATAGGACAATGCCCACGGCCGACCCGTCGAACCCTCCGGACGGCACCGAGACCGACACGTTGCGGGCGGCGAAAGCGGCGTTGCGCACCCGGATCCGGGCAGCCCGGGCCGTCCCCGAATCCGCCTCCGCCAGCCGTGCCCGGACGGCGTCGGCCCTGGAACTCTGTGCCGGGCACCGCATCATCGCGCTCTACGCCTCGGCCGGCGACGAGCCGGACACCTGGACGCTGATCGACGCGCTACACGCGGACGGCCGCACCGTCCTGCTTCCCCTGCTCGGACGCCGCCGCGACGGTTCGGTGCGGCACGAACCGGACTGGGCGCGGTACGCCGGACGGGACCGGCTGCGGCTCGGCTATGCGTCCATCCCGGAGCCGGTCGGGCCGGCGCTGGGCGCGGAGGGCCTGGCGACCGCGACCCTGGTGTGGTGCGCGGGTCTCGCTGCCACCGTGTCCGGCGACCGGCTCGGCACCGGCGGCGGCTGGTACGACCGGGCACTTCCCTTCGCCGCACCGGAGGCGCTGATCGCGGTGCTGCTGCGGGACTCAGAGGTGCTGCCCATCCTGCCGGTCGAACCGTTCGACCAGCCGATCGGAGCGATCGTCACCGAGGCCAGGGTGCTGCGGGCGGCCCGGGAATAGCGGTGCCATTCCGGGGCGTTGGCTGGGACGGAACCGATCCCGCCTGCGGGGCATTAGAATGCCCTCGGTTCGCCTGCCGTCATCTCTGGAAGTTTGCCGATGCCCACCTATCAATACCGTTGCCAGGACTGCTCGTCGCAGCTCGAGGTCGTGCAGAAGTTCACCGACGACCCGCTCACCCGGTGCCCCACCTGTGAGGGCACGCTGCGCAAGGTGTTCAGCGCCGTGGGTGTGGTGTTCAAGGGCTCCGGGTTCTACGCGACCGACAGCAGAGCCGCGAAGAAGAGCAGCACGTCGTCGAGTTCCACCAAGACCGACAGCAAGCCGAGCGACGCCAAGGCCGGCGACAGCAAGTCCACAAGCAGCACATCGAGCGGCGCCAAGTTGCCGGCCACGACCAGCAGCTCATCCAGCAGCGGAGCGCCCGCCGCCTGATCCGGCGCTGCCCCGGCGGGGGTCTTCCGGGTTCTTTCACCGAACGGCACTGGCCGATGGGACGTCGCGTCGTCCCTTGTCACCGCGATTTTGACCATTTTCGGCGCCTCGGGCGTCCACTGTGGACGTGAAGACCTTCCGAACGCGATTGCGGCGCCTACTGCGCCGGTATCGACGAGTGTGCGCCGCACTGCTGGCCGGCCTCGCGGTGTGGGCGGCCCTGAGCGTGCTGCGGCCACCCGGGCCGTCCACCACGACGGCACTGGTCGCCAGCCGCGCATTGCAGGGCGGGCAGACCGTCACCACCGACGACGTCAGCCTGCGACAGATTCCGCTGGATGCGGTGCCGGCCGACTTTCTGAGCGATCCCCAGCAGGCCCTCGGTCGTCCACTCACGGTCTCATTGCCGGCAGGCGCGGTGTTCCTGCCCGCGTCGGTGGTCACCCGCGAGGCCCTGGCCGCGCCCGGGCTTTCGGTGCTGCCGGTCACCTTGACCTCCACCGCGGTGGGGTTGATCGAGGTGGGCGACCGTATCGACCTGCTGGGTGCTGACGCCGAATCCGACGCAGTGCTGTTGGCATCGGCGGCCCGGGTGGTCGCCGTGCTGTCCACTCCCGGCGGCTCGTCGCCGCTGTCGCCGGTGCAGTCGTCCGGGCCGGTGCTGCTAGTCGAGGTGCGGCCGGCCAGCCTGCCCAAGGTCGCGGCAGCGGCGGCCCGTGGACCACTCGGTTTCGGCTTGCGTTGACGACTTGCCGCGGCTGCGCCACATCCTGACCCCCTCGCCTAGGGCATGAGAACGAGTCCGGCCATACTGTCCAGGACCGAGGACGGCGATCCGTTCGCCCTTCTCTTGGCTAAATTTCCGTTCTGCTACGGCTCATCACCGCCTCCGGCACCTGGAGGCAGCCGTGGTTGAAGGGATGACAATGATTCAAGGTTTCAAAGACTTCCTGCTCCGAGGCAATCTGATCGACATCGCGGTTGCCTTCATCATCGGCGGCGCGTTCGCCACCGTGACCACCGCGTTCACCAAGATCGTGGTGGAGCTGCTGGCCATGCTCGGCGGCTCGCCCAACTTCGACTCCTGGCAGCCGTTCGGCATGAGTTCCATCGGCCCGTTCCTGACCGCCCTGGTGGCGTTCGTGATCATGGCCACCGTGGTGTACTTCGGCATCGTGGTGCCCTACGAGCGGCTCAAGAAGCTGACCGAGAAGCCCACCGAGACCGAGCCGGGCGCCCCGACCACCGAGGAACTCCTCGCTGAGATCCGGGACCTGCTCAAGAAGGACTGAGTTTCCAACCTCCCGATCCCCCGTCACCACTCGGTGGCGGGGGATCGTCGCGTTCACGAGGCGCCGCTCGGTGGTTGAGCTTGTCGAAACCCTTGCCGGACGCCGCAGTGGGTCTCGACAAGCTCGACCAACGGTGGTCAGACGCCGTGGTGGGGCGGGACCTCGTTCAACAGTCGTCGTTCGTCGGCCGTCAACGGACGGGGCGCGGCCGGCGCGGCCGGGCGTCCGAACAGCCCCAGCTCGACCTGCAGCCGCTGCAACAGGGCGATCAGCCGGGCGCTGCCCACCTGGGCACGCAACTCGTCCGGCACCGGGTGCGGCCAGACACCGCCGGCGGCACGCACCTGCTCGGCATGCGCCACGACCCGAGCCCGGCTCCAACCGGCGTCCGCCAGCGCCGTCAGCGGATCCGGATCGATGCTCGCGATCAACGCGGTGCCGCCGGTGAGTGCGAACCCGACCGCCTCCGCCAGCGCGGGATCGCTCACCGCGCCTCGTCGACCCCGGCCACCGCGGGCCGGCCCAGGTCGGGGAAGACAGCCTCCCCTTCGACAGCCACCGGACGGTCGAACGTCCAGTCGCCCTCCACCACGAAGGACCGCGCGGCACGCAGCGACGGCGCCACCTCGACCCGGGTCTGGAAGTCGTCGATCAGCTTGTAGTAGCGGCCATCCAGGTCGACCCGGGGCAGTTCGTCCACGGTTTGGGTGAGCCGTCCGTCCTCACCGAGGTCGAAGACATCCGAACGCAACAGCAGCAGCTCGTTGGTGGTCTTGACCGGCTGGAACCGGGCTCGCGGGACGGCGATCGCGGTCGCCCCCGGGAACACCTCGATGGCTGCCCCCATCGCGGTTTCGAGCTGGATCACCTTCGGCGAGCTGGAGTCGGCGGGGTCGACGGTCTTCACGTTGTGGATCAGCGGCAGGCCCAGCACCGCGCCCCGGGACTGCAGCGCACTCTTCAACTGCTCCAGGTCGACCCACAGGTTGTTGGTGTGGAAGTACGGGTGCCGGTGCTCGTCGGTGAAGTAGTCCATCTCGTCGGACGGCGTCTGCGCGGTGTCACGCAGGATCAGCTGCCCGTCCGCCTTGCGGATGGCCAGGTGGCCGCCCTTGCGGTCGTTCACGGTGCGCGGACAGATCTCGGCCGCGTAGGGCGCGCCGCTGGCGGCGAACCAGCCGGCCAGCTGGGCGTCGGGTCCGGCGCCCAGGTTGTCGCCGTTGGCGATGCTGGCGTACTTCATGCCGGCGGCCAGCAGTGCGTCCAGAACGCCGGAACCGACCAGCGCGGTGTAGACGTCGCCGTGGCCGGGCGGACACCACTCCAGGGTGGGATCGGCCGGCCACTCCACCGGCTCCAGGGTGTCGGCGGTCAGCTTGGGCTCGGCGTTCTGCAGGAAGTCGACCGGCAGGCCCGCGACGGGCAGGTCGGGGTAGCGCTGCAGGTAGTCCAGCGTGTCCTGCCTGGTCCGGAACGAGTTCATGAACAGCAGCGGCAGCCGCGCGTGATAGGTCTCCCGAGCAGCCGTGATCTGCCGGACGATGAGGTCGAGGAAGGTGAGTCCCTCGCGAACCGGCAGCAGGGTCTTGGCCCGGTCCAAGCCCATCGAGGTGCCCAGCCCGCCGTTGAGTTTGATGATGACGGTCCGCGCGATCGCTTCGCGGGCGCTCCGCTCGTCGACATCGACCGCGCTGAGCCGTGGCGGATCGATCAGCGGGGCGATGGTGTCCTCGGGGATCAACCCGGTGGCCCCGGAGCTGGCTTCGCCGTAGTAGTGGGAGAAGACGTCGATGGCCGGGTCGTTTGCGCCGGCGGCCCGCATCTTCGCGACGGCTGCGGCAAGTCCGCTTTCACTCATGGCGCGAGTCTAGGGAACTTGCGACCGGGGACACGCCCAAGGATCAGCGTGCGGGCATGACGAGAGCGACGCCTATCGAAGGGCCAAAAGCCGTCTACCCACCCCCAGGAGACATCAACGAGCTGGCGTCGCTCTCTGAGACCGAGTTTAGACGATACGTCAGGCAAATGCACGCCTGCATCGGAAACTCGTGCCGATCGACAACTTTTCAACCAACTCGCGCCGACTCGCCGCCGCACCACCGCCGAGGTCCGTATCGCCCGGGATGAGCCATCCACCACGGGTCCCCTATGCTGGTGACCGCCCGAAGCGGTGGGGCCCCATAGCTCAGGGGATAGAGCAGAGGTTTCCTAAACCTTGTGTCGCAAGTTCGAATCTTGCTGGGGCCGCCGAACGACGACAGAACCCCGAACGCAAAGACGATCCCCGCCCGGGGGGATGGGGCGGGGATCGCTTTGATTATAGTGCGACTCAGTACCGAATGTCACCCATGGAGGTGACAAGGAGTCCGCATCTTAGGATTCGTCAGAACCGGCAGTAGCAGCTGCTTGTTCCTTCAACTTCTCGATGTCGAGACCCTTCACCGCTTGCAGGAGTTCCTCGAACTGCGGGCCGCTCATCGCGCCCGCCTCGCGGTAGACCAGGTAGCCGCCGCGGAAGGCCATCAGAGTGGGGATCGACTGAATGCCCAGGCCGCCGGCCAAGGCCCGCTGATCCTCGGTGTCCACCTTGCCGAAAACGATGTCGGAGTGCGCCTCGGACGCCTTCTCGAACACGGGGGCGAATCGCTGACACGGACCGCACCAGTCGGCCCAGAAGTCGACGATCACCGTCTCGTTCTCCTGGATCGCCTCGGCGAAGGTCTGCTGATCAAGGGCGCGCGTAGCCATGCATATTTCCTCTCTGAGTTCATCGGGTCCAACGCCGCCCGGCGCCGCCCTATTCCGAGCCCGCCGGGCGCGTTGGGTTCAGGCGCCGCTCGCGACGAACAGGTGGTCGGCCACCATGCCCGCGAAGCGCCCAGGCTCGCGACCTTCGGCGGCCAGCACCAGGGCCGGTCCATCCATGCTGGCCGACAGTTCGGCCTCGGGCATCACACCGGCCTCGGCGAACATGGTCAGCAACTGCTGGTCGGTCTGCAGATACTCGCTGAACCGGCGCACCGTCACCGTGACCGGGCCGCGATGCGACAGCACCTCCGAGAGCGGCACCGCTCCGTCGAGGAACGCCTCCGGGGCCGGCTTGGCGCCGAGTTCGGCCAACGCCGGGATCGGGTTGCCGTAGGGAGATTCGACCGGCTCGTGCAGCAGATGCACCAGCCGTCGTTCGACATCGGTGGAGATCACGTGCTCCCACCGGCAGGCCTCGTCGTGGGCGTGCACCCAGTCCAGCCCGATCACATCGATCAGCAGCCGCTCGGCCAGCCGATGACGCCGCATCACCCGGGTCGCCAGCTTCAGGCCGGCAGGGCTGAGCCGCAGCTGGCGATCGGTGTCCACGGTCAGCAGGCCGTCGCGTTCCATCCGCGCCACGGTCTGGGACACCGTCGGGCCGCTCTGCTTGAGCCGCTCGGCGATCCGCGCCCGCAACGGCGGAACGCCCTCCTCGCCGAGTTCGTAGATCGTCCGGAGGTACATCTCCGTCGTATCAATGAGATCGCTCACCGGCTACCTCCGTTTTCCGCTGCCAGGCTAGGCCATATCCACTCGTTAGGTGAGAGTACCGGGAACACTACGCTGCCCTCCATGACCGACGTTCAACGCGTCCAGGTAGCGCCCGAAAGGCTAGAGCGGTGGCTGGCCGGATTCGCCCGCCGTCACCCGCATCCGGAGCCCGTGGTGACGCCGGACGCGGTGGAGTTGATCAGCCCGGACGGCGCCCACGCCTGGATCGAGACGCCGTGGGGTACGGCGTCCGAGGACGACCCGCTGGCCGACGTGATCGCGATCGCCACCCACCCGCGGCAACTCGGCGCGCTGCTGGTGCGGCGCAACTCCCATGCCGTCGGCATCTTCGACGGCGCCGAACTGGTCCGGCACAGGGTCGGACGCCACTACGTCCAGGGCCGGACTAAGGCGGGCGGCTGGTCGCAGCAGCGTTACGCGCGGCGTCGCGGCAATCAGACCGAGCGGGCGTTCGGACGGGCCGTCCAGGACGCCGCCGAGATCCTGGTGCCGGTGGCCGGCACCCTGGAGGCGATGATCCTCGGCGGCGACGGCCAAGCCGTCCGGACGGTGCTCGCCGACCCTGCCCTGGCCGCGCTGGGCCCCGTCGTCGCACGACACCGGCACTCGGTGCTGGGCGTGCCCGACCCGAACCTGCGGGTGCTGCGGGACAGCCTGCCGGCGTTCCGGGCCGTCACCATCCGGCTCAACGCGGAGGCCCGTGGAGGGGCCGAGAACTAACGTCGGCCGAGACCAGGTCCAGAACGCCGCAACGGGTTTCGACAAGCTCAACCAACGGTGGTTGCACTGCCCGCGTTTCCTAGCGCTTGCGCAGCGCGACGACCAGGCCGGCCAGCACGGCCACCGCGGCCGCGGCACCGAGGGCGACCCAGGTGCCGGTCTGATCGGGAGTCACGTTGCTGCCGTCATCGGACGGCTCGTCGGCGGGATCATCGGCCGAGGAGGAACTCGACGACGGCCTGGGCGAACCCGCCGTGGGAGTCGGTGAGGCGGCAGCGGTGGTGGCCTGCGGAACCGGTGCGGCGGCCAGGCCTACGGTCGGCGCGCTCAACCCGAAGGTGAGCAGCAGCATGGCACCCACGGCCACGAGCACGCGGCAGACCCTCACTCGCCCCGACATGTGACTCCTTCCGCGGACGCGACGCACACTCTAACGGGTCGCACCATCGGGCCAGCCTCAACTCACCAGTGCGCCCAGCAACGCCAGCAGCACCAGGACGACCAGTACTCCGGTGACGATCACGCGCCGCGTTCTCGGGTTCACCAGCCCAATCTATGTCGCAGCTGGGGGGTGACGGGTACCTTGTGGCTATGGGCGAGTTGCGGCTCTACGCGATCGGGGTGGACGAGGTCCGCGACGTGTTCTGCGCCTCCCCCGAACTGGCCGAGCAGTTCCGCCGCATCGTCGCCGACGAATTCCCGCCGCAGACCACGCCGAAGGCCCCCGGAATGCTGGGCAAACTCGGTCCGCTGTTCCGTAAGCCGGCCGGGGCCGTGCTGGTCCGGCCGGACACCCCGGTCGAGTCCGATGTCGCGGATCTGCTGGCCGGGCGATTCATCGCCCCCGAGCGCCAGCCGGTGGCCTGGCGGTTGCTCGAGTGCTATCTCGCCGCCACCGCGTGGAGCGGGCATCACATCGCGTTGGACATGAACCGGTTCAACGATCTCGAATTCGATCTGGCGCGGGCCGGCCTCGACCCGCGGTTCGGGCTCGGCAAGCTGGTGAATCGTGAGCTGGGGGTGCCGCTGCAGACCTATCCCGGCCTGTCCACCGGCTACACGCCGCACGCGGTCGCCCTGGATGCGGCGTCCGCGTGGCGCAACGCCCTGCCGCAACTGTCACCGCCGAACCGTGCGGTGGCCGAGCCGTACGCCGCCTGGCTCGCCCAGTTCCACCACTACGCCCAGGCCGCGCCGTCGCGCGGACGTCCGGTGCCCGACCTGATCGTCGTCTACCGCGCGCAGTAGCCGTCAGCCCAGTAGCCCTCAGCCCAGCAGACCCATGATCGCGCCCTGCGCGAAGTAGATGACGAACAGCGCCGCCACCAGGTACATCAGCGGATGCACCGCCCGCGCCTTGCCGCGGACCAGTTTGATCAGCATGTAGCTGATGAAGCCCGCGCCGATGCCGGCGGTGATCGAGTAGGTGAACGGCATCAGGGCCAGGGTCAGGAACGCCGGAATGCCCTCCTCCGGGTCGTCCCAGTCGACGTGCGTCACCTGCGACATCATCAGAAAGCCGACGAAGAACAGTGCCGGCGCCGCCGCCTCCGAGGGCACCATGTTGACCAGCGGGGCCAGGAACAGGCTGAGCAGGAAGGCCGCACCGGTCACCACCGAGGCCAGCCCGGTCCGGGCGCCCTCGCCGACGCCGGCCGCCGATTCGATGTAGGAGGTGTTCGACGACACCGAGCCGACGCCACCGGCCATCGCGGCGATCGAGTCGACCAGCAGGATCTGCTGAGTGCGCGGCGGGTTGCCGGACTCGTCCAGCAGATCGCCCTCGGCACCCACCGCCACCACGGTGCCCATGGTGTCGAAGAAGTCGGCCAGCAGCAGCGAGAAGACGATCAGCACCAGGCCCAGCCCGGCGCCGAAGCCTCCCGCGGCGGCGAACCCGCCGAACAGGTCGACCCGTCCGATCAGGCCCAGATCGGGCATGGTGAACGCGGTGAACTGCGGCACGTTCAGCATCCAGCCGGTCGGGTTGTCGGTGGCGTCGTGGGCCCCGATGTGGGCCACCGCCTCGACGATCACCGACAGCACCGTGCCGGACAGGATGGCGATCAGCATCGCGCCCTTCACGTGCCGGACGAACAGCAGCACCAGGAGGCCGAGGGTGATCAGGAAGATGCCGATCGGCCAGCCCTGCAGCGAGCCGCCGATGCCCAGTTCGACCGGCGTCCCGGACGCCTTGCGCACCACCCCGGCGTCCACCAGTCCGATGAACGCGATGAACAGGCCGATACCGACCGAGATGCCGGCCCGCAGCGACCGCGGCACGGCCCGGAACACCGCCTGCCGGAAACCGGTCAGCACCAGGATGGTGATGATCACGCCCTCCCAGACGACCAGGCCCATCGCCTGTGCCCAGGTCATCTGCGGCGCCAGCACGTAGGCCAGCACCGCGTTCAGCCCCAGGCCGGTGGCCAGGCCGATCGGGAACCTACCGTAGACGCCCATCAGAATCGTCATCAGGCCCGCGATCAGCGCGGTCGCCGCCGCCACCATCGCGATCGAGGTGGCGACGTTGGCGCCGATCACCTCGCCGGCGGCGTCCAGCTTCGGCAGGCCGGACAGCAGCAGACCGTTGACGTCGGTGGCGGTGCCGATGATCAGCGGGTTGAGGGCCAGGATGTAGGCCATCGTGAAGAAAGTGACCAGCCCGCCGCGGACCTCGCGGGCCAGGTTGGAACCCCTCGTGGTGATCTCGAAGTACGCGTCCAGCCCGGACGACCGGGTGGCCGGCGGTGCCGGCGTGGTGGAGCTATTGGCCATGACGAAGAACCTAAGCGTGGCTGCCCGTCCGGCTTCGCACGTCTCAGCCGCGACACATTCCCGTCACAACCCGGCCTCTACAGTGGAGGCCGTGAGTCACGACCACGAGCCCCACTTGCCCACCCTGCAGGCTCCGGTGAAGGCACTCGACCCGCATGGGGTGCAGATCGTCGGCCTGGGCACCGTGCTGTTCATCCTGGGCACCCTGGTCTGCTGGTGGCAGTTGCCCGCGCTGACGGCGTCCGGCCGGGGCTGGTGGTTCTCGACCGCCGTGGTCGGCGCCGGCATCGGCGTGCTGGCCCTGGCGGTGCTACTGATCCTGCGCCGGATCCGGCTGCGTTGAGTCCTCAGCGGTTGTCGCGGGGCTCCCAGGACACGTTCGTCGGACCGGTGTAGATCTGTCGCGGACGGTAGATGCGGCCCTTCGGATCGTCGTTGATCTCTTTCCAGTTCGCGATCCAGCCGGGCATCCGGCCGATCGCGAACATCACAGTGAACATCTCCAACGGAATGCCGATGGCGCGCAGCAGGATGCCGGAGTAGAAGTCGACGTTCGGGTACAGCTTGCGCTGGATGAAGTACTCGTCTTCGAGCGCGGCGGATTCCAGTTCGCGGGCGATGTCGAGCAGCGGATCGGTCTTCTCCTGCTGGGCGAGGACGCCGTCCACCGCCGTCTTCAGGATGCGGCTGCGCGGATCGAAGTTCTTGTACACCCGGTGACCGAAGCCCATCAGCTTGACCCCGGCGTCCTTGTTCTTGACCCGCTTCACGAACTCGGACACCGGCATGCCCGCGTCGCGGATCTGCTCCAGCATCTGCACCGCCGCCACGTTGGCGCCGCCGTGCAGCGGACCCCACAGCGCACACACCCCGGCGGCGCAGCTGGCGAACAGGTTCGCCTTCGAGGACGCCACCATGCGCACCGTGGAGGTCGAGCAGTTCTGCTCGTGGTCGGCGTGCAGCAACAGGAACAGGTTGAGCGCGGCGGCCACCTCAGGGGTCGGCTCGTAGTTGCGATAGGGCACCGAGAACATCATGTGCAGAAAGTTCTCGGCGTACTTCAGGTCGTAGCGCGGGTAGACCAGCGGCTCACCGATGGACGCCTTGTAGGCCGCCGCCGCGATGGTGCGCACCTTCGACATCAGCAACGCCGCCGCACGCTCCATGTCGGCGTCGTCGTGGATGTCCATCACACCGTGGTCGTGGGCACTGAGGGTGTTGATCATCGCCGACAGGATGGCCATCGGCGGCGCGGTCTGCGGGAAGGCGTGGAAGTGCTTGCGCATCACCTCGTCGATCATCGCCGACTCACTGAGCAGGCCGGCGAACCGGTCCCGCTCGTCAGGGGTCGGCAGGCTGCCGAAGATCACCAGCCACGCCGTCTCCACGAACGAGGACTTGCCGGCCAGCTCTTCGATCGGAATGCCCCGGTAGCGCAGAATGCCGGCGTCGCCGTCGATGTAGGTGATCGCCGAACGGCACGAACCGGTGTTGCCGTAGCCGTCGTCCAGCGTGATGTAGCCGCTGGTCGCCCGAAGCTTGGAGATGTCGATCGCGCGCTCACCTTCGGAGCCCACAAAGGTGTCCAGTTCGTAGACGTTGCCGTCGACTTCGAGTCGGGCCGTTCCTGACATGTGAGCTCCTTCGCGTCAACCGTGCCGGTG
>JBDHZN010000001.1:0-60259 GCA_039811845.1 Micropruina sp. | reverse complement strand
ATCAGTGAGCGGCGACAGCACCGGATCGACCACCTGATCGGACGCCAGACTCGCCTCGGGCGCGGGGCTCGCCTGTCCATGCTGATGCCCCGGAACGGACGGCGACGGCTGCGCGCCCGGCGCCGAACCCTCGACGATGACGTCGAACACCATGCCCATCTGCCGGTGTCCGGCGACCGTGCAATAGCCCTGCACACTGGCGCCGATCACGCCGGCGTCCAACTCGGTGCGCTTGCCGGGGCCGATCCGCGAACTGCGGGCGTCGCCGATCACCACGTCGTGGGTGGTGCTGTCGGCATTGACCAGGTCGAGCACCAGCCGG
This sequence comes from Micropruina sp., assembly GCA_039811845.1. Lineage (GTDB taxonomy): Bacteria > Actinomycetota > Actinomycetes > Propionibacteriales > Propionibacteriaceae > Micropruina. The sequence continues at coordinate 59,937 of JBDHZN010000001.1, read as the reverse complement.
TCGCCGGCCTGCACGGTGACGCTGGACGGGGTGAACTTCATGTCACCCATGGCGACCTCGATGCGCACCACCGTGCCGGTCGGCTGCACCGCGACGGACGCCGTCGGCGCGGGCCCCGCGGCACCGGCCGCACTCGGGTCGACGCCCACGCCGACGACAACTGCCGTAGCCAGCGCGGTCAAACCGGCGATCAGTTGGCCGGCGGTGAAGATGGTGGGTCGCTCCGGCTCCGGACGCCGCGCGCCCGTCAAGCCACCCGGCCGAGTTGCCGAAGCTGCCGCACCAGAGGGAGACTCCGCAGGAGCCATCCCGGGCGTCCGTTCGACACCGGACGCCGCTGCCGCAGCCAGCTCGCGCCGGGCGGCGATACTCGCCTTCAGCCCGAGGATCATCAGTGGCAGGAACGCGGCGGCCGCGCCGAGCGCGAGCAGAGAGCCGGTCACCTTCACCCAGCTCGGGCTGGGCAGCAGCCACAGCAGCAAACCGCCGTTGATGGCGATCAGCCGGAAGGAGCCGGCCCGGTTGAACCATTGCTGCCCGGCCCGCACCACGCTGGGACCGCCACCCAGCACGGACGGCAACAGGTACGACAGTGCCCCCGACAACACCTGAACGGCGAACCCGGCGCCCAGCACCGCGGCCGGCCAGATGAAGCCCTCGCGCACCGCCGTCCAGTCCGGCGCGGTGGCCAGCAGCCAGCCGGCCCAGCCCAGTCCGATCACCAACCAGACCAGTGCGACAGCCACCGAGGCGGAGGCGAACTCGCGCGGTGGCCGGGTCCGGGCCGGACGCCACAACCCGCGTCCCCACAGCCCGATCGCCACCAGGTAGAGACCCACGCCGGCGGCGGAAAGCCAGCTCAGCCCGGCCAGCGCACCCCCGACGGCGACCGCGATGGCGGCGCCGAACAGCGGCAGCGCCTGCTGCGTCCAGCGTTCGGCGACGTCGTCCATCCGTGTGCGCAGCATGGTCGGCCACAGGGTGAGCAGGGTGCCGGTCAGGGTCAGTCCGACCCAGCCCAGCACGTTCGCCAGGGCGTGCGCGACCAGCAGCCGGCCGTGCCAGGGATCCTCCCAGCCCAGCGCCAGCAACACCCCGAAAGTCACGCCGACAAGCAGTGACGCCGCTGCGCCCAGGTAGTAGCGGACGGTCACCCGGAAGCGGGCCGGCAGCGCCCGGCGCATCATGCCCCACAGCACCAGTCCGTGCCAGCCGACCGCGATGGCGACCAGAAGACCGCCAACAAGGGTGAGCGGCCACCAGGTGGTCGGCACGCCGATCAGCACCGCCGCCGCACCGAGGGTGAGCAGCCCGAGCCGCTGGTTGTGCCGGGCCGCTTCGGTCTCGGACGCCGGCGACCGCAGCAGCGTCTGGGCGAAGTGGAAGCTCCACACCACGATGGCGTGGGTGAGTGCACCGAGCAGTACCAGGTGCAGCATCAGCCAGTTGGCGTCCGGCAATCCACGATGCGCGACGGCGATCACCACGGCCGCCGCGAGCCAGCCGATCAGCGGTAGGTCGCGCAGCCGGGAGCGCCGGCGTCCGACCGGACGTCCGGTGATTGCGCCGCGGCCCCCCGGCCCACCGCGCTGTTGATCACCGGGCCCGGCCGGACGACCGTGTCCCTTCCCCCCGTCCGGCGCCGGCCCCCCACCGCCGGACATCTTTGGTGCCCCGGGGCCGAGTTCGCTCGGCTCTCCGGGACCGGTTCCGTTCGCACCGTTCATCGCCGCACCACCAGGGTGATCGCGGTGGCCATGAAGACCAGTAGGGCGAGCACTGTGACCACACCGCCGACCTGCCAGGCGACGTCCCAGCCGCCGAGTGCGCCCGCGAAGCGCAGCGCCAAACCGGCGTGCAGCAACCCGAGCGGCAGCCACAGCACCGGGCGATACGGCAACGACCGCCCCAGCACGGCCGGCAGGATGACCGGCGCATGCGCCATCACCATCGACAGCGCGAAACCGAGGAAGACGCCGTGCACCACCACGTCGTAGCTAGCCCTACCGGTGCTCAAGCCGGACCAAACCAGCACCGCACCGGCCAGGGCCAGATTCAGGTAGCCCGCCAGCAGCGCGGCCGCCAGGTACCGGTGCTGCCCGGACAGCCGCAACTGCCGCCGCACCACGTCGTGGGCCAGCAACCACACCGCGATCGCCAGCAGCGCGACACCTACCAATCGCGGACCGACCTCGGGCAGCGTCAGCGCCGCCAGAATTGCCAGCGTCAGCGCGCCGGCCAGGCCGAGCAGTTCGGAGTCAGCCCGAGGTCCCATCGCCAACTGGGCGAGTTCGGCCCGCTCGGCGGCGATGGTGAGCACCACGAAACCGGCCAGCCAGGGCAGCGCGACGGTGACGTCGACGAGGGTGGCGACCACCGCCCCACCCAGCGCCAACACCGCCGAGAGCACCTGGATACCGACCAACGGCCGCGGGGCACGCCGCCACAAGGCCAGATAGATCGCGACGAACAGCACCCCGGCCTCGATCAGCAGCAGTTGTCCGAGCAGCAACGGTGCGGGGCTGAGCAGCGCGAGCCCGCCCGCCCCGTACAGCGCCGGCGCCAGATAGCCCCACGGCCGTCCCAGCGACTGTGCACGTTCCAGCGAGATCAGCGTGCCGAGGAAGCCGAGCACCATGACCAGGCCGTGCACATCGCCGGCCCGGTCCGAGGTCACCGGGGCCCACACCTCGAGCCGGACCAGGCCCGCGTTCAGCCCGCTGACCAGGCAGACTCCTCCGAGGACCATCAGCAGCAACCGTCCCCGGGCCCTGCCACGGCGTCCGGACGGCGCGGCAGCCCGCGGACGGGGCGGAGCGGTGTGGGACACAGATCCTCGCATTTTCTCCATGTTTATATGGAAAAAGTAGCATTAGGATGCCCGCATGAGCACATCGGCGCCGATCCCGGACGGCGACCAACCGACGGCCACGGAATCCACCCAAGCCGCGGCGTCCACGCTCGGGCTGGGCCCACAGCCGGCGCGCACCGATCGTCCTCGCGAGGCAGCCCTGCGGGTGCTGCGCAGCCTGGCCGCCGCCGAGGAAGCGATCACCATCACGGCCCTGACCGCCGAACTGGGCGGCCACCCCAATAGCGTCCGGATGCACCTGGAACACCTGGTCAGCGAGGGTTTCGCGGTCGAAGAGCCGGCACCGACCGGCGGCCGCGGACGTCCACCCCGGGCCTATCGAGCGACCATCGCCGGCCTTCAGGTCGCCGGCCAGGACGACACCTGGGACGGCAGTTCGGCGCTCGTCGCCGCACTGGCCGAGCAGTTCGCCACCGGTCCAGAACCGGTCGACGCCGCCCGGGAACTCGGTCGGCGTTGGGGTCGCCGGCTGCGGCACGCGGACGCCGGACTGCTCGCCACGCTGGCCGCGCAGGGCTTTACGCCACGAGTCAGCGGCGACGGCATCGAGCTGCGCACCTGTCCCCTGCTGGCGACCGCCCGACAGCTCCCCGCGGTGGTCTGCAGCATCCACCAGGGCCTGATCGACGAGTTGTCGGACGACCCGCTTCGGCTCATCCCGTTCGCCCGCCCGGGCGCCTGCGTGCTGCGTCCCACTCCGGAGCCTCGCTAACCCCGACACCCAGCGCTCCTCTAAGGAAACGCTGATCAATACGGCGTTTCGCTGGTTGAGCTTGTCGAAACCTGGTTGCCAGAGGGGGTCTCGACAAGCTCGACCAACGATGATCAGCGCTTCCCCAAATAGGCTTCCCCAAATAGTTAGCGAGCGCTGGGGACGGCGGGTTGTGTGGCCCGGTCATGATGGAATCCGTTGGTTCGCAGCGCCCGGGGCGCGGGAGGGATTACCAATCATGGACATCATCGTCGTGGGCATCATCACCGTCCTTATCGGAGCGCTGCTGTGCTTCCGGGGGTATGTGACGATGCGCCTGGTCATCAGCCTGTTCGGCGCGTTCGCCGGGTTCATGCTGGGCTTCGGCCTGTTCGCCGGCAACTCCAGCGGCGTCGGACAGGTCGCCCTCAGCTGGCTGGCCGGAGCCGTCGGCGCGGTGCTGTTCGGACTACTGGCCTACTTCTCCTACCAACTGGCCGTGATCATCGGGATGGCCGCCATCGGCTTCACCCTCGGCACCAGCGTGATGACGATGGTCAGTTCGGCCTCTTCGTTCCTCACCCTGACCGTCGGCGTGATCGCAGGCGTTCTGCTCGCGATCCTGGCCGTGACCACCAACCTGCCCGCCGTCCTACTGGTGGTGCTGACTGCGCTGGCCGGCGCGAGCGTCGCCACCTCGGGGGTAGCGATGCTGGTCGGCGCGATGACTCTGGATCGGCTGACCGGCCAGGGCTTCACCGAACTGCCCGGCGGCATCGGCTGGACCGTGCTGTACCTCGCGCTCGCCGTCCTGGGTCTGATCAACCAACTGCGGGCGATCTCCGGCCGCCATCGCTCGATGCGTCAGCAGTGGGGCTCGTCACGGCTGGTCGCGTCCGCACACTAAGCCTCGATCCACCGATTTGCGCCTACTGCGCGACCCCAGCTGGGCCGCTCGCTACGGCGCCTATCGGTGGATCGAGGCTAAGGTTCAGCCGAGCCGGGCATTGATCCGGCGGACGGCTTCACGTCCGGCGCGGTTGGCCCCGACGGTGGACTGCGACGGGCCGAAACCGATCAGCTGGATCCGCGGATCGGCAACCACCTCGGTGCCGCGGACCGCGATGCCGCCGCGCGAATTGCGTAGTCGCAGTGGATCCAGGTGGTGCAGATCGGGCCGGAACCCGGTCGCCCACACGATGACGTCGACCGGGGTGAAGCTGCCGTCGGCCTCGCGGACGCCGTCCGACTCGATCGCGGTGAACATCGGACGCCGGTTCAGCACCCCACGCTCGCGGGCGGCGACGGCGTACGGCAACCAGGGCAGGCCCGTGTAGGAGACGACGCTGCCGGTGGGATTGCCGGCCTCGGCGTCAGCGGTGACCTTCGCGATGATCGCGCGGCCCTCCATCTCGGGACGGAACTCGCCGTCGCGGAACACCGGTTCGCGGCGGGTGTACCAGTACACGCTCGCCACGCGGGAGATCTCCTCGAGTTGCTGAATGGCCGAGATGCCACCGCCGACGATGGCCACCCGCTGCCCCGCGAACTGATCGGCGTCGAGGTAGTCGCGGGTGTGCAACTGCCGTCCCCGGAAGCTGGCCTGTCCCGGGTAGGACGGCAGCACCGGGTTGGTCCAGGTACCGGTGGCGTTGATGAGCGCCCGGACGCGCCACCGGCCCGTACTGCTGTCGACCAGCAGGTCGCCCTCGGGGTCGGCGTCCGCGCGAGTCACCGCCGTGACCGTGACCGGACGCAGGATCGGCAGCGCCATCTTCTGTTCGTAGGCGGCGAAGTAGCGCGGCACCGCCGTCCGGCTGGGCTCGTCCGGATCGATCGGAGGTTTCGGAAAGCCGGGCAGGTCGAAGATGCCGTTCACCGTCGCCATCCGCAGCGATTCCCAGCGGTGCTGCCAGGCTCCGCCGGGCGCCGACTCGGCGTCCAGCATCACGAAGCTGTGGTCGGCGCCAGGGTCGTCGAGTGCGCTGCGGTAGCCGCGGCGAGTCAGGTGGTAGCCGGCCGACAAGCCCGCCTGCCCCGCCCCGATGACCAGCACCGTGACGGCGCGGACGCCCGGCTCAACCCACCGATCCGACGCGGTCACCAGAGGCGTCATCGGTCAGCACTCGATGACGTTGACGGCGAGGCCGCCGCGGGAGGTCTCCTTGTATTTGATCTTCATGTCGGCACCGGTCTCGCGCATCGTCTTGATCGCCTTGTCCAGGGACACCTTGTGGCTGCCGTCGCCGCGCAGCGCGATCCGGGCGGCATTGATGGCGGTGTTGCTGGCGATCGCATTGCGTTCGATGCAAGGGATCTGCACCAGGCCGCCGACCGGGTCGCAGGTCAGCCCCAGGTTGTGTTCGATGCCGATCTCGGCCGCGTTCTCGACTTGTGTCGACGTCCCGCCGAGCACCTCGCACAGACCGCCGGCGGCCATCGCGCAGGCCGAGCCGACCTCGCCCTGACAGCCCACCTCGGCACCCGAGATGGAGGCGTTCTCCTTGAACAGGATGCCCACCGCGGCGGCGGCCAGCAGGAAGCGCACCACCCCGTCCGAGTCGGCGCCGGGTACGAACTTCATGTAGTAATGCAGCACCGCGGGCACGATTCCGGCCGCCCCGTTGGTGGGTGCGGTGACGATCCGGCCGCCGGACGCGTTCTCCTCGTTCACCGCCAGTGCGAACAGGTCGACCCAGTCCATCGCCCGGATCGGGTCGATCTGGTCGTCGGCGGACTCCAGGTCGGCGAGCAGCTTCGGCGCCCGCCGCGGCACCCTCAGCCCACCCGGCAGCAGCGTTTCGGTGCGCGAGCAGCCGGTTCGTACGCACTCCTGCATCACCGCCCAGATGTGCAGCAGTTCGGCGCGCAACTCCTCCTCGGTGCGCCAGGAGAGCTCGTTGGCGAGCATCACGTCGCTCACCCGCAGGCCGGTCTCCTGGCAGATCGCCAGCAGTTGCGCTCCGGTGGTGAAGGGGTACGGCAGCGGGGTGGCGTCCTCGACGATCCGGTCGACGCCGATCGCCTGCTCGTCGACCACGAATCCGCCGCCGACCGAGTAGAAGGTGGCCTCGCGGAGCAGCGTCCCGTCGCCGTCGAAGGCCCGGAACGTCATCCCGTTGGGGTGGGCGGGCAGGCTGCGGCGGCGGTGCAGGATGAGGTCGTCGTACCAGGAGAAGCCGATCGGACGCCGTCCGGCCAGCAGCAGGCGTCCGGCCTTCACCTCGGCCACCCGGTCGTCGACGGTGTCGGTGTCGACGGTTTCGGGGTGTTCCCCCTGCAGGCCGAGCACCACCGCCTTGTCCGAGCCGTGCCCGTGGCCGGTCGCTCCTAGCGACCCGAACAGCTCGGACTGGACCCGGTCGACCCGCTCCAGCAGGCCGTCGGCGTCCAGTCGTTCGACGAACAGTGCGGCAGCCCGCATCGGGCCGACGGTGTGCGACGACGACGGGCCGATCCCGATGGTGAACATGTCCAAGACGCTGAGCGCCATCAGAGACCTCTCGCCGTCATGGACCCGACCATCGCTTCGAACGGCCGCAGTCCTACTGAGAAGCCGGCCAGCGTCTCGATGACGACTGACTCACCCATCGCGGCGTTCCCTTCGGGTTGGTTAGAAGACGGTGTCGGCAACCGTCACATCGGCGAATCCATCGCCGACCACGGGATCGGCGCACTACCAATCAAGGTTACGTTCCTTTTCGAACCGGACGACACACCCCCGGAGTCTGCGAGACCTCCCCTTGCCGTCGGTCGAGCCTGTCGAGACTCTTCGCGACGGTGCGCTGGCAAGGGGATTTCGACAAGCCGGCCCGTCGGTGAGGTCCACCGACGGGCCGGTCTTTCATGAGCTGCGCTCAGCCCTCGTCGTCCTCGTCCAGGCCGGTCCGATGGAGGTAGCCGGGCGAACTGTCGCCACCGTAGCTGGGGTCGACGCCCGGGTAGCGCGGATCGTGCCGGTGCGGAGCGTTCTCACCGCCGTACCCCTGATCCACCGCGGGATCCGAATGCGGATGCGGATGGTCCGCGCCGCCGTAACCCGGGTCGACGTCGTAGCTGTCCTGCTTGCTCATCGCGCACCTCCTTCGGCAGCGAACGCCTGCCGCCCCGCGTTGTCATGCACGCGTGCTGCGGAGCCAGGCCTGACCAGGACTTGCCTGTGATTGATCTCGAAGAACATCGCCGTCACCTTTCCGGTCGCGCCGGACTCCACGGTGGAGCCCGGACGGCAACAGCACGACTGAGCGCGAAGGCATGACTGAGAGCGAAGGCGGAAAGCCCCACCTCCGTGCTCAGCCGAGCTGTGCATCGAGGTAGGGACTGTTGGTTGCCGTGGCAACGGTTCTGTAATAAGGGCGAGCCCCACCGCCGCGGCCACTGTAGCGCGTCGGAGAAGATCGGACCGAACTGCGGGACGGGCCCTCAACCCGCCGCGATCTGCCGACGCCAGGCCGGAAGCCGTCGGCGTCCGGAATCAGCAGAACGCGGGTGGGTCGGAGTGCTGAACTCCGGCCCACCCGCGGCCTGCTACGCGGCGAGGCTCAGGCCTGCTTGTACTTCACCCGGACGAAGTACAGGCCCACCAGCGAGATCACCGAGATCACCATGTAGTACACGCTGGGAACGGTCAGCGAGCCGGTGACCTCGAGCAGCCAGGTGAGCACCAGCGGAGCGATGCCGCCCAGCAGGGTCACGCCCACGTTGTAGGCGACGGACAGACCGGAACCGCGCACGGCCGCCGGGAACAGCGACGACATCAGCCCGGGCAGGGCGCCGAAGTAGAACGCCATGATGACGCCCAGCACGCCGATGACCAGCACCAGCATCGGCACGGTGGGGTTGTTGACGATCAGGGCGAACAGCGGCCAGGCCAGAACCAGCGCGGCGACGCCGGACCAGGTCATCACCTTGGCCGGCCCGACCCGGTCGGCGAGATGGCCGACGAACGGGACGCCGATGATGTTGGTCAGGCCGGCGACCACACCGCCGAGATAGGCCGCGGTCGGCGGAATGTGCAGGTTGGTCACGGCAAAGGTCGGCATGTACAGAATCATGTAGGTGGTGATCGTGGCGACGCCGATGACGGCCGAACCCGCCAGCACACGCCCGTAATGGTCGGTGAGCAACGTCCTCAGCGGCGAATGTTCCTTGACCGTCGCCATGAACTCATCGGTCTCGTCCAGTTTGGCGCGAATGTAGAGTCCGACCGGTCCGACCAGCAGTCCGACGAAGAACGGGATGCGCCAGCCCCAGTTGTTCAGGTCTTCCGGCGACATCCAGGTATTGAGGCCGAAGCCGAAGGCCGACGCGAGGAACATCGATGCGCCCTGGCTGACGATCTGCCACGACGCGTAGAAGTTCTTCCGGTGCGGGGCGGTCTCGACCAGGAAGGTGGTGGCGGTGCCGAATTCGCCGCCGGCGCTGAATCCCTGAATGAGCCGGGAGATCAGAATGATGACCGGCGCCGCGAAGCCGATGGTCGCGTAGGTGGGTGCGACCGCCATGATCAGGGTGCCGACCATCATCAGCATCATGGTCAGGGTCAGGGCGTTCTTGCGTCCGCCTCGGTCGGCGTAGCTGCCCAGCACCATGCCGCCGATGGGCCGGACCAGGTAGGTGACCGCGAAGGTCGCAAAGGTCAGGATCAGACCGACGATCGGGGGCGCGTCGGCAAATGTGAAGAAGTTCTTGGCGATGATGGTCGCGAACGACGCATAGACGATGACGTCGAACCATTCGAGTGCGGCACCGATCGAACTGCTGATCACCGCCTTTCGCGCGCTGAGAAGTCGTTCCGGGCTGATTTCCGGTGGGGCTGTGGCGGTCATGGCGGCCTCGGTTTTCGGTGGGGCTTAGCTGCGATTCGCCCGGGCGTGGGCGATCACGTTGTCGATGAAGTCCTCACAGAGTGCGATCTGTTCGAGATCGATGAACTCGTCGGGGGAATGCGCCTGAGCGATGTCACCGGGGCCGCAGACGACCGACGGGATTCCGGCGTTTGCGAACAGGCCGGCCTCGGTGCCGTAGGTCACTTTGTCGTTGCTGGGAATCCCGCCCCAGGCCGCTGCCAATCCGAAGATCTCGGAATCGGTCGGACCCTCCAGTCCGGGGGACGACGACTGGACCGTGAAGTCCACGCCCGCCTTGGGGTTGGCCTGCCGCATCTCGGCTTCGAGCCGGGACGCCTCGGCCCGGTACCGCTCGGTCAGCTCGGCCTGGTCGACCGTGACCAACCCGCGGAACTCGAATCGCACGGTGCAGTCGGCAGGAATGGTGTTGACCGCGATGCCACCACTGATCATGTTGGCCGTCGTGGTGGTGAACGGGACGACGTAATCGGGATCGAACGGACCGTTCTCACGGAACTCGGCCGCCACCTGCTCGACGAAGTCGACGAAGCGCGCCGCGTAGGCGATCGCGTTCACACCCTGCGGAGTCAGCGAGGAGTGTGCCGCCACGCCGCGGAAGTGAACGGTCATCGTGTTGATCGACTTGTGCCCGCGGACGATGCGCATGCTGGTGGGCTCACCGACGATGCAACCTCGCGGCTTCAGCCCGAGTTCGGTGATCCGCTCGACCAGGGGCACGGCGCCGACGCAACCCACCTCCTCGTCGTAGGAGAGCGCGAGGTGAATCGGTTCGGCCAGCGGTTGGGCGATGAAATCGCCGAGCTTGGTGAGCACGACGGCGAGGAACGACTTCATGTCGGCACTGCCGCGGCCGTACAGCCGTCCGTCGCGCACCTCGGCGGCGAACGGGTCACTGCTCCACGGCTGTCCATCCACGGGCACCACGTCGGTGTGCGCAGAGAGCACGATGCCGCCGGTGACGCCGCCATCGGCGTCCGGGAAGGTCGCCAGCAGGTTGGCCTTGGTGCCCTCGTCGTTGGGCACCAGGGTCGACTCGATGCCGACATCCTTCAGTAGCTCGACGGCGTGATCGATCAGCTGCAGATTGCTGTCGCGGCTGGTGGTGTCCATCGAGATCAGCCGAATGACCTCGTCGAGTGCGGCGGCGGTGGGTTGACGAGACACGTTTTCGCTCCTCCAGGAGTCATTGGTTGCGTCGGGTGTCGCAGTGCGCGTGATCTTCCCACATTTGGTGTTACGTATGTGTGATCGTCCGTCGCCGCAGGCCTCTTCGAGCAAGTGACTGCCGGGAAGTCGCGCCGCTGCCGCGTTGTGGTGCGTCAGCGGCGTCCGCTCCTGCTATTGGGCCGTGCCGATTATGCGTGGGGCTACGGGTTCGGGCTACACTGACCGGGCCGATCCGCGCGATCGTGCGGGCGTAGTTCAATGGCAGAACATCAGCTTCCCAAGCTGAGAATGCGGGTTCGATTCCCGTCGCCCGCTCCACAAAGTTCCCAGTCAGACGGGAGCAGTGGCCCACTCCTCCGGCCCCGGGATGCGCGCCCGTCGGTCAGGGAGACCCCGAGACCAACCCTGGATGGCCGCCCGCGCCGCATCCCTGTGCCGCAGGCGGGACTAGCGTCAAGCTCATGAGCTTTCCCGAACCCAGCGATGTCGGTCCCGCCGCCGGCGGGAACCTGCCCGTCTCCGAGAATGATCGGAGCAAAGTGGTCACCCTGCTCGAATCCGCCTATGCGGAGGGCCGGATCACCACCGCGGAGCACGCCGAGCGGATGCAGGCCGCGGCGGACGCCGAGACCTTCGACGATCTCGTCCCGCTCACCCGTGACCTGGTTGCGCTGGACGCCCCGTCGTCACCCAGCCCGTCCTGGTCGCAGGCGCCCGGCCAGGGCGGCGCCGAACCCGAGCTGATCGTCACCCTGTTCGGCTCCACCGAAAGGCGCGGCCGGTGGCAGCCTCGCCGCAACATCAGCGTGCTGAACCTATTTGGCGGCACCGTGATCGACCTCCGTGAGGCGACCTTCACCGACAACACCTGCGAGATCAATGTGTTCTGCCTGTTCGGTGGCATCGACGTGCTGGTGCCCGAGGGGACCGATATCGAGAACCGGGCGCTGGCGATCTTCGGCGGCGCCGGCGCCAAGGTCACCGGTTCGCCCGCGCCGGGTGCCCCGAAGGTCGTGGTCCGCGGTTTCGTCGGGTTCGGCGGCGTCGACGCCCGCATGAAGCGTCCGAAGCAGAAGACCGACTGAGGTGTACTCTTCCCCGATGCCGGCTCAGCCACCGCTGGTTGAGCGGGGCAACCCCTCCTTGGCCGGCGCGCCAAGGTGCCGGCACGCTCGACCAACGAGAATCAGCGGTTCCCTAAGCTGAACCGCATGGACGACACCCTGTTCGCCCCGCCCGCACACGAATGGCTGCGGATCTCGCCCGCCTACACCACGGTGGTGCGCGTCCGGATGCTGCTGACGACGGCGGTGATGACCGGGGTGGCGACCGTGCCGGTCTGGTTGTTCCTCGACTGGCGCTGGGGGTCGGCGGTGATCATGGTCGGCCTGATCTGGGCGGGGTGGCAGTGGTTCCGGCTGGCTCGGTGGGTGCGGGCCTGGGGTTACGTCGAGCGCGACGAGGATCTGTATCTGACCCATGGGCTGTGGTTCCGGGAGCTCACGGTCATTCCCTACGGACGGATGCAGGCCGTCAAGGTGGAGAGCGGGCCTCTGACCAGATCATTAGGCCTTGCCAGCGTCGAGTTGGTGACCGCCAGCTTGCAGTCGGGCGCCAAGATCCCCGGCCTGCCGCGGGATGAGGCCGAACAGTTGCGCGACCGGTTGACCGCGATCGGCATCGGCGACCAGGACGGCCTGTGAGCATTCCGCCGAGCCGGTTCTCCGGCGTCCCCGATCCTCGCCTGTCTCGCTGGCGATCCGGCGCGGAGGACAGTGTGAGTTTGGGCACCGAGTTCAGTGCCCGGACTCCCACTCCGTCGGAAGCCCCCGGCAGGCCGGCGGACACGCTGGTCGAAAAGCCGCACCCGCTGACCCCACTGGTGCGTGCCTGGGTGCTTGTCGTCGCGGTGGCCTGGGCGGTCGGTCGGGAACTACTCAACGGTGGCGACGGCTTCCGGCTGCCACCGCTCACCTGGCTCACCGCGATCGGTGCGGTGATCGTGCTCGTACTGATCGGCTTCGCCTACCTGGACTGGCGGGCCACCTCGTTCATCGTCGACCACGGTGAACTCCGAATCGAGACCGGGGTGTTCACCAAGACCTCGCAACGCATCCGATTCGACCGCATTCAGTCCGTCGACATCACCGAGCCGTTCGCCGCCCGGCTGCTCGGGCTGGCCGAGATCTCCATCGACGTCGGCGCCGAAGGCGGACACAAGCTGCGCTACCTCTCCCGCACCCGGGCGGCGGCGGTGCGCGACTATCTGCTGGCCCGAGCCCACGGCATCCGTCCGGTGGCGTTGGCTCAGCACGTCCAGACCGGCGTGTTCACCGACCACGGCGCGGCCGACGAGGTGCTGGTGCGGGTGCCGCCGCAGCGTCTGGTGCTGGGCGCGGTGCTGTCCCACGAGTTGCTGCTGGTGACGGTGCCGCTGCTGCTGATCGGCATCGCGCTCGCCCTCGACGAACGCGGCCGCGAGGCGGTGGCGATCAGTCCCTGGTTGTTGATCGGTGTGCTGCTGCCGGCGCTCGGCGGCCTGTGGAGCTTCGTCCTGCACCGGGTCATCGGGCAGTGGAACTACGCCTTCCTGCGCAGCGGACCCGGACTGAAGATCACCCGTGGGCTGACCAGCCTGACCAGCCAGTCGGTGCCGCGGCATCGCATTCAGTCGTTGCGGATCGCGCAGCCGCTGTGGTGGCGCCGGCTCGGTCTGTACCGGGTGGACATGGCCGTGCTGGGCAATCACGGGCTGGCCCACGACGAGGATCAGGCCGGTACCACCAGCATCCTGCTACCGGTCGGCACCCGTGACGAGGTCGAGCTGGTGCTGGCCACCATCTGGCCCGGACTGCGGCTGGACGAGATCGACGTCCGGCCGTCCCCGGAGCGGGCCCGCTGGTTGCAGCCGTTCAGTCATCGCTGGGTGGGTTGGGGCTACGACGACTCGGTGCTGCTCACCCGGGCCGGCTGGTTCACCCGGGTGCAGATGATCGTGCCGCACGCCCGCGTCCAGTCCCTCGCGGTCGAGCAGGGTCCTATTCGGCGCCGGCTCGGCCTGGCCACCGTCGGCTTCCACACCACCCAGATCCTGGCCACCAGCGCGGCCCGGAACATCTCGTCCGACCTCGCCCGCACCCTGCTGCTCGACGAAACCTCACGAGCCCGGACGGCGCGACTGGTCACCCTGCTCGAGACCCCGCCCGCCGCCTGACCCCATCGAAGCCCCTCGACACCTCGGCCACCGAGGGGGTTCGAACATTGGGGGACGGTTCTTCCGGATGCGAAAATCACATGTCGAAGGGACGGTTCTCGCGCGCACGGTCCGTCCCCCGGCGTGCGAATCTCGAACGAAAAAGAACCGTCCCCGACTATTCGAAAATCGCACATCAGAGGGACGGTTCTCTCACGGCAAGGTCCGTCCCCCGGCGTGCGAATTTCGAACGAAAAAGAACCGTCCCCGATTGTGCGACAGGACCAACTAATGGGCGCGGCGGGCGTCCCAGGCGCTGCGGACCATGTCGTCCACGGTGTGCCGCATCTGCCAGTCCAGGTCGGCGGCAGCGGCTTGGCCGTCGGCGACGATCCGGGCCGGATCACCCGGACGCCGCGGGCCTACCTCGGGGGTGAACTCGATGCCGGTGACGCGGCGCATCGCGTCCATGATCTGCAGGACGCTGAGTCCGTCGCCGCTGCCCAGGTTGTACGCCGGCCGGAGCGGACGGCCCGCCTCCAATGCTTGCGCGGCCGCCACATGGGAGACCGCGAGGTCGCCGACGTGGACGTAATCGCGGAGGCAGCTGCCGTCCGGGGTCGGGTAGTCGGTGCCGTTGACCTTCGGCGTCCGGCCTTCGATGAGCGCCTCAAGGACGATCGGGAACAGGTTGTGCGGGCTGGCGTCGTAGACCTCGTTGCTGGCCGAGCCGACCACGTTGAAGTAGCGCAGGCTGACCCCGGCGAACTCGGGCCAGGCGCGGGCCACGTCGGCGATCAGCCACTCGCCGATCAGTTTCGACTCCCCGTACGGCGATTCCGGACGGGTCGGCGAAGCCTCGGTGACGAGCTCGGTTTCGGGCGTGCCATAAACGGCGGCGCTGGACGAGAACACCATCTTGTTCACCCCGGCGCGGTGCATCGCGTCGAGCACCTTGGCGATTCCGGTGACGTTCTGGTTGTAGGTGTGCAGCGGCCGATTCACCGACACCCCGGCGTATTTGAAGCCCGCGACGTGCACCACCCCCGCGCAATCATGCGCGGACAGCGTCTCGGTCAGGGTCTCGACGTCGAGGACGTCGCCCTGCACGAACGGCACCCCGTCAGGAACAAAGCCGGCGAACCCCGAGGAAAGGTCGTCATAGACGACCGGGGTAATGCCGACCGCAGCGAAGGCGCGCACCACGTGGGCACCGATATATCCGGCACCGCCGGTCACCAACCATGAACTCACGGTCACAGTCTGGCAAATCCCACCCCGCTCGCCCAACCGGTGCCGCGCGTCCGCTGCGGGCCCAACGCCTCGGGTGACCAGAAGAACCGTCCTCGGTGACCAAGAGAACCGTCCCCAGTGACCGTGGGGACGGTGCGTTTGGTCACCGGAGGCCTTCCGCTCGCGTCCGGCATCTCCATGAGATTGCTCAGGCGGCGACGGGCTGGCGCGATCCTCTCGACAGTGCTAGCTGGGGAACCTCTAGGGTTCCGTCATGACTTCGAATCTTGCACTCGGCATCGATATCGGCGGCTCGGGCATCAAGGGTGCCCTGGTCGACCTGACGGCCGGTGACTTCGCGACAGAGCGGTTGCGCATCGATACGCCGTCCGAATCGACCCCGGCGAATGTGGCCGCTGTCGTCGGCGAGATCGTGGAGAACTTCGCCGATCAGCTCGGCGACGGACCGATCGGCATCACCATTCCGGCGATCGTGCAGCACGGCGTCACCATTTCGGCGGCCAATATTCACGAGTCCTGGGTGAACTGCCCGGCCGAGCAGATCTTCGAAGACGCCCTGGGTCGCGACATCGTGCTGGTCAACGACGCGGACGCCGCCGGTGTCGCCGAGGTCGGCTTCGGTGCGGCCAAGGGGCATCCGGGCCTGGTCATCGTCACCACCCTGGGCACCGGTATCGGATCGGCGATCATCCACCGCGGTGTGCTGGTGCCGAACTCCGAACTCGGACATCTGGAGATCGACGGCTACGACGCCGAGAAGCGGGCGGCGGCCAGCGCCCGAGAGCGCGAGGGCCTGAAGTGGAGCGAGTACGTGCCACGGCTGCAGCGCTACTACGAGACGGTGGAGTTCCTGTTCTCCCCCGACCTGATGGTGGTCGGCGGCGGCATCAGCAAGAAGGCCGACAAATTCCTGCCCAAACTGAAGCTGCGGACGCCGATCGTCCCTGCCCAGCTGCAGAACCGGGCTGGGATCGTTGGCGCCGCCTGGCTGGCGGCGGCTGAAGCGAGCTGACTCCCGGACGACTCGGAGGAACAAACCGTCTGAGCCGGTCACTATGCTGCCTGGGTGAGTACGACACTGCAGTCGAACCTGGGCGACGTCTCGGCCTCGGACGCGGCATTGCGCCGTTTCCTGCACGGCCTGCCCGGCGTCGATCAGGTCGGTGCCGACCAGCGGGCGGCGTCTCTGGGCAGCCGGTCGATCAAGACCACCGCGAAGCAGTGGGCGCTCGATCTGGCCATCGGCATGGTCGACCTGACCACCCTGGAGGGCATGGACACCCCGGGCAAGGTGCGGGCGCTGTGCAGCAAGGCGATGCGCCCCGACCCGGCCGATCCGTCCTGCCCGCACACCGCGGCCATCTGCGTCTACGGCGACATGGTGGGCATCGCCAAGGACGCGCTGCAGGGCTCCGAGGTGAAGGTGGCCGCGGTGGCGACCGCGTTCCCATCCGGACGTGCCTCACGTCGGGTACGGCTGACTGACGTCGCCGAGGCAGCAGCGGCCGGCGCCGACGAGATCGACATGGTGATCGACCGCGGCGCGTTCCTGTCCGGCCGCTACCTGGAGGTGTTCGAGGACATCGCCGCCGTCCGCGAGGCGTGCGGTGGGGCGCACCTGAAGGTGATCTTCGAGACCGGCGAGCTGCAGACCTACGACAACGTGCGCCGGGCGTCCTGGCTGGCGATGCTGGCCGGCGCGCACTTCATCAAGACGTCCACCGGCAAGATCCAGCCGGCGGCCACCCTGCCGGTGACGTTGGTGATGGTGGAAGCCGTCCGCGACTTTCGGCTGGCCACCGGACGCCAAGTCGGGGTGAAACCGGCCGGCGGAATCCGCAGCTCCAAGGACGCCATCAAGTACCTGGTGATGGTGAACGAGATCGCCGGGCCCGACTGGTTGAGCCCGGACTGGTTCCGGTTCGGGGCGTCCACGCTGCTCAACGACCTGTTGATGCAGCGCACCAAGATGGCCACAGGACGCTACTCCGGCCCCGACTACTTCACTCTCGACTGACCCAGGGACACCCATGAGCATCAGCTTCGACTACGCCCCGGCGCCGGAATCGCGCTCGATCGTCGACATCAAACCCGCCTACGGGCTGTTCATCAGCGGCGAATTCGTCGACGGGCGCGGCAACGGCTTCAGCACCATCAACCCGGCCACCGAGGAGGTGTTGGCGCAGGTCAGCGAGGCGTCCGAGGCCGACGTGGACGCCGCGGTCGCGGCCGCCCGGAAGGCTTTCGGCCCGTGGTCGCGGATGTCCGGCGCCGAACGCGGCAAATACCTGTTCCGGATCGCCCGGCTGCTGGCCGAACGGTCCCGGGAGTTCGCCGTGCTGGAATCGATCGACAACGGCAAGCCGATCAAGGAGTCCCGGGACGTCGACGTGCCCACTGCGGCCGCCCACTTCTTCTACTACGCAGGCTGGGCCGACAAGCTGGGATACGCCGGCTTCGGACCCAACCCGCAACCGCTGGGGGTGGCCGGGCAGGTGATCCCGTGGAACTTCCCGCTGCTGATGCTGTCCTGGAAGATCGCCCCCGCGCTGGCCTGCGGCAACACCGTCGTGCTCAAGCCCGCCGAGACCACCCCGCTGACCGCGCTGCTGTTCGCCGAGATCTGCCAGCAGGCAGACCTGCCGCCCGGCGTGGTCAACATCATCACCGGTGCCGGTGAGACCGGACGCGCCCTGATCGCCCACCACGACATCGACAAGGTGGCGTTCACCGGATCCACCGAGGTCGGCAAGTCGATCGCTCGTACCGTGGCCGGCACGGACAAGCGGGTCACTCTGGAGTTGGGCGGCAAGGCGGCCAACATCGTCTTCGACGACGCCCCGATCGACCAGGCCGTCGAGGGCATCGTCAACGGCATCTTCTTCAACCAGGGCCACGTCTGCTGCGCCGGCTCGCGGCTGTTGGTGCAGGAGTCGGTGGCTGAGGAGGTGTTGGCCAAGCTGAAGGCTCGGATGGCCACCCTGCGGCTGGGCGATCCGCTGGACAAGAACACCGACATCGGGGCGATCAACTCGGCCGAGCAACTGGCCAAGATCCGGCGCCTCTCCGACATCGGCGAGGCCGAGGGGGCGGGCCGCTGGTCGCCGGCCTGCGCGCTGCCCGACAAGGGGTTCTGGTTCGCACCGACGATCTTCACCGGGGTCTCCCAGGCGCACCGGATCGCCCGCGAAGAGATCTTCGGTCCGGTGTTGTCGGTGCTCACCTTCCGCACCCCGAAGGAGGCGGTCGAGAAGGCCAACAACACCCCGTTCGGATTGTCCGCGGGGATCTGGACCGAGAAGGGCTCCCGGATCCTGTGGATGGTTTCGCAGCTGCGTGCCGGCGTGGTGTGGAGCAATACGTTCAACCGCTTCGACCCGGCCAGCCCGTTCGGCGGCTACAAGGAGTCGGGGTACGGCCGCGAGGGCGGCCGACACGGGCTGGAAGGGTACCTGCAGTGAGCCGTACGGACGTCCGCAAGACCTACAAGCTGTACATCGGCGGCGCCTTTCCGCGCTCGGAGTCGGGGCGCACCTACCTGGTCGACGACGCCTCCGGGGCCCTGCTGGCGAATGCGGCCAAAGCGTCCCGCAAGGACGCCCGGGACGCAGTGAAGGCGGCCCGCTCCGCCTTCGGCGGCTGGTCGTCGCGGACGGCGTACAACCGCGGCCAGGTGGTGTACCGGGTCGCCGAGGTGCTGGAGTCGCGGCGGGCGCAGTTCGAGGCCGAGATCGTCGCCGCTGTCGGCGCCAAGCCGGCCGAGGCCCGGGCCGAGGTGGACGCGGCGATCGACCGGCTGGTCTGGTACGCCGGCTGGACGGACAAGATCGCCCAGGTGGACGGCGCCGCGAACCCCGTTGCCGGACCGTACTTCAACCTGTCGACACCGGAGCCGACCGGGGTGGTCGCGGTGCTCGCACCCGATTCGCCGTTGCTCGGGCTGGTGTCGGTGGTGGCGCCGCTGATCGCGGTCGGCAACACCTGTGTGGTGGTCGCCTCGCAGCCCGCGCCGCTGCTGGCCATCACCTTCGCCGAGGTGCTGGCGACGTCCGATGTGCCGGGTGGGGTGGTGAACATCCTGACCGGGGACGCCGCCGAGATCGGCCCGTGGCTGGCGTCCCACATGGACGTCAACGGCCTGGATCTGACCGGTGTGACGGACGCCGACCTGGCCCGCGATCTGGAGATCGCAGCCGCCGACAACCTGAAACGGGTTCGCCGTCGCGGTGTCGAGGATCTGACCGCCCCACCGGACTTGGACCGGATGACCCGTTTCCTGGAGATCAAGACAGTCTGGCACCCGATGGGTCTCTGAGGGCTAGCCTCGGAGACCCCACCCAGCCACCGCTGGTCGAGCTTGTCGAGACCCTTCCGGACGGGTTTCGACAAGCTCAACCCGCAAGCGTCGACAAGCTCAACCCTCGGCATGCGGCACGCTCGACCAACGAAGGGCAGCGCTTCCGTAGGCTGTCGGAATGACCACCGTCCACACCGCCGAACTGCCGATTCCGGTCGGGGCCGGCGCCATTTGGGCAGTGTTGGTGGATCCGGCGCAGCACACCCGGCTGGACGACTCGGGCACCGTCGGCACGCCGGTCACCGACGACCTGCTGAGCCACATCGGGCAGGTGTTCACCATGAACATGAGCTGGGACGACGGTACGGAAATCACTCGATACCGGTCCGACAACCACGTCACCGTCTTCGTACCGGAACGCTCGATCGCGTGGATGACCGCCCTGGTCGGAGGCCGGCCGCTCGGCTGGACCTGACGCTACGACCTCACCCCCACCGACGACGGCACCAAGGTCACCCTGACCTACGACTGGACCGGCACCTCGGAGGAGAACATCGAGCGCTTCGGCGTCCCGAACCGCACCCCGGAACAACTCCAGGCCACCCTGCGTCGGCTGGCTCGGCAGGTCGCCCGCTGGGCCAGCTGATCAACGCCACCGCCGCTGGTTGAGCTTGTCGAAACCACTTTGGACGGGTTTCGACAAGCTCAACCCTCGGTGGGACAAGCTCGACCAGCGGGAACCAACTCGACCCACTTTCGGCTGGGAGGCAACCATTCGGACCTCCGCTGCGTAGAGAGTGGTAGTCGATGGAGGAGATCGCATGGTCGGGATGGGCGCACGGTCGCGCCGGGAGGCGGAGTTCACCGCCTTCGTGACGTCGTCGTCGGCCTATCTGGGCCGGACGGCGTACCTGCTGACCGGCAGTCAGGATCTCGCCGATGAACTCGTCCAAGAGGCGCTGACCAGGACTTATGCCGCCTGGGAGCGTGTCCGGTTGGAGGATGCGACCGGCTATGCCCGCCGGGTGCTGGTCAACCTCAGCATCGACCACCGGCGCCGGCGCCGTCCGGTTCCGGCCGAATGGGCGGATCCGCCGTCCGACGAATGGCCCCACGATCGGGTCGGCGACCGCGACGAGGTGGCCCGCATGCTCGCCACCCTCACCCCGCGGCAGCGCAGCATCGTCGTGCTGCGCTACTTCGACGACTACACCGAGGCGCAGACCGCGGAATGCCTCGGCATCAGCGTGGGTGCGGTCAAGTCCGCCTGCTCGCGGGCCCTGGCCGGCATGCGCGCCCGGTACGCCCCAATGAGGGAAGGAGACCTGTCATGAGGATCGCCGAGGACAGGCTGCGTGACGGCCTGCGTGAACTCGCCGAGGAGGCCAGCCCGAACGCCCGGGCCATGGACGTGATCGCCCTGGTCGACCGTCGTCACCGACAGCGAAGCATTCGCCAGTTGGTGGCGGCGTGCGCGGCCGTGACCACGGCCGGCCTGCTGGGCTGGTTCGCTCTCGCTCCGCGTCCGGTCACCGTTCAGCCGGCCCCGTTGGCCAGCGCGATGGTGCGGCCGGGCACAACGACGGGCGTGTTCGGCTTCAACGTGGGCAATCCGGCGGTCCGTCAGTTGGTGACCGTACGGGCCGAGAGCACCGCCGCTCAGGTACTGATCACCGTGACCAACGAGATCGAGGGCCGGCCCGCTGCCACCACTCAGTACAGCTACGTTGCCCCGACCGGACAGTTCTTTTCCGCTCGGGTCCACGATGACCTCGAGATCGCACTCATCCCGGACGCGATAGATGCCGTGCAGACCGTAGGTCGGACCCCAGGTGACGTCCGGCATTGGATGGACCTGCAGACCGGCCTCACGCTGACCGCGACCTGGCTCAAGGACAACAACAAGGCCAGCCGGCTGGTCTGGATGGGATCGGACGGCTTGGTTCGGGCCGCCCATCACGGCGTGTTGCCCAGCGCCCGGCTGACCATCGACGACACCACCCTCACCCTCTACCGCGACGCCCAGGACGACACCTGGGGCGTGTTCGGCCCGGCGCACAACTACTGGGTCTCTCATGTCTGGGGGCGCCCCGCGAACGCCGAAGTGCGGATCTACGTGTCGAGTGTCGCTCGGCGCGCCTCGGTCGGCAGGCTCCCCGCCGGAGCCTCGGCGGTCACCATCACACCGGCCGAGAAGGCCCGGTGGACCGTCGGCACCATGCCGGACGGCACCAGTTGGTACTTCGTACTGTCCGACCAGGAGGTGTTCTCCGACTCCTCCGAGCACCGCGTGGTGCACTCCATCGGCTATACCGATCGCACAGGAAAGCGGGTGACCTACACTCCGAAACTCAGCGGCTAGCGGCCGGCCGGATCCCCCATCCGCTAGTCGAGCTCCCCACCGCTGGTCGAGCTTGTCGAGACCCCCACTGCCGGTCGAGCTTCCCACCGCTGGTCGAGCTTGTCGAGACCCCCACTACCGGTCGAGCTTCCCACCGCTGGTCGAGCTTGTCGAGACCCCCACTACCGGTCGAGCTTCCCACCGCTGGTCGAGCTTGTCGAGACCCCTTCATCCCTCCAGGCCGGGTTTCGACAAGCTCAACCCTCGGGTGCCCTACATCCGGTCGGGCGCCACGATGCCTAGCAGGTCGAGTCCCTTGGCGAGCACCGTCCGGGTGGCCGCGCAGATGGCTAGCCGCGACGTCCGCACCTCACCTTCGCTCTTCAGCACCGGGCAGCGCTCGTAGAAGGTGCTCAGTGCGGTGGCGGTGTCGAACAGGTAGGTGCACAGCTTGTGCGGCTGCAGTCCGGTCGCAACCTCGGCGACCACCTCGCCGAACCGGGACAGCAGCAGAGCGAGGGCCTGCTCGGCCGGATCGTCCAGCACGGTGACGCCGTCGGAGGCCCAGCCTTCCGCTTCGGCCTTGCGCAGGATGCCGCTCACCCGGGCGTGGGCGTACTGCAGGTAGGGGCCGGTGTTGCCGGTGGTGGCCGTCATCCGGTCGGCGTCGAAGACGTAGTCCTTGTGCAACGAGGTGGACAGGTCGGCGTACTTCACCGCCGCCATCGCGATCTCCGGCGCGGCGACATCCTCGGCCAGGTCGAGCAGCGTGTCGAGGGTGACGGTCTTGCCGTCGCGGGTCTTGAACATCTTGCCGTCCGGGCCGAGCACCGAACCGAAGCCGACGTGCTCCAGCACGCCACCCTCGGGCACCCAGCCGGCCATCCGCGACACCGCGAACACCTGCGAGAAGTGGTGCGCCTGGGGCGAGCCGACCACGTAGATGCAGCGGTTGGCATCCAGCGTGCCGAACCGGTAGCGGACGGCGGCCAGGTCGGTGGCGGCATAGCCGTAACCGCCGTCGGTCTTGCGGACGATCAGCGGCGCCTCATCGCCAGGCACGAAGACCACCAGGGCGCCCCGGTCGACCACGGCGATGCCGGCGGCGGCCAGGTCGTCGGCGACACCGGCCAGCAGGTCGTTGTAGATCGACTCACCGGCCAGGTCGTCGTCGGTGAGCAGCACCCCGAGCCGGCGGTAGGCGGCGTTGAACCCGGCCTTGGACACCTCGATCAACGAGCGCCAGATGGCGCGGGTCTGCTCGTCCCCGGACTGCAGCGCCACCACCCGGCGGCGGGCGGCGTCCGCGAAAGCCTCGTCGGAGCGGAAGTGCTCCTGGGCGCGCCGGTAGAGCGCCACCGAGGAGGCCAGGTCGAGGGTGTCGGCGTCGATGTCCTCGAACAGGATCTGCTCGACCAGCATGCCGAACTGGGTGCCCCAGTCGCCGATGTGGTTCTGGGCGATCACCGTGTGACCCTGGGCGCGCAGCACCCGGGCGAAGCAGTCCCCGATGATGGTGGAACGCAGGTTGCCGACGTGCATCGGCTTGGCGACGTTGGGCGCCGAATAGTCGATCACCACCCGTTGCGGCTCCGCGGTCTGCTCGATCACGCCGTCCGGGTCTCGCAGGATGCCGGTCACCACCCCGGCCAGCACATCGTTGCGCAGCCGGATGTTGATGAAGCCCGGGCCGGCCACCTCGAGCGGCTCGCACAGGTCGGCGACGTCGGCCTCGGCGACGATCCGCTGGGCGATCTCCCGCGGCGGTTTGCCCTCGGCCTTCGCCAGGCGCAGCGCCACGTTCGACTGGAAGTGCCCGAACTGCGGCTTGGTCGCCGGACGGAGCTCCGGGTCGACCCCGGTGACAGCCTGAAAACGTTCGGTCAGCAACACGGGCAGGGAAAGCACGTCATCCATCTTCCCGCCGCCGGGCCGGGCTTGTCGAAACGGGCCACCCGTCGGTGGATGCCCGACCGCTCGGCACACCATCAGCTCGCGGGTGCCACAACCCCCGTTCTGGCCGGCTTTCGCGCCGGGTCATCCGGCTAGCAAGTCCAAAGTGTTCTGATATCGACCCCAGAGCCGAGGTCTCGAGGGACTCCGCTCCGGCTGAGAACTCTCGATCCAGCCACCACTCTGGGGTCGATATCAGACGAATCGCGGATAGGTCCCGGTCGGTGGCAGAACTACCCCTGTTGCCGGCGCGGCGGCCTTGGCAGGATCGGACGGACACCGCCCCCTGGAGGAGCCATGCTCACACTGCCTCAGGCCGAAGCCCTCGTTCGTCAGGACGTCTACACGCTGCAGCCCGAGGGCGCACCGACGCATCCGATCATCGCCGCCTATGCGGTGGCCGTCCGGGAGTTGAAGCGCAACAGCGGCCCGCAGCACCGTTGGTGGAGCCACCACACCCAGGTGCACGGCATGTTTCCCGACCCGAACGACGGGCTGCGCAACACCTGTCAGCACTTCTGCTGGTACTTCCTGCCCTGGCATCGGATGTACCTGCACGCATTCGAGGCGATCTGCCGGTCGATCATCGCCGAATCGGACGAGGTGGACGACGAGACGAAGGCCACCTGGGCACTCCCCTACTGGGACTACGACCGTCCCGAATCCAATGCCCTGCCGCCCGCCTTCCGCACCCCGACCTTCGACGACGGCTCACCGAACCCACTGTTCGATGCCGCCCGCGACCTGGGCGTGAACTCACCCGTCCGGTTCCGCGGCGAACCCGAGCCTCGGCTGGCCCGGCTGCAGCCCGCCCAGACCACGGCAGCCGGGTGGTTCTTCGCCACTCCCTATTCGAGCCAGTTCGACCCCGCGTTCGCCGGCACCGAGACCGGCTTCAACCATGCCGGCGCCCCGAACGCCATTCCCGGACCGCTGGAGATCACTCCGCACGGCTCGGTGCACGTCTTCGTGGGCGGACCGACCGGCAAGATGAGCGACTTCAACCAGGCCGCAGGCGACGCCATCTTCTGGTTGCATCACGCCAACCTCGACCGGCTGTGGGAGGTCTGGCGCGGCAACACCGGAATCGGTCTCGATCCGGCCGGCAGCCGTTTCGTCGACCGCAGTTTCGAGTTCCTGGACGCCTCCGGCCAGCGCATCGAGCCGACCTGCGGCAGTGTGTTGAACCTGGTCAACCTCGGCTACAGCTACACCGACACCTCGATCCCCGCCTCGGCGGGCGCAGGAGGACAGATGCCCACTCCCGACCGTGGCCCGGAACGTCCGCGCGATCGCCGTCCGCCACAACGGGTGGGGGCGGCCGAGACGCCGGTGCGGCTCACCGAGGACGCCACCGAAGTCAGCTTCCCCACCGACGCGCCGACCACCCGGGCGGCCCAGCGGTTCCTGGTGTCGGTCGAACACATCCGCGCCGACCGGCTGCCCAGCGCCGAGTGGGGCGTCTTCCTGCACCCCACCAGCGGCGAGCCTGTGTTGGTCGGCACGCTGCCCCTGTTCGGCCTGCTCGAATCACAACAGCCGGACGCCGAGCACGAACTCAGCTACCAGTTCGACATCACCGCAGTCGTACAGCGCCTGGACGCTGAGGACCGTTGGGACGCCGAACAGTTCCGCGCCACCCTCGCCCCGGTCAATCCGATCGCCGAGGACGCCCCGCCCGAACCCGAGGTGGTGATCGGCACCATCGCCCTACTGATCCAATGACCGCCCTGCCGATCAAGCTCGTCGAGCCGCCCGTCCGGCCTGTCGAGACCTACTCGTCGACCGTCGCCGAGCCTGCCCGGCCTCTGCCCGTCGAGCGTGCCGAAACCGCTTGTCAGCCCTCATCCTCCGAGGTCTCGACAAGCTCGACCGACGATGGTCGGCGGTTCCTCGGCCGGGGCCGCGTCCCAGGCTGGCTGGCCGAGCACCCCGAATGGTTGGCCCTGTTGCTCGCCGCCGTGGCCTGGGTGGCCCTCGCCCTCGTCCTCGACTGGTTCGCACCCGACGGGACTCCGATGCCCGGCCACCACCACGCCCCAGAGGGCACCGCAGCCCACTCGCACTCGGTCGACACCCAGCTGCTCAGCTGGCTGCTGATGGTGATCGCGATGATGCTGCCCACCGCCGTCCCGCATCTGCGCTACCTCGGCTTCAACACCCGGCGTACCCGCCGCCAGCGCACCCTCGCCCTGTTCACCCTCGGTTATCTCGCGGCCTGGCTGGCGCCCGGCGTCCTGCTAGCGGTGATACCCGGGTCTGTCCCCGCGTCCGTGGTGGCGGTGCTGGTGCTGGCGGCCGGGGCGTGGGAGCTGACCCCGATCAAGCGGCGTGCGCTGCGCGGCTGCTGCCGCACCATGCCGGTCGGTTTCGCGGGCCCGTCCGCCGATGCGGCGGCGGTCGAGTACGGACTGCGGCACGGCGTCGTCTGCCTGCTGGTCAGCGGACCGGCGATGGTGGTGCTGATGCTCGCCGGACATCCATGGTGGGCGACGGTGGCGCTGGCGGTGGTGATGGCGGCGCAGAAGCTGCTGACCCGTCCGGAGCGATGGCGAGCGATGGTCACGATCGGCTGGCTGGCGTCCGGACTCGCGGTCGCCGGCCTGGCGATCCTGGACGCCACGTAGGCTCGGCCTCGACCCGCACACACCCGATCGAGGAGCAACGTGAGCGTTCCCACCATCACCCTCAACGACGGCAACCCCATTCCCCAGTTCGGCCTCGGCGTGTTCCTGATGCCGCCGGAGGAGACCAAGGAGCATGTGGCGTTCGCCCTTGCCACCGGCTATCGGCACATCGACACCGCCGCGATCTACGGCAACGAGCGCGAGGTCGGCGAGGCGATCGCCGAATCCGGCATTCCGCGCGACGAGATCTTCGTCACCACCAAGCTGTGGAACAACCGGCAGACGGACGCCCCGGCCGCGCTGGCCGAATCGCTGGAGAAGCTGGGCCTGGACCAGGTCGATCTGTACCTGATCCATTGGCCGACGCCGCAGTTCGACACCTACGTGGAGGCCTGGCAGAGCCTGGAGCAGCTGCAGGCGCAGGGGCTGACCCGCTCGATCGGTGTCTCGAACTTCCATCAGCAGCACCTGAAGCGACTGCTCGACGCCAGCAGCATCGTCCCCGCGGTGAACCAGATCGAGGTGCACCCGAGCCTGGCGCAGTTCGACCTGGTCGACTTCAACACCAGCCTGGGCATCGTCACCGAGGCGTGGAGCCCGCTCGGACGCCGCGCCGACCTGGACGACTCGGTGATCGCCGGCATTGCCGGACGACTCGGCCGGACGCCCGCCCAGGTCATCCTGCGCTGGCACATCCAGCGCGGCATCATCGTCTTCCCGAAGGCCTCCAGCCCCGAACGCCTGCGGGAGAACGCGGACATCTTCGACTTCGAACTGTCCGCGGACGACATGACCGCGATCGACGGCGTCGACTCCGGCAACCGGGTTGGTTCCAACCCGGAGACATTCAACCGCCGCTGAACTAGTTCGCTGGTGGACCGAAGGGACGGTTCTTTCGGTCCACCGCTGGTGGAACTCACCCGCTGATCGACCCCACCGCTGATCGACCCCACCGCTGATCGAGCTTGTCGAGATCGAGGACGCCGCCAGACAGGTCTCGACAAGCTCGACCAACGGCAAAGCTCGACCAACGGCAAAGCTCGACCGACGGTGGCTGCTCAACCAGCGGCGTCCGGTTCAGGACTGCAAGGCCCGATCGAGCGAATCGTCGTGGGGACCGAGGACGGGTTGGCGCCGACTCACCAGATCCCACATCATCTTCAGGTTGGCGCCGAGCTCGCGCAGGGTGCCGTAGGACCACATCTCCTGGTTGCTCCGGACGGTGTCGTCGCCGACGCCCCAGGCGTCCAGGCCGATCGCCCGGCAGATCGTCAGCGCACGGGGCAGGTGATAGCTCTGGCTCACCACGATCACCCGGGTCGCACCGAAGATCTTCCTGGCGCGCACGCACGAGTCGTAGGTGTCGAAGCCGGCGTAGTCACCGGCGATGCGGTGCGCGGGCACCCCGTGGGCGATCAGGTAGTCGCGCATACCGCCGGTCTCGTTGTAGTGCCGGGTGCCGTCGCCGGAGACCAGAATCGCCGCGACCTTGCCCGCTTCGAAGAGCTCACGAGCGACGTCCAGCCGGGCCCGCAGGTACCGCGAGGGTTGTCCGTCGGCATACACCTCGGCGCCGAGCACCAGCGCCACCGGTTGGACAGGTACGTCATCGACGCTCTTCATCCGATCGTCGCTGACCCTGCGGACGTACCAGGCCGGCACGAGGATCAGCGCGGTGCCGAGCACCGTACCCACCACGGCCAGCCGGCCCACGAACCGTGCGGACGCGTTTCCGGAGCCAGCTGTCATGCCGCGATGCTACGCAGCATCGCCACTGTGACCGGGCATAGAATCGCCGGGATGACCACCTCACCAGCCCGGGTGGCGGCAGCCGCCGTCCGCGATGAACCGTTGGACGTCGTCGGTCTTGCCGCGCTGGTGTCCGACGACCGGGCCGGCGCCACTGTCACCTTCACCGGCGTGGTCCGCGACCACGATCACGGCCGGAGCGTCACGGGCATCGAATACGTCGGCCACCCGAGCGCGGACGCGGTGCTGGCCGAGGTCGCCGCGGAGTTCACCGGACGCGACGGCGTCCACGCGATCGCCGTCGAGCACCGGGTCGGCACGCTGACGATCGGTGATCTGGCGCTGGTGGCGGCCGTGTCCGCCTCCCATCGCGCCCAGGCGTTCGGCGCCTGCTCCGACCTGGTCGACCGGATCAAGGAACGCTTGCCGATCTGGAAACGGCAGCTGTTCACCGACGGCACCGCCGAGTGGTCGAACTGCCCGTAGCTGCCCTCGCAGACCTGGGAAATCAGCCGGACTGGTCCAGGGCTTCGATGTAGTCGGCGAGCTTTCCCGCGGCCCGCAATTGCGCGATGCCGCGACGCCGGAGGTCGTGCCGCCATTGCTCGACGGTCGCCGCCAAGGCACGTCGGCTCCCCGCACCACGCAACTCGGCCAGGACGAGAGCGACGCCGTCCAACGGTTGGCCGCCACGACGGAGCAGATGCGCCAGCTCGGCGTCCCGAACGTCCGAGGCGCCGTACCGGCGGTGTCCGGTGCCCGGATCCCGTCCGGGAGTCAGCACGCCGACTCGCTCCCAGGCGCGCACAGTGGCCGGGCTGAGCCCGAGGCGGCGAGCCAGTTCGCCGATGCTGAATGCTGTGCCGACGGCCGGTATCGCCAGGTCGTCGCCGAGTCCGTCAAGGCCGGCCAGTGCCGCCTCCGCCCTGCGCAAGGTGCCGCGGTCACGGCTCAGCAGCTGCTGGCCCGCCTCGACAAGTTCCAGTGCGGCGTCGCGTCGCCCGGCGGTCATCGCCTGCATGATCTGGCGACTCCGCGCCGGGCCGTAGGCGCTGACCAACGCCAGATAGGCCGCCAGTCCGGTCAGATGCACCTCGCCGTATTGCCGGTGTCCCGTACGGCTTCGTCGCGCCGCCGGAAGGATGCCTGCATCCTCGTAGTTGCGGACGGCTTGCGTCGAAAGTTGGTGCCGCCGAGCCAGATCCACCGGCCGCATCTGACCTCCTGTTGAGGTTTTCGTCGATATGTCTGTGTACTTTCACGGACAATCCTCCACCGAATCTTCAAGGATACGATTCAGGAACATGACATCGGACAGAAGCAACGTCTCCGGCGATTTCGAGTTGACCATGGACGAACTGCGAGAGGTGGCGCGCTACGTCATGGCCGACGCCATCGATGTCCTGCCGGTGTTCGAGGCAGCGGTTCCTGACGATCCGCGTCCTCGCGCAGCGATCGAGGCCGCCCGGCGCTTCGCAGAGGGGGCCGGCCGGACGAAGCTGCAGCGGGTGACCGCACTGGACGCACACCGCGCCGCCCGATCTGCCCCGTCCGAGATCGCGCGACTCGCCGCCCGCAGCGCTGGCGACGCCGCGTCCGCCGCCTATCTGCACCCGATCGCCGACGCCGACCAAGTGGGCCACATCCTGCGCACCTCCGCCACCGCCGCGCACATCTGCGAGTTGGCGGGTGGCGGAGACCCAGCGCTGGCTGATGCTCGACTGGAACGATCACGCCGATCGGCCACGCCACTATTGATCGACGTGCTCAGCCGCTACCCCGTCGCCGCCGGCGGACGGAGCCGGATCGCCCAGCTGATGCGACGCCTGGACGACCTACTGCGCGCCGATGGCCACGCCGCCGGAGGAAGCTCGCCTGCCGATCCGGACACCGCGGCAGTCCGATGATTCTGCCCACGGTTCGCGACCCGCGCCTCATCACCATCCGCCGCGGCGGCACCTTGACCGATGCCGATCATCGGCTGCTGGCGTTGTGGGCGGCCGTTTGCGCCGAGCACGTACTGCCGTTGTTCGAGACGGTCCGACCGGATGACCCACGGCCACGCCAAGCGATCGAACAGATTCGGGCCTGGACCCGCGGCGAGGTGCCGATGATGCAGTCGCGCGCGGCCGGCGGGCACGCGATGGGTGCCGCCCGCGACCTGCGCGGCGCACCCCGGTTCGCCGCCTACGCCGCCGGCCAAGCGGGCGCCGTCGCACATGTCGCCGCGCACGAGTTGGGCGCGGCCGTCTACGCGATCAAGGCCGCCCGGGCGGCAGCACCCGCGGGCCGCGCCGATGAACTCGGAGGGGCGGAGTGCCGTTGGCAGCGTGAGCAACTCCCGGACGCCATCCGCGACCTGGTGCTCGACGATCAGCGGCTGCGCAATGACATCTGCTGGTCGGTCTTCGACTGCTGAACGTCCCCGCCGTGGTTGAGCTTGTCGACGCTTGCGGGTTGAGCTTGTCGAAACCCCCTGTGCTCGCCCACCTCAGAAGGTCTCGACAAGCTCGACCAGCGGTTGTCGGGACTGCGCCCGAATAGGGATCCTTATTCGCAGCTCGTCGTCGTCGACCGTACGCTGACCCGATGCAGCGCCGGTTTGCGATCATCCTGGGCGGGGGCCGCTCGGCCCGGATGGGCCGGGACAAGCGGTCGCTGCAACTCGACGGCCGTTCCCTGCTGGCGCGTGCCGTGGACGCCTGCGCGGCCCGCGAGTTGATCGTCGCGGTCACTCCGGATCTGCCGGACGACGTCGGCGCCGACCGCGCGACGTGCACCTTGGAGGATCCGCCCTTCGGTGGTCCGGTGGCCGGCATCGCCGCCGGAATGGCCGCACTCCCGCCGGCGGAGCCCGGCGACGAGGTGCTGCTGCTGGCCTGCGACCTGCCGCATGTAGCCGAGATCGTAGCGGTGTTGGACGCCGCCCCGCTGGTTGAGCGTGTCGAAACCGAAGCAGCAACCGAGATCTCGGCAAGGATGACCGGCGAGGAGTCGAAGTCGGCCAACGAGGGTCTCGACAAGCTCGACCAGCGGACCGTGGACCCGCAGCGGAGTCTCGACAAGCTCGACCAGCGGACCGTGGACCCACAGCGGGGTCTCGACAAGCTCGACCAGCGGGACACCCTCGACTGCGTCTGCCTGGTGGATGCGGAGAGCTATCCGCAGTATCTGGCCGCCCGTTACCGCCGGGCGGCACTCGACGCTCAGCTGGCCGCGGCGGGCGTCACCCGGTCGCTGTCGGTGCGCCGGCTGATGGCCGGGCTGAACGTCCGGCACATCCCCGCGCCGGACATCGCCGCCGACGTCGACACCCCGGATGAGGCGGCTGCCGCCGGCATCTCCTGACACCTCCCGGAGTGGCTGAATGAGCCGCGCGATACTACGCAATTCTTCCCGTGGCGACCTGCCGGAAAGCGGTCAAGACTGACAGCTGGACCGCACTCCGGAGGAGGTCACCCGTGTCCGGATCGACCGAACTGCCCGGCAAGAACCTGAAGCGCACAGCGAAGGCCGCACGACTGGACGCGGCCACGGCCGCGAAGGTCGCCGCGTCCGCGAAGAAGCGCCAGCCCGCCGAGCCGGAACAGCCGGCCGCGGCGAGCGGCGGGAAGATACGCCTTGATCACCCGACCGGCGGCACGCGCCCGATCGAGCGCACCCCGATCGGGCGGCAGCCGATCGGCAGCCTCTCACCGAT
The DNA here is from genome assembly GCA_039811845.1 of Micropruina sp. Classification (GTDB taxonomy): domain Bacteria; phylum Actinomycetota; class Actinomycetes; order Propionibacteriales; family Propionibacteriaceae; genus Micropruina. The sequence continues at coordinate 28,223 of JBDHZN010000001.1, read as the reverse complement.
CATCACCCGTCCGGTCCTCGATCCCCGGATCCCGATCGACAAGCTCGACCCGATCTGGCGAACACCTATTCACCGCCCGGACCTGGGCGACCTGGCTGTCCCGCCGGCGCAGCAGATCGAGGTCGAGCACAGCTTCGAGGTGATCCGGTCGGCCGATCTGGTCTCGCTGATCGTCAGCACCAGCGGCTTCGATCTGGACGCCGGCGTGCTGACCGCGCGCGAACCTGGGCCGGGTCTGCTGATCTTCACCCTGCCCTTCCAGCACCTTGGTGAGGAGGCCGTCTACGACGCCGAGCCGGGCGAGGACATCCGCGTCCCGAACGAGGAGCATCCCGAGCAGCCACCGGTCAAGATCACCGGTGCCGCCGTCCCCCTGCCACCCATCGTGCGGGGCATTCCCACCCGGACCAGCCGGGTCGTCGTCCAGGTGCCGGCCGGCACCGCGCTCGAGGTCAGCACCGCCGCTTTCCTGGACGCCCTGGAGACCCATCCGATGGCCGTCCATCCGTTGGCCACCCCGGGCGAACCGTACGCCGGCGGCACACTGGTCCTGCTCGACCCGGGCAAGCTGAAGGTGCTGATCGAGGGTGGCCTGCTGAACGCCGCGGCCGCGCCGCCGGCAGTGGCCGACGAGATCCATCCGGCCCACACGGTCGCCGGCGTTGCTCAGCTGGCCCGGACGCTGGCGCAGCTCCGGGCAGCCCTCGGCGGCCCGGATCCGCGCACTCCGATCAAGGAGCTGGTCACCGATTGGCGGATCCCCGTCGACCGGATGCCGCCGATCTTCCACAACCCGCAGAAGCTGAGCCGTCCGGCGGGGCTCGGCGAAACCGCGATCGAGGCGCCCTACCGGCTGACCATCTCGCCGTCGGCCGACAGCGGCTGGACGCACGCCCACCAACCCGTGTCGGACGCGTCCGACACCGCGATCGAGCTGTGGCATACCCGGCTCGGCCACCGCTCCGACGGCCGGGTCGACGAGGTTCCGCAATCGATGCGGGCCCTCTGGACCCGCGACAGGGAGCGCTTCCCGGACTGGTCGACCACCGAGTTCGGGCACGACGACCAGCCGTTCCGGATGTCGCTGGATTCCAAAGACCGGCACATGCTGGTCCGGCAGTCGTCGGAGACCTGGGCCCGGAACCGCCGCAAGATCACCGACCCGACACCGTTCGAGGCCACCCGGCTGTACCTGTCCAGCCTGGGCGCCTGGCTCGACCTGCACGGCCAATGGTTGACGCTGCCCTGGTCGCAGCAGCAACCCGGAATGGCATCCATCCTGTCCTGGGACCACGAGGCACCGATGGGACGCGACCAGTACGTCCGGGTCGCCTACCCCGGCTACCTGTTCCCGTTCGGCCATCGGGCCACCCTGGTGAAGGTCACCGAACGCAAGATCAAGGACAAGACCAACCCGCGCGCCGGCCTCTACCAGCGCAAATTCCTGGTCGTCGGCGAACCGGTGAAGACCTATTCGGCGCTCGACATGCCGTTCAAGCGGGTCGAGATCACCCCGACGATCACACCCACCCTGTCCCCGGACCCGGCCGCTCAGCAGGAATGGTTCTTTCTGGTCGAGGTCGGCGATCAGCCCTTCCACTTCGTCCTGCACTGCGTCGACCGCGACGATCGCCAGGTGAAGCTGCCGGCCCAGCTGGTCTGGGTCGCCGAGCACTACCACGCCCCGTGGCCGCACGGGAATCCGAAGGACGCCTACGCCGGCACCCCCGAGATCAACGGCCTGGGCCAGAGCATCTCGTTCGTGCCGTCCGAGCCAGGAGGCAAGGACACCTCGGTGCCGACGGTCGGGCTGACCTTCACCGGGACGCCGCAGGTGGGCAGCGCGGTGCCGTCCTTCGTGAAGGGCAAGTCGACCATTCCGGCCGTCGAGCGGATGAACCCGACCGGGCCGCAGGAGTTCCGCTACGCGGACGCCTGGCTGCAGCACGGTTTCGGCGCCGACAACCCGGGGCAACTGTGGGCGGCGCTGACCACTCCGACCACGCTCGGCTTCGGCAAGAACGGCGTCTCCAGCGGCGGTGCCGGCGGTTTCATCGCACCGTCGTTGCCGATCGAGGGACTGTCCCGCAGCGCGGGTCCGGTCGGCGATCTGGCCACTACGGCGTCCGGCGGTTTCAATCCGAAGCAGTTTCTGAAGGACGCGCTGCCGATGCTGTTCGGCTTCGTCTCGCTGATCGACATCCTGGAGGTCGCCGGCGTCGATCTCGATGACGCCCCCTCATTGGTCACCGAGTCGCTGGCCAAGGTCGACGCGCTGATGGCCGATCTGAAGGAGCTCAAGCAGACCGTCACCGACGCCGCCGAGCAGGCGCAGGCCGCACTCGCTCAGGCCCACGACACCGCCGACGGTCTGATCGCGCAGGGCCGCGACGGGCTGGCCGCCGAGGTGCTCGCCAAGGCCACCGACGCCGCCAACAGCGCAGCCGACCTGGTCAACCCGGTGATCGCAGCCGCCGACGGCGTGCTGCAGGCGATCATCGACGCCCCGGGTGATCTGACGGCCGCGCCGGGCAAGCTCGCCGCCGCGCTGACCAACCTGGCCAATGCGTTGACCGCGGTCGAGGCGGCCGCCGCCAAGCTGACCCCGCTGGCGAAGAACCGGCTGACCGCGCTCGTCGCCGCACTGCGCACCGCGGCCGCCGACGTCGAGATGGTGCAGTCGGTGATCGATTTCGTCCAGGGCATCGCGACCGCCGTCACCGACGCCCGGTTCTCGTTCAAGTGGCAGCCCACGCTGCAGTCCTGGCCGAAGGACGCCCCGATCCTGACCCTGCCCAAGAAGGGCCTCACCCTGGCCGTGGAGGGCCAGGCCGGCGCGCATCCCAAGGCGGAGGTGCTGGCCGAACTGCGCGGTTTCGGACTTATCCTGCCGCCCGGCGAGGCCATGATGAAGCTGCCGTTCGACCACTTGTCGTTCAAGGCGGGCAGCTCCGGCAAGGTCGAAGTGGACGCCGCCGTCGGCAACATCGAGTTCGTCGGCATCCTGAGCTTCGTCGAGCGGATCAAGCAGCTGATCCCGCTGGACGGCTTCTCCGACCCGCCCTACGTCGACGTCGCGCCGGACGGCGTGGTGGCCGGATTCACCCTGGAGTTGCCGAACCTGGCGATCGGCGTCTTCAGCCTGTCGAATATGTCGCTGGCCGCCGACGTCCGGGTGCCGTTCCTGGGCGACATCGTCTCGGTCGGGTTCGGCTTCTGCACCCGGGAGCGTCCGTTCAACCTGGCGGTGGTGTGCCTGGGCGGCGGCGGCTGGTTCGGCATCCGGCTCTCGCCACGCGGCCTCGAGGTGCTCGAACTCGGCCTGGAGGCCGGGGCGTATCTGTCGGTGAATCTGGGGGTGGCGTCCGGCTTGGTGTCGATCGCGCTCGGCATCTACCTGCGGATGGAGGCCGACAAGGGCTCGCTGACCGCCTACTTCCGGCTGCGCGGCGAGGTGGACGTGCTGGGCCTGATCAGCGCCTCCATCGAGCTCTACCTCTCGCTCACCTACGACTTCCCCAGCGGCAAACTGGTCGGCCGGGCCGTGATCACCGTCAAGGTCAAGGTGTTCTGCTTCTCGGCCTCGGTCGAGGTCTCGTGCGAACGCAAATTCGCCGGCAGCAACGGCGACCCGAGCTTCGCCGAGGTGATGGGCGTCCAACCCGACTTCACCTCACCACTGTGGGACGACTACTGCCTGGCCTTCGCTGAGGAGCCCAATCATGCGTGAACAGTTCACCGTCGTCGCGCTGCCGTACTCGTGCGGCCCGGACGCCGACTTCCACGTCTCGTTCTTCGTCTCCCCCGACATCGAGGTGGACGACCCGCGCGACACCTTGGCCGTCACCGAGCTCTTCCAGCACTGGACGAAAGCCCTTGCCGAAGCCAAGTTCGTACTCGAGGACCAGGACGGCGAGCTGGCTTGCGAGCCGCTGCTGGGCGCCATCGAGGACGGCCTATGGGAGGAGGTCTTCCCGGCTGAGACACCGGTGACGACGTTCCAGGCGCCCGAATGGACCAACCGGCCCTGGCGCACCTTCCACCCCGGCGCCACCACCGGCATCGCCCGGATGGTGAACCTGATGGCCACCCTGGTGAACGGTGTCGAGCCGCCGACCGTGCAGCAGCTGCCCTGGTACGGCACCGACATCATCGCCCAATTCGACGACGGCGAGGTGGGGCGGCAGCGCTACAACCCGCTCGACCTGGCCGCGCGTTACGAGCGGGGCATGACCGAGTCACTGGACGACGCCACCCGCGAAGGCACCCCGCTGCGGGAGGTCGGCGCACCCGTGGAGTACTTCAGCGATCGGGAGTTGGCGGCCGATTTCCCCGGCGGGGACATGATGGGGAAGACGATGCTGGAGCTGCATCGGGCGCGGCGCTTCTACTCCCACCCCGAGGAGGAGACGAAGTACCGCGACCGCCCCGAGCCGGACAATCCCGGTCCGCCCGGGCCCGAGAAGCAGATTCCTGACTTCCACGCCCGGGTCTCGCTGGTCAACGATCACGGGCCGCTGCAACGCAAGCTCGGCCTGGTCGTCGATGTGAAGTCCGACCCGGACCGGCTGGCGCGCAGTCAGTGGCTGCTCGGCCGCATCCTGATCCCGCAGCGTGAGGACGCCACCAAGGTCGTCCGGGTCGCCGTCCGCAGCGTCGGGCGGGCGTTGGTCACCCGCGCCGAGAACGAATCGCAGTGGATCAACGGACGGCTGCCGGTCGGCAACGCCGATTCGTTCGACCTGCTCGACCTCGACCCGGACGGCGCCGCGCTGAAGACCGAGCAGTACCTGTCGTCGTATCTGCGCAGCGTCGCCGCCGCACTGCAGGGCGCCCCGGTCAACGCCGCTCCGCCCGCTTTGCGCACCACCGGCTTCACCGTCGCCCGGAAGAACAACGGCGTGGCCACCGCCGACGCGATGCAGCGGCAGGGATCGGTGCTCGACACCGTCCGTGCTCAGCCACCGAACCAGTCCGCGGCGAACGCGCCGCTGATGACCACCCAAGATGTGATGCAGGGCGTCCGGGTCGAGGTGCACGATGATGTCACCGGCTTGTGGCGCTCGCTGCACGAGGTGAAGGTGAGCGCCGAGGTGATCGGCGGCCGCGAGCTGGCCTTCGACGACGTGGCGTTCCTGCAGGAGTCGGCACCCACCCATGCCGGTGCCGACAACTCACCGATCCATGTCCATGAGGCGGTGTTCGGCTGGGATGGCTGGAGCCTGTCGGCGCCCCGTCCGGCCCTGCCGGTGGTGCATTCCGACGGCGAGGAGAAGGTGGTCACCGATCCGCAGCCGCCGGACGATCCGTCCACGCCGATCCTGATCGAACGGACGGCGGCGCCGGGTACGCTGCCCCGGCTGCGATTCGGACGGCGCTACAGCTTCCGGGTCTGGGGCGTCGACCTGGCCTGCAATTCGCGTCCGCACCGGTTCGGCGCGCGGCCGGCCCGACCGGACCCGGAGGTGCCGGACGAGGGTGCGCCCGGTGACGCCGACGCTCAGCCTGTCGTCCGAGTCAGCGCCGATCTCAGCGCACTGCGCGACTTCCGCAGCGGAGCGCTGAGCCGGCTGCGGGAACGTCCGATCGAGGGTGCCGTGGTCGCCCCGCCCCTCGCGGTCGGGCAGGGCACAGCCGGGCAAGGGGCGGCCGGACAGCGGCTGGCCGAGGTGCTGCCGCAGATCGTCGGACGACTGCAGGAGGTGCGCGGCGAACGGGTCGAGGCCGCCGTCGCCTCGCCGCTGGCCGAGGTGCGCGGGGCACTCGCCGCCGGTCTCGCCGACGACGACCTGGCGCCGTCCGGCACGGCCGTGCTGAACCCGTCCGTCATCCGTTCGGGGCTGGCGCTCGACCGCGACCTGATCGACGGCCCGGTCGCCACCGCCGAAGCCGCCGCCATCTCGGCGGAACTGCCGTTCGTGCGGTGGCAGCCGGTGCCGCCGCCGGCGGTGGTGCCACGCCGGCCGTACTCCGAGGGCGAGTCGAACGGGGTCTTGGTGGTCCGCTCCTGGGTCAGCCAGGATCCGTCCACCCTGCAGGTGAGCACGGGCACCCCGCAGGAGTACGCGGACGCCCACCCGGGCCGCTGGGCGACCTGCGAACGGCATCTGGTGCCACCCAAGACAAGCCAGCTGGAGGCCGAACAGCACGGCGCTTTCGATGCCGCGATCTCCTCGGCCGACGCCGGCGTCCGCGCGCTGTGGCTGCACGCCGCGATCCGTGAGTCGGGCACCCTGTTCGACCAGGAGTTGCCCCGGCTGGACGATCCGTCGATCCGTGACCCGCAGGAAGGCGTGGAACTCGTGCACGGGCCGGGGGCGTCCCCCGCCGAACTGAGAACCCTGCCGCTGCCGCCCGGCGAGGCGCCCGGACCGGGACAGTACGTGGTACACGACACCGACCTGGTGCACACCCCGTACCTGCCGGACGTGCTGGCCCGCGGGCTGGGTTTCGTCTTCCCCGACGCCGGCAAGGAGTTCAGCATCGTGCCGCCGTTCGGTGTGGAGGGTTTCACCGCCCGCTACCCGGGCGCCCTGGCCACGGCGGATACGCCGTCCGGCTGGCCGTCGACCGACGGCTACCGGCTGGTGCTGGACGGCGCCGCCGAGCTGACCGGACGGGTCGAGCCGCACCTGATCACCCTGTCGCTGCCGCGCGGCACGGCGTTGCGCACCCGGGTCTCTTCCACGCTGACCGCTGACGATCTGGGCGTGCTGGGCGCGTGGCTGCAGCTGCCCGAGGCGGTGCGCCAACTGCCCGGCGTCGCCGAGGCTGCGGCGAACGGCTGGCTGTGGGCGCTCACCCCCTCGACGGCGCTCACCCTGGTGCACGCGGTGCCGCGTCCGGTCCGGGCACCGGAGCCGATCGCCTTCCGGACCTACCGCGCGGCCAGCGCCACCAACGTGATGCTGCTCGGCGGTATCGAACTGGACGGCCCGAGCACCGATTCGCTGATCGTGGACGCCCGCTGGGACGAGGTGCTCGACGACCTGTCGGACCCGCAGTGGAAGACGTTGCCGAACCAGCGGCAGGTGGCCGCCACCACCGCGATCGAACCGTGGGAGGACATCGCGATCCTGGCCGGCGGGCATCCGGACCAGACCTACGACGACCAACTGGTCGGGCATGTGCGCTCGCACAAGGCGGTGCACGAGTTCGGCGACACCAAGCATCGGCTGGTGCACTACCGGTTCCGGGCCACCACCCGGTTCCGGGAGTACTTCGCGCCCGACGAGCTGGCGCCCGCGGCACCGGCGGACGATCCGGCGCTGCCGGTCGACGACGGCCGATCGACGGTCAGCGCCGAGGTCGAGCTGCATGTGCCGAACACCTCACTGCCGGCGCCGCCGCTGGTGCATTCGGTGATCCCGCTGTTCCGTTGGGAGGAGGGCACCGAACCCGACCAGCCGATGGCTCGTCGCCGGGTGCGGCGCAGCGGGGTCCGGGTCTACTTGGAGCGGCCCTGGTTCACCACCGGTGCCGACGAGCAGCTGGGTGTGGTGCTGGCGGTCGGCGAACGTCCGACAACCACGTTCACCAGCCAGTGGGGCGGGGACCCGTTCTGGTTCGGCAGCAACGTCGCCGACCGGGAAGCCGTCCAGGTCACCGATCTGCTCAGCGCGATCGGGTTGGACGACTACGACTCGGTCGCGGGGCCGTCCGGGAAGCCGGAGGTCTACCCGTCCGCCGACGATCCGAACGTGCCGGTGATGGTCATCCCGTACCGGCCGCAGTACAAGCCGGAGCGGCGCAAATGGTTCGTCGACATCGGCTTCCCGGCCCGGTTCTGGCCGTTCGTGCAGCTGTCGCTGGTGCGCTACCAGCCTTACAGCGTGGACGGCCGGCACGTCTCCAAGCCGGTGCGTTGCGATTTCGTCCAGGTGCCGCCGGAGCGGACGGCATCGGTCAGCCGGACGGCCGAGGGCCGGGTCCGGGTGCTGGTCTCCGGACCGGCGGGTCTGCACGATCTGCCCGCCGCCGACGGATTCGCGCCGGCGGGCATCACCGCCACGAATCGGGCCGCCGGGCTGGCGCTCGCGGTCGGTGCCAACCGGGTGCTGCGGGCCAAGCTGCAGACCCGGGACGCCGGCCAGACCTCCGATCTGGCCTGGACGACGATCAACCAGACCGACCTGGTGGTCCGCGGCTACGCCGGCACCCTGGCCAACCTGGTCTGGACAGGTGAGCTCGACGTCCCGGAGGGCCTGCCGTTCACCCGTCCGACCACCCCGGGCACCCACCGCGTCCGGATCGAGGAATGGGAGACCTTCGTCGGCGACCCGGAGAACCTTGGCGACCCGAACAGCCCCCCGACAAGGGAGAACCGCCTGATCTACGCCGACGAGTTCGAGTTGGGCGATGCGTGACCAGGGTCTTCGCACCTCCGGGGACGGTTCTTCCACATTCGAAAATCGCACGCCCGGGGACGGTTCTTCCACATTCGAAAATCGCACGCCGAAGAACCGTCCCCGGAGGTGCGAGACCGGCGTGACGCGCTGTGGTCATCCGGCGAACGCCGGGATCTCAGCACCCGCAAACGCTCGTACCCGCCTAACCGGAACGATCCCCACCGGATCTTGGGCGGGCCTTGAGGTTGCTTTTACAAACCGTTGAGGACGGTACGGCAAAGTTCTTCTCAGGTCGGGGGGCCAACCGCACCAGAGCAAGAGCCGGGACCGCGTTCGGGGGGACGCGGAAACGGCCGGGGGGAACTGCTCAGTGCGGGAAGACGGATCGAGCCGGGTCAGGACGCAGGAGGAGCGTCCAAGGCCCGGCTCTCCGCATGCCGGGCGCCGCTCATGGCGGACGCCTCAACTGACTGACACCAGCCGGCGCCACTGCCGCCCTGCAAACCGCCATCGACTCCCGACCCGACCAGTCGCAGTGAAGCCCGCCGGCCTCGCGTCGTATCAGGCCTGGTCAGGCCAGGTTGGCACCGTTGCTGGCGATGGTGTCGCGGTACCAGCCGAACGACTTCTTCGGGTACCGCGCCAGGCTGCCGCTGCCGTCGTCGTTGCGGTCCACGTAGATGAACCCGTACCGCTTCGACAGTTGTGCGGTGGTGGCGCTGACCACGTCGATCGGACCCCACCAGGTGTAGCCGAGGACGTTGACACCGTCCGCGATCGCCTCCCGGACCTGCACCAGGTGGTCGTTCAGGTACGAGATGCGGTAGTCGTCCTCAACGGTCGCGACGCCGTCCACCTCGACCAGCTGGTCCTTGGCGCCCAGCCCGTTCTCGACGATGAACAGCGGCTTGCCCCAGCGGTCCCAGAACTGGTTGAGGACGATCCGCAGGCCGACCGGGTCGATCTGCCATCCCCATTCGGACGCCGGCAGCGTCGGGTTTCGAAGTCCGCCGAGGATGTTCCCCTCGCCCTTCTCGCCGCCCTGGTCCGACTCGCAGACGCTCATGTAGTAGCTGAACGACACAAAGTCGACGGTGTTGGTCAGCAGCTGGCGGTCGGCGTCGGTGACATCCAGCACGATGCCCTTGTCGCGCAGCGCGCGCAGGAAATAGCCCGGATAGGCGCCGCGGACGTGCACGTCGCTGAACGCCAGGTTCCCGTGGTCGGCATGCATCACCGCCAGCACATCGTCCGGGTTGGGCGTCAACGGATAGGTCGGCAGGGCGATCACCATGCAGCCGATCTGCAACTCCGGATTGATCTCCTTGGCGATCTTCGTCGCGGACGCCGACGCCACCAGCTCGTGGTGAATGGCCCGGTACAGGTCGGTCTCGCTGAGCTGCTCCTTCGGCGTCCAGATGCCGCCGGAGAGCAGTGGCGCGTGCAGCACCGAGTTGATCTCATTGAACGTCAGCCAGTACTTCACCCGGTGCCCGTAGCGCTCGAACAGGGTGCGGGCATAGCGCTCGTAGAAGCCGATCATCCGGCGATCGACCCAGCCGTCGTAGGTCTTGGCCAGGTGCAGCGGGGTCTCGTAGTGGCTGATCGTCACCAGCGGCTCGATGCCGTGCTTCTCGAGTTCATCGAGCAGGGCGTCGTAGAAGGCGAGCCCCTCCTCGTTCGGCGTCTCTTCGTCGCCGTGGGGGAAGATCCGGCTCCAGGCGATCGAGAACCGGTACACCGAGAAGCCCATCTCGGCGAACAGCGCGATGTCCTCGGCGTAGCGGTGGTAGTGGTCGATGCCGACCAGCTTGAGGTTGTCGGGCGTGGGTTCGTCGGTGGGCGGGGCCTTGATGCCATGGGGCATCACGTCCTGGATCGACAGCCCTTTGCCGTCAGCGTCGTAGGCGCCCTCCAGCTGGTTGGCGGCGGTGGCGCCGCCCCACAGGAAGCCGTCCGGGAAGGTCGTGGTCATGGTTGATCCTCTCCTGTCTCGTGGCTGTATGTCGGCGTTCAGCTGGGTACGGCGCTGACAGCGAGGTCTCGACGAGCTCGACCAACGATGGGTGGGACGGACGGCTCAGGTCAGCGCATACTTCAGCGGCTCACCGGCCAGCCAGCGGGCGATGTCGGCGGCGCCGAGTTCGGCGGCCAACTGGGCGGATTCCCGGCTGGCGCCGGCCAGATGCGGGGTGACGATCAGCCGCGGCGTCCGCAACAGCCGATGACCGGACGGCAACGGCTCGGACGGCAGTACGTCCGCTGCGGCGGCGTACAGGTGGCCGGAGTCGAGGGCGTCCGCGAGCGCGTCGTAGTCGAGGACGGGCGGACGCGAGCAGTTCACCACGATCGCCCCTTCGGGCAGCAGCGCCAACTGGTCACGCCCGATCATGCCCCGAGTCTCGTCGTTCAGCCGCGGGTGCAAGGTCAGGATGGTGGAGCGCCGCAGCAGCTCGTCCAGGTCGTCGAGCTTGGTGGCGTCCGGCATGTCGGCGGCGTCCACGTAAGGGTCGTAGGCGAGCACCTCGGCGCCCATCGCGTGCAGCGTCCGGGCCACCCGCGAACCGATCGCGCCGTAGCCGATCAGCCCGACGGTCGAGCCACGCACCTCGGGCGCGACGTTCTCGTAGGCGTAGTAGTCGCCCCGCCAATCACCGGCCACCAACTCGTTGTGCCGGTCGACCAGTTGCCGCACCGAGGCGAGGATCATCGCCACGCTGTGCTCGGCGGTCGCGGTGGCGTTGCGCCCCGGCGCGTTGGACACCGTCACGCCGTGCTTCTTGGCGGCGTCCAGGTTGATGTTGACCGGGCCGCCCCGTCCGACGGTGATCAGCTTCAACGTCGGGGTGGCCGCGGCGATCACCTTCTCGGTGAACGGGGAGGCGTGGACGAAGGCGACCTCGCAGCCCTTCAGCGCGCGGATCAGTTCGTCCTCGTCGCCCTCGGCCTCGTGCACTTCGCCGATGTCGGCGAACGGCGTAACCGGCCAACTGCCCTTGATGATCGTCGTTTCGGCGTCCGGGACATGCCGGGCCAACGCCTCCAGCAGGATCTCCGGCAGGATGAATCGATCCCCGGCGACCAATACCTTCACCACGTCCCTCACTCCCTTGTGCTCGCGTTGCCCGCGGCCTCGCCGCGCGGAGTGCCAGTCTGTCGCGTTCACCCGCCGCCCGGTAGCGCTTCTCACCGCCGTGACATGCCACGTCCGACCAGGAACCGGCAGGCCAGTCAGGACGCGACGGTTTCGACAAGCTCAACCAACGGCAGTCGACCGCTTGGGAAACACCGATCAAGCCTCTCCATCGTCATCCCGGACTTGATCCGGGATCTCTCCCCGCCTGAGATCCCGGGTCGGAGCCCGGGATGACGTGAATGATCAGCGCTTCCTCAGCGGAGTTTCACCGCACGCACCGCCCACACACTCAGCAGGACGGCAAGCCCGGTCAGCACCGTCGCCGACCCGAGCAGCGGCAGAACGTCCGCCGGGCCGAGACCGCCGGCACCGGCCAGCGCATTCGAGCCCAGGCTGAGCGCTTGGGTGTTGAGCGCCTGAGGCACCAGGTAGCTGAGCGGGCGGAAGGCTTCGGAGAGCACCGTGGCCAGGCCGACCACACAGCCCGCCAGACAGAGCGCGACCGGTGCGGCGAACGATCGCAGCAGCATCGACAACAGCGACTGCACAGCGACCAGCGGCAGCGCGATCAGCACGGCGAGCGCACATGCCCCGGCGAACTCCCAGGGGATCGGCCCGTCGAGCCGCAGCACCAACAGCCCGGCGGCCAGCGTGCCGCCGACCAGCACCACCTGCATGAACGCGATCGGCACGGCGATCGCCGCAATCTTGGCCGCCACCAGAAGCACCGGCCGGCGGGTCGTGGTCACCAGCAGATTCCAGTTGCCGCCCCGATGCTCGGCGCGCCACGCGGTGGCGGCCAGCAGACCGACGCCGATCGAGAAGAACATCAGGCCGTAGAACAGGGTGACCTGCGAGGTGAGCGAGGCCCAGCCGCTGTCCAGCACCTGTCGGTTGCCGAGCACGTTCATGGTGCCCGTGAACACCGCCATCAGCGGCAGGATCGGGGCGATGGCCCAGACGGCCGACCGCTTCAGTTTGACGAGTTCTGCACGGAACACTTCTCAGCCCTCGATTCGGTCGAAGCGGCGGGTGGCCAGCGCGAACAGGACGCCGACCAGCACCAGGAAGCCGGCGATCCAGGCGTACGGCGGGGTGATCCGGACGAGGGCGCGGTCGGTGTAGGTGACTTGCGAGATCATCGCGTAGTACCCCCAGGGAATGAACCGGGTTATGGCCGGCGGGATCAGCAGCGAGAAGACTCCGATGAACGCCCCGAACATCCCGATCCCGACGCCTACCAGCTGGTTCTCCAGCGTCGCTGCCAGCATGGTGTGCAGGGCGAGCAGAGCGGCGTTGATCAGCGCCAACAGCGCGGTGTAGCCGAGCCAAGGTCCGGGGTCGAACGGCACCTGGATGCCGAGTGCGAACCCCATCCCGACGACCATCGCCGTCTGCAGCGCCACCCCGGCGGCCACCAGGATGCTGAGCATCGCCTGCTTCGCCCGCACCAGCGTGCCCGGGGTGAACCCCGCGGTGCCGGCCAGGATCCAGCCACTGGCCGCGTGTTCGATGTCGGTCTGCCGGCTGGCCAGCACCGCGGTCAGGATCGGAGAGGTCATCGCCGCCATCATCGTGTACGACATCAGCAGTGATTCCCAGGGCAGTGCGGCGGGGTTGTCGAAGTCCTGCTGCGCCGCGGACGAGAACAGCGACACGCTGCTCAGCGCCGCCACCGCGACGATCAGGGCAAGCAGCACCGGTAGCTGCCGCAGCCGGCGCAGCTTGCGCACCTCCAGCCGGATCGCCCGGGTCACCGCAGCGCTCCACGTCCGGTCAGGTCCATGAAGACCTCCTCCAGGCTCTGCTGCAACCGCCGCACCTCATAGACCGGCACGCCGGCCACGGCGAGCCGGCGGATCAGTTCCGCGCCCTCGTCCCGGTCGACACCGCTGAACCGTAACCCCGCGGGGGACGCGGCATAGCCCTCGTTGGGAATCGCCCGGGTCTGATCGGTGAGCACGCGCAGCGCCGCCGCCGGATCGGGGGTGTCGACCAGCAGATCCGGAATCGAGTGCTCGAAGAGTTCCTCGCGGCTGCCCTGGAAGATCAGCCGGCCGTTCGACAGGATGCCGAGCACGGTCGCCATCTTGTCGATCTCGTCGAGCAGATGGCTGGAGACCATCACGGTGATGTCCTGCTGCGCGAGTTGCTGCAGCAGCGTCCGGATCTCCTCGATGCCGGCCGGGTCGAGGCCATTGGTCGGCTCGTCCAGGATCAGCAGCCGTGGTTCGCGGGCCAGCGCCATCGCGATCCCGAGCCGCTGCTTCATGCCCAACGAGTAGTTCCGGACGAGCTTGTGCTGGTTGTCGGTGAGCCGGACGGTCTCCAGCGCCCGGTCCACCTGGGCGTCGGTCAACCCGAGCATGTCCTGCACCACGCGCAGGTTCTCCCGTCCGGTGAGATGGCCGTAGCCCGGCGGTGCCTCGATCATCGAGCCGATCGCGGGCAGCAGGGCGGCCCGCGACGCCCGGGTGAGCGGCTCACCGAACAGGCTGATCCGCCCCGCGGTCGGTTGAGTGAGGCCCAGCAACATCTTCATGGTGGTGGACTTGCCGGAACCGTTCGGACCGAGGAAGCCGTAGACCGCACCCTGCGGCACCCGCAGGTCGAGCCCGTCGACCGCGAGCTGGCCCTTGAACTCCTTGCTGAGGCCGTCGGTGGTGATGACGTCGTTCATGTCATCCACGATTCCAATCGTCGGACGGCGCGCGGATCGTGCCCCGGCACGGACCGGAGTTCATACCCCGGCATGAGGTCCGGACGCTCGGAATCGACTATCACTATGGGAGTCATGCATGCTGCCGCACCCTCCACGTCGCCGTTCGATCGAACGCTCGGCTTCGTGGGCCGCCACCCGGTTGTGACGGATTCGGCCGTCGCGATCCTGCTGGCCGTGCTCGGCCTGCCGAGTTGGCCGGGCGCGTCGTTGTCGTCGGCGCCACAGGCTGTCTACGGGCTGGTGGTGATCGGCTGTTGTGCCGCGCTGGTGGTGCGCCGGGTGTACCCACGCGCCAGCCTGGCGGTGATCGCCGCGCTGCTCGTGGCACACCTGGTGGCAGTCGGCGACGTCAGCGCGTTCGCCGGTCTGGTCTGCCTGATCGCGGCGTTCACCATCCAGTCCCGGCTGGAGCCGCCGTGGCGGTGGATCTTCCTGGCGCTGCTCTATGCCGGGGTGGCTGTGGCCGTGCTGCTCTCGGACGGACCGGTGGTCGGGCTGGACCGGTCCTGGGAGTTCCGGATCAACTCGACGCTGTCGGCCTGGCTGGGGTTGACCGTGGCCGTGCTGGTCGGGGCGATCCGGCGGCGGAACCGGGAGCGGGTGGAGGATGCGCTGGAGCGCACCCGGACCATCGAGGCGCGCTGGGCCGCCGAACGCCGGCTCGCCGCGGCCGAGGAACGCAGCCGTATCGCGCGCGAGATGCACGACATCCTCGGGCATTCGCTGAATGTGGTCGCCGCCCAGGCCGAGGGTGCACGCGCCGTGCTGCGCAGCGATCCGGACCGCGCCGATCAGGCACTGGCGGACATCGGCAGGCTCAGCCGCTCCGCGGTCGACGAGGTGCGCGGAGTGATCGACGTGCTGCGAGCCGACGAGGACACCACGGTCGCCGCCCGGCGGCCACCGCCGGTGCTGGCCGACGTCACGGGGCTGGTGGCGGACCTGCGCGCGGCCGGCACCGACATCCGGCTGCGCGTCGACGGTGATCCGCGAAGTGTTCCCGGGCCCGTCGGAACGGCCGGCTACCGGATCGTCCAGGAGGCGCTGACCAACGCCGCGGCGCACACCCCGGGCGCACCGGTGCTGGTGCAGATCGGGATCGAACCGGACGCGGTGGCGCTGCTGATCCTCAACGGCGCCGGGAGTCCGGTCCGGCCGGATGCCGCCCCGGCGAGGACCGGACGCCAGGGCCCGGGTGGCGCGGCAGGACACGGCCTGATCGGCATCCGCGAACGCGCTCGCGCCCTGGGCGGCACCGCGGTGGCCGGCCCGGACTTCGTCACCGGAGGGTGGCGGGTCGCCGTCCGACTGCCCTGGAGCCGCACATGAACACCGCCGGCGGACAGGCCGGCGGCACGATCAGCGTCGGGCTCGCCGACGACGAGCCGCTGTTCACCGCCGGGCTCGCCATGATCCTGGACGCCCAGCCCGACTTGCGGGTGAGCTGGCAGGCGATCGACGGCGCCGACGCACTGCGACGCTGCGCCCGGGACGAGCCGGACGTGCTGCTGCTCGACATCCGGATGCCGGGGATGGATGGGCTCGAAGCGACCCGCCGGCTCGTCGCCGGCGGCGTCCGCACCCGGATCGTGGTGTTGACCACGTTCAGCGAGGACGAGTACGTGCTGACGGCGGTCGAGGCGGGAGCCGCCGGATTCCTGCTGAAGAACACCCCGCCGGCAGACCTCATCGAAGCGATCCGTACCGCGCACCGCGGCGACGCGGTCATCTCCCCCGGCCCCACCCGAGGACTGTTCGCCGCCTTCCGGTCGCCGTCCGAGCGCGGGCCGTCCCCGAGTCGCGGCGATCTGGACGTGCTGCGCCGGCTGACGAACCGCGAGCGTGAGGTGCTCGATCTGGTGGCCCGCGGGCTCACCAACCGCGAAATCTGCGAACGGCTGTGGTTGTCGATGCCGACCGTGAAGACCCACGTGGGCAACCTGATGGCCAAGACCCACGCGCGCGACCGCGTCCAACTGGTGCTCTTCGCCCTGCGCACCGGGCTCGCGCCGTTGTAGATCGTCATCGCCCGAAGCTGACGAGCAGGAGATCGGTCCTCTTCTCGTCGGTCGAGCCTGTCGAGACCCCAGGCGCGGTCACTCCAGCCAGTCGCCGAGGTCCCACCCGCGTCGGAACCGGGCGGTCAGATACTCGCCGACCACCGCACTGCCCAGATCGGCCAAGTCCGGAGACACCACCCGGCCACCGGAGCGTCGAGCCAATTGGCCGAGGAACCGCTCCAGCCCTGGGTCGT
Organism: Micropruina sp.; assembly: GCA_039811845.1. Classification (GTDB taxonomy): domain Bacteria; phylum Actinomycetota; class Actinomycetes; order Propionibacteriales; family Propionibacteriaceae; genus Micropruina. Next base: position 11,763 of record JBDHZN010000001.1, on the reverse strand, counting down.
CGCCGAGCCGGAAGAAGATCGGTGCGGCACCCAGCCGGGACGCCTTGTCCAACTCGGCAACGGTCAGCGCCACCGTCTCGGGTGCGGTCGGCCAGTCGAACCAGGCGTCCCCGCCGCCGGTCAGGTGCGCGGTCGGCTCGCCGTCGGTGACTACCAGCAGCACCGGCTGCATCGACGGATGCTTCCGAAAGAACCGGTTCGCCAGCAGCAGCGCATGATGCAGATTGGTGCCCTGCTCGCGCACCGGCGGTAGCGCGGTGAGGTCGGCGATCTCGCGCGACTGCGCCCATCGCCCGAAGCTGATCAACTCCAACCGATCACCGCGGAACCGGGTGCTGACCAGGTGGTGTAGCGCCAGCGCCGTCCGCTTCATCGGCACCCAGCGGCCCTCGGCGGCCATCGAGAACGAAGTGTCCACCAGCAGCACCACCGCGGACGAGGTGCGCGCCTCGGTCTCGATCACCTCGACGTCGTCCAGGTGGATGCGGAAGCGCGGCGGGGTGACGCTTCCGGCCCGGTCTGAGATCCCGGCGTCCGCCGGGATGACGGGGAGCGGGCTGAGCGACCTTCCGTCATCCCGGGCTTGACCCGGGATCTCCGTCGGACGCAAAGGTGCGGTGCGCGCGGATCCGGGGTCGCGGGTCGCCGCGTTCAGCATCGTCCGGGTGACGTCCCAAGGTTCGGAGTCGCCGAACTGCCACGGCCGGGACGCCCCGGTCGGCTCCCCGGCCGCCCCGGACAGCCGGGTGTCCCGGTTGCCCTGCCGTCCGGAGAGTTGCTTGGCGGCCTCCGCCAGCAGCGCCTTGCCCAGTCGGCGCATCGCCTGCGGCGACAGCCGCAGGTCACCGGAGCCGTCGCGGCGCAGGAAGCCACCCTCGCGCAGCGCCTTCTCCAGTTCGGCCAGGGTGCGAGCGTTGACCGCCGCCTCGGCGCCGAGCTGCCGGTTCAACGCGTCCAGGTCGAGGTCGTCGAGCCGGGCACCGCCGTAGTTCTGGCCGAGCTGCTCGGCCAGCGAATCGAGCTCGGCGAGGTCCTGCAGGACGCCGGTGCCGTCGCCCAGTCCCATCCCCTCCTCGCCGGTGAACTGTTCGCCGCCCGTCCAGTTCTCGCCGGGCCGCAACGCCTGCAGCGAGGAATCCAGCCGGTCGAGTTGCGCCATCAGCTCGGGCGATCCGAACGCCTGCGCGGAGAGCCGCATCAGTTCCTCGCGTTGCTCGGCACTCATCGAGCGCATCAGCCGCTGCGCGGCGGCCGCGCGCTGCGCCAGCGCGTCGATCAGCTCCTCGACGTTGCGCGGATTCTCGGGGAAGAACTCGCCGTGCTTGGCCATGAAATCGTCGAAGTCGTCGGGCGTGTCCGCACCGCGGCGATGCTTATCGAGCAGTTCGTTGAGGTCGTCGAGCATCGCATTGATCGCCGCCCGGTCGGAATCGGTGGCGTTCTCCAGGGCCTGCTTCATGCCGGCGAACCGCTGGTCGAGCAGTTCGCGTCCGAGCAGGTCCTTGATCTTCTCGTAGTCCTGCCTGGCTTCGGTGGATGCCCAGTCGTAGTCGGTGAGCTCGTTGACCGCAGCGGCCGTCGAGGGCGACAAGTTGTCCAGCCGCAGCTCACGGAAGGCACGATCGTCGTCGTCCATCATCGCGTCGCGAAGCAACTGTTTCCGTTCGGCGTCGACCGCATGGTCGAGCAGTTCCTTAACCTGCTGCAGGGTGCCGTCCATCCGGTAGCGGCTGAGCAGGTCGCGGCGGCGCGCGTTCACCCGGCGGGCCAGGTCGTCCAACCCCTCACGGGAAGAGCTGCCGCGGCGCAGGTACTCGCGCAGGGCATGCTCGGGGCTGTAGCCGGCCATCACGTCGTCGCCGATCTGAGCCAGAGCCTCGCTCAGATCGACCGGCGGCGCCAGCGGGTCCGGGCCGCCGGCATAGCGGCCGTAACGCGAGGCGCGGTTGCGAGGCATGTTCGTCCTAGATGAGTGAGTCAGCCGTAGATCGTTTCGCTGCCGTCGGAGTCCTTGGCGATCCGGCGGGCCAAGTAGAGGCCTTCCAGCGCCAGCTCGATGGCGCTGGCCCGCCGTCCGGGATTGTCGGCCTCGAACCGCTCTGCGATCTCGTCGTAGACGCCGTCGGCCTCGGGCAGGCCCGCCAGGAACTCGGACGCCGTCACCTGTTCGCCGGTGATGATCGTGGTCTGGCCGTCCAACGCCTCCACCAGTGGACCCAGGTCGATGCCGCGGAAATGCGCGCGGGCCGCCTCCGCGGTCGCGGTCCGTAGCAGGTGGCTGAGGATCGCCTCTTCGCGCCCTTCTTCGCCGGCCTCGAACTCGATCTTGCCGCCCAGCACGTCGACCGCGGTCTCCAGGTCAACCAGCCGGGCCACCGGGTCTGTCTCGCCCCGGACCACTGCCCGGTGCAGGGCGGCGGCCGCCACCGTTTCAGCACCAGCGATCGCGAACCGGGCGGAGACGCCGGAGCGTTGGTTGATCGCCGGCGACTCACGCAGCGCCCTGGTGTAGCGGGCCAGGATCTCCAGCAGCACCTCGGGGATCTCGGCGACCAGCTGGGCCTCCTGCCGGATCACCGCCACCTCGTCGGCGAGTTCCAGCGGGTAGTGGGTACGGATCTCGGCGCCGAAGCGGTCCTTGAGTGGGGTGATGATCCGGCCGCGGTTGGTGTAGTCCTCCGGGTTCGCCGACGCCATCACCAGCACGTCCAGCGGCAGCCGCAGCACGTAGCCGCGAATCTGGATGTCGCGCTCCTCCATCACGTTGAGCATCGAGACCTGGATGCGTTCGGCCAGGTCGGGCAGCTCGTTGATCGCCACAATGCCACGGTGACTACGGGGAATGAGGCCGAAGTGGATGGTCTCCGGGTCGCCCAGCCGGCGTCCCTCGGCAACCCGGATCGGGTCGACGTCGCCGATCAGGTCGGCCACCGAGGTGTCCGGGGTGGCCAGCTTCTCGGAGTAGCGCTCGGAGCGGTGCCGCCAGGCCACCGGCAAGTCGTCGCCGAGTTCGGCGGCCCGACGACGGGACTCGGCGGTGATCGGCTCGTAGGGATGTTCGCCGAGTTCGGCGCCGGCGATCACCGGCGTCCACTCGTCGAGCAGGCCCGCCAGGGTGCGCAGCAGCCTGGTCTTGCCCTGCCCGCGCTCCCCCAGCAACACCACGTCATGCCCGGCGATCAGCGCCCGCTCAAGCTGCGGCAGCACGGTGCGGTCGAAGCCGTGCAGGCCCGGCCAGGGGTTCTCCCCGGCAGCCAGCGCGGTCAGCAGATTGTCACGGATCTCCTCCCGCAGGCCCTTCTGGACGTGCCCGCTGGCACGCAGTTCGGCAACGGTTGCGATGGTGGGGCGTTCGGTCACGTCCTCACGCTAACCCCCGGCACAAGATGCCGCGGCACGGATGGTCGGACCTGGCATCCACCCGTCACACCGAAGTCGATGGCTCGGTACGCAACAACAATCGGGATCAGGCACGGTCAGCCGTGGTCGATCCCGATCCTTGTTCACAGGACCTCGCTGACCGCGCCAGCAAAGGCGGTACTGGGCAGCCTTGCCACCCGAGTACGCTCGTCGCGTGCCGTCGCCCAAGACATTCCGGGTGCTGCTGGTGCGCCACGGACAAACACCGACCACCGGGCAGATCCTGCCGGGGCGTGCTCCCGGGCTGCATCTCTCCGATCGTGGCCGGGAACAGGCTGAGGCCGTAGCCCACCGGTTGGCCGACGCCGGGCTCACCGCTATCTACAGCTCGCCGTTGGAACGCGCCCGGGAGACCGCCGAACCGTCGGAGCGGAGCACCGGGCTGACCGCCGTGATCGAGCCCGCCCTGTTGGAGTGCGACTTCGGCGAGTGGACCGGAAAGCAGCTCACTGCCCTGGCCAAACTTCGCGACTGGCGCACGGTGCAGCAGGCGCCGTCCACCTTCCGCTTTCCCGGCGGCGAGAGCTTCGTCGAACTGCAGACCCGGATGATCGCGCTGATGGAGCGGCTGCGGGCCGCCCACCGCGGGCAGACGGTGGCCTGCTTCTCACATGCCGACCCGATCAAGGCGCTGCTCACCCATGCGGTCGGCACCCACCTCGACCACTTCCAGCGGATGGACGTCGGCACCGGCTCGGTGTCGGTGATCGACTGGCCCGCTCACGGTGCACCCGTCGTCCGCAGCGTCAATTCGTCCGACGGGCCGCTGGCTCAGTGAACACCGCCCAGCAGGAGGCGCTGCTCAACGAGGGCACCATCAATCTCGTCGGCCGGGTCGTGGAGAGCAGCAACGCCACCTTCGTCGTCGAAGTCACCCGCGACGACGACTACACCTGGGCGATCTACAAGCCCGAATCCGGTGAACGGCCGCTGTGGGATTTCGAACCCGGGCTGTATCGGCGCGAACGTGCCGCCTACCTGCTGGACGTCGCGCTGGGCTGGGGATTCGTGCCGCCCACCGTGATCCGCACCGACGCTCCGCTCGGGGTGGGCTCGTTGCAGTGGTTCATCGAGTGCGATCCGGCGATGCACTACTTCCGGTTGGTCCGTGAGTCGCCCGAGGCTCACGAGCGGTTGCGTCGGCTGGCCGTCTTCGATGTGGTCAGCAACAACACCGACCGCAAGGGCGGCCACGTGCTCACCGACGAGCACGGCGGCATCTGGGCGATCGACCACGGGCTGTGCTTCGCCGCCGGCTACAAGCTGCGCACCGTGATCTGGGACTTCGCCGGCGAACCCATCGCCCCCAACATCCTGGTCGACCTGGCGCCGCTCGCGGACGCCGTCCCCGATGCGATCGCCGAACTGCTCGACGACCGCGAGGTGCGCGCACTGCGGCGCCGAACCCAAAGAGTGCTCGACGCGGGAATCCTGCCCATCGATGAGACCGGTCACGCCTGGCCGTGGCCGCTGATCTGATCCGGACGGCGACACGACGCTTCCCCCGGACGCCAGGGTTTTGTCACTCGCTACGGGGCCTCAAAGAGCCACGCGCGGCACTGAACTCCGGCGGTGGGGAAACGCGCTCCGCCGAGGCAGCCGAACCGGACGACGCATCGTCCGCCCCGGGCATGTCCAGCGCCGAACCCGGCACCCCACCGCCGTTGGGGGGTCTTTCAGAATACCGCATCCCCCCTTGTCAGGACCAGAGTTGGCAGGGTTGGATTTTCGACCCGTCGGCACCGACCTGCACCCGGCTGACCCAGGGAAGCGCAACTATCCGCCGGCGAACGGAGGCAGCACGTCCACCTGGGCGCCCGGTGCGATGAACTCGGTGCGGGAGCGGGCCGCCTGGCCGTCGATCAGGACGGTGGAGATGGCGAGCACCTTGGCCAGCCGTTCCCGGTCGGAGCCCAGTTGTTCGACGAGGTCGGCGACCGTCACCTCGAACTCGGCGTCCACCGTCTCCTCGGCGACACCCGCGGCTTCTGCCGCACCTGCGAAGTACCGAATCTTCACAATCCTCACCCTCCGATGGCGCTCATGGTGCGGGCCGGCGGCACGAAGCCCGGTTCGCCGATTCCGTGCGCGGCCGCCTTGCGGGCCTGCGCGCCCGCCCAGATCTCGGCGAGTTCCGCGTCCGAGGCACCGTCGCGCAGCGGCGTCCGCAGGTCGGTCTCGGTGCGCGAGAACAGGCAGGTGCGCATCTGGCCGTCCGCGGTGATCCGAGTGCGGTCGCAGGCCCCGCAGAACGGCGCGGTCACCGAAGGGATGACGCCGATTCGTCCGCCCGGCTGCGAGGCGTCCGCGGCCACCTCCCACAGCTCGGCGGGCGCGGCACCACGCGGCTCGGCGGCCGGCTGCAGAGTGAACCGCTCATTGAGCCGCTCCAGGATCTCGGCCTGGGTGACCATCTGCGAACGGTCCCATTCGTGCCGCGGCCCGAGCGGCATCTGCTCGATGAACCGCAACTGGTAGCCGCGCTCCAGGCAGAACTGCGCCAGCGGAACGACATCGACGTCGTTGACGTCACGCATGATCACGCTGTTGACCTTGACCGGCAGCAACCCAGCCGCCTCCGACGCGGCCAACCCGGCCAGCACCGCGTCCAGCCGGTCGCGGCGGGCGAGGGCGGCGTAGCGCTGCCGATCAAGCGAGTCAAGGGAGACGTTGACCCGGTCCAATCCGGCCTCGGCAAGGGCGGACACTCTCTTGTCGAGGCCGATGCCGTTGGTGGTCAAGGACAGCTCCGGGGCGTTTCCGGCGCGGGTACGCAAGGTCTTGGCGTCCGCGACGATGTGTTCCAGCGACCGGCGCAGCAGCGGCTCGCCACCGGTGAAACGGATCTTGGTGATGCCCAGCGATTCGACCGCGATCGCCATCAGGCGATGCAGTTCGGCGTCGGTCAGCACCTCCTCACCGGGCAGCCAGGGCAGGCCCTCAGCGGGCATGCAGTAGGTGCAACGGAGGTTGCAGCGGTCGGTGAGCGAGACCCGCAGATCGGTGGCGACGCGGCCGTGCGCATCAGCCAACACCAGCGGTGTGCGCACCTCGACCGTCATGCCCACAGGGTACGCGAGAGACTCCGAGCTCGGGCGAACTGTCGTGCGCCGGTAGATGCGTGATGTCATCATGGAAGGCGATGACCTCGTCCACCGTGCCCGACCATGGCCCGGATCGGCTCGGACCGACCCGGCGGCGAGTTCTCGCACACCTTCAGGAGTTGCCTGACCCGGCCTCGACCGAGGTACTGGCCGAGAACCTTGCTCTCCATCCGAACACCGTGCGCTTCCACCTCGACGCGTTACTCAGCGTCGGACTGGTGCGCCGGGTGGTCGAGCATCGCGGCGTTCAGGGGCGACCGAGGGTGCTGTTCACCGCTGCTCCGACCGCCCCGCCGGTCACCGACCACCCCTACCGTTCGCTGGTTCAGGCGATTCTCGGCTACCTGCGCGACAACGACTCGCCCGACAACCCGGTCGCCGAAAGGATCGGCGAATCCTGGGGCCGTTCTCTTGCTGACGCCGAAGCCGAGCTCTCCGACACCGCGGCACTGGTGGCTGCCGTCAATTCGCTCGGCCTCAGTTCACGGGTGGCCGAGGTGGACGGCGAGCGCAGCCTGGAGATCGTCCGCTGCCCGTTCCGCGATCTCACCTTGGGCGGCGACACCACCGTGTGCCGGATCCATCTCGGCATGATGCGGGGCTACCTCGCTGCCGGAGGCGCCAGCGAGACCGTGGCCGAGCTACGGCCATGGGTCGAGCCGGAACTCTGCCTGGCCCGGTTGGCGCCGGTCTCGGACGCCGCCGCCGGGCCGGCGGCGCAGATCTGAAGCACCCCGTCATCCCGGCGAACGCCGGGATCTCTCTGTCGGCCCCGTGCGGACCGGCGGTGGAGATCCCGGATCAAGTCCGGGATGACGCTCCGTTGGTCTCGGCCAGCGGTTGGGAAAGCGCGGACCTTCGTTGGTCGAGCTTGTCGAGACCCGAAACCTGAGCGGGCCGGCAACGGGTTTCGACAAGCTCAACCAGCGGTGGTTGCATTGATCGGCGTGTGCTAGATGCCGATGTCCTCCAGCAAGTCGGTGACCAGGGCGGCGATCGGTGAACGCTCCGAACGGGTCAGCGTGATGTGGGCGAACAGCGGGTGGCCCTTCAGCTTCTCGACGACCGCGACGACGCCGTCGTGGCGTCCGACCCGCAGGTTGTCACGCTGCGCAACATCGTGGGTCAGCACCACCCGCGAGTTCTGGCCGATCCGGGACAGCACGGTGAGCAGCACGTTGCGCTCCAGCGACTGTGCCTCGTCCACGATCACGAACGCGTCGTGCAGCGAGCGTCCCCTGATGTGGGTGAGCGGCAGCACCTCAAGCAGATCGCGGGCCATCACCTCTTCGATGACGTTGCGGTTGGTGACCGAGCCGAGGGTGTCGAACACGGCCTGCGCCCAGGGCGCCATCTTCTCGCCCTCGGCACCCGGTAGGTAGCCGAGTTCCTGGCCGCCGACGGCGTACAGGGGCCGGAAGACGATCACCTTCGAGTGCAATTGACGTTCCAGCACCGCCTCCAGGCCGGCGCACAGCGCCAGCGCAGACTTGCCGGTGCCGGCCTTGCCGCCGAGTGAGACGATGCCCACCGCCGGGTCGAGCAGCAGGTCGAGCGCCACCCGCTGCTCGGCGGAACGCCCGTGGATGCCGAAGCAATCGCGATCGCCCCGGACCAGCTTCACGGTGCCGTCCGGCAGCACCCGGCCCAGCGCGGTCGCCCCGGCGGTGTGCAGCACGACGCCGCTGTGGCAGGGCAGCTCGACTGCTTCCGGAACGAGCGCAGTGCCGGACGCGTACAGGGCGTCGACGCTGGCCCGCTCGACCTCGACCTCGGCCATGCCCGTCCAGCCGGTGTCGATGGGCTGCTCGTGCAGGTACTCCTGCGCCGCCAGGCCGACGGCGGACGCCTTCACCCGCAGCGGGACGTCCTTGCTGACCAGGACGACGTCGCGTCCCTCACCGGAGTAGTTCAGCGCCACCGCGAGGATGCGTGAATCGTTGTCACCGAGGCGGAAGCCGTGCGGCAGGACGGTCTGGTCGGAGTGGTTGAGTTCCACGTGCAGGGTGCCGCCGTCGTCGTTGACCTGCAGCGGCAGATCGAGCCGTCCGTTCGCCAGCCGCAGCTCGTCGAGGTAGCGCAGCGCCGTCCGGGCGAAGTAGCCGAGCTCGGGGTGATTCCGTTTCTCCTCCAGTTCGGTGACCACCACGATCGGCACGATCACCTCGTGTTCGTGGAAGTTGCGCACGGCGTGCGGATCACTGAGCAGGACGGAGGTGTCGATCACGTAGGTCCGCACCGACGTGTCGGCGGCGGTGGTGACGAAGCTGCGGGAACTGCTTGCTGTACGGGGCACGAGCGGTCCTGTCCTGAGGCCGACGCTGCACCCCCGCCGGCCCACATAGTCGTGTCAGCCGGGAAGGTCGGGCCCTGGTAGCGGCCCGCGGGTTCGACCGGTGCGGGTCAAACGACGCATCGTTTCCTCCTGGACGGTCATTGGGGTGACCGCACTTGCACTGTAAGCAGCCCACGGACGATCCGGACGCGCGGCACGCCGGGCAGCGGAACCCGTTCATCTGCTGTTCGCGTGCCGCGTGCTGGGCGTCGCGCGGCGGCACGAGGTCGACATCGCGACCGCGCCGGCGACCAAGGATCGGGATCGGGCACGGCTGTCGGTGCCCGATCCCGATCGTTGTTCGCGGTTGGTGGAGAGGGCCGGTCAGCACGCACGCAGCGGTCCCTAGACTGCGAACCATGACGCTTCCGGACCGGTTGAGAATGGCCACCACACCGCTGGCGCCCGCCGAATCTCAGGTGCGCGGTGAGCACTACCGGATCACCGTGCTGAGCAACGCGCTGTTCCGGCTGGAGTACTCCCCCGAGGGCCGATTCGAGGACCGCGCCACCCAGATGGTGATCAACCGCGACTTCGAACCGGTCGAGTTCACCGTCAACCGCACCAAGCACGGCATCGAGATCGTCACTGCGACCGTGCAGCTCAGCTATGACGAACTGCCGTTCAGCCCGGGCGGGTTGTATGCCCACCTGGCGGGTGGCACCGGTCATCGCCGCACCTGGCGCTACGGCGAACGCCAGCAACTCTGGGGCGGCGGCGACGCCAACCTGGGCGGCACCGCGCGCACCCTGGACGAGGTCGACGGCCCCACCGACCTGGAGGACGGCGTGCTCAGCTACCTCGGTTCGGCGGTGCTCGACGACTCGACCACGATGGCACTGGACGCCGATGGCTGGGTGGCGCCCCGGACGTCCGGCAACACTGACATCTACCTGTTCGCCCACGGGGAGGCGTACCAGCAGGCGCTGGACGACTTCCATCGGCTCACCGGGCCGCAACCGCTGCTGCCCCGCTGGGCGCTGGGCAACTGGTGGAGCCGCTATCACCCCTACACCGCCGACGAGTACCAGGAGCTGATCAACCGGTTCACCGCCGCGCACATTCCGTTCAGCGTCGCGGTGCTCGACATGGACTGGCACCTGGTCGACGTCCCGCCCGAGTACGGCACCGGCTGGACCGGCTACACCTGGAACCGGGAGCTGATCCCCGATCCCGAGGGCATGCTCGCTTGGCTGCATGAGCACGGGCTGAAGGTGGCGCTGAACGTGCACCCCGCGGACGGCGTCCGGGCGTTCGAAGAGGCCTACCCGCGGATGGCGACCGCGATGGGCATCGATCCGGCGTCCGAGCAGCCGGTCGATTTCGACATCGCCGACCAGCATTTTCTGGCCAGCTACTTCGAGCAGGTGCACCATCCGTTGGAGGACGAGGGCGTCGACTTCTGGTGGCTGGACTGGCAGCAGGGCATCCATTCGTCGCTGGCCGGGCTGGATCCGCTGTGGCTGCTGAACCACTTCCACTACCTGGACAGCGCGCGGCGCGGGCAGCGTCCGATCACCTTCTCGCGTTACGCCGGACCGGGTTCGCACCGCTACCCGGTGGGTTTCTCCGGCGACACGATCAACTCGTGGGGCAGCCTGGAGTTCCAGCCGCGCTTCACCGCGACCGCCGCCAACATCGGCTTCGGCTGGTGGAGCCACGACATCGGCGGCCACATGTTCGGCTACCGCGACAACGAACTGGTCACCCGCTGGTTCCAGTTGGGCACCTTCTCGCCGATCAATCGGCTGCACTCCACACTGAGCCGGTTCATGGGCAAGGAGCCGTGGAACTACCCGGCCGAACACGCCGCCGTGATGGTCGATTTCCTACGGCTCCGACATCGGCTGCTGCCCTACCTGTACACGATGAACGAACGGGCGCACCGCACCAACCGGGCGTTGTGCCGTCCGCTGTATCACGTGCATCGGCAAGGCGACATCTACGTGCCGCGCGCCTACGGTTCCCGCAACACCTTCCTGTTCGGCTCGAAGCTGCTGGTGGCGCCGATCACCTCACCGGCCGATCGTGTCACCGGGCTGGGTGCGGCGACGACCTGGTTGCCCGAGGGGCCATGGGTCGACTTCTTCACCGACCTGCGCTACTCGGGTGGGCGGACGGTGCAGCTGCATCGGCCGCTGTCCGGCTACCCGGTGCTGGCCCGGCCGGGCGCGATCGTGCCGCTGACCGGACCCGAGGAGTACGGCGTGGAGAACCCGGCCGCGTTCGAGGTGCATGTCATCGCCGGCGCGATCGGCTCGTTCACCCTGTACGAGGACGACGACGCGGCCGCGCCGCGGGCCGTCCGGACAACCTTGGAGTGGGACGACGAGGCGTCCCGGTTCACCATCGCGCCGGCCGTGGGCGAGTTGGACGTGGTGCCGGCGCGGCGCCGCTGGACGGTGATCCTGCACGGCATCAGCGACGCCGCGAGCGTGGACGGCGGCGTGGCCACCCCCGGCGCCGGCCGGCTGACCATCGACCTCGGCGAGGTGAGCACCGTCGACGGCGCCTCGGTGACGCTGACCGACCCGGTGCGAGGCGGCGGTCCGCCGATCACCGAACGGCTGTTCGACGTGCTGAACGCGGCGCAGTGCGACTACGCGGACAAGGAACGGGCCTGGACGATGCTCAGCCACCCCGGCGACACGCTCGACGTGGTGCGCCGGCTGGACGGCATCGAACTGCCCGACTCGCTGCGGGCCGCACTCACCGAGATCCTGCTCTCCGACGGCTAACCCCCGATCCACGCCACCGCTTCCGCCCAGCCCGAAAACCCTCCCTAACTACTTCTGCCCTCCCGTCGACGGGAGGGCAGAAGTAGTTAGGGAGGGCTCTATCCGGCAGCTCGACGCGGGAGCGTCAGCCGGTGCCGCGGCGCCGGGACAGGGCGACCACGCCGGC